>DATLUT010000001.1:0-2874 GCA_035532975.1 Allostellaceae bacterium
GCGCGCCGTTCTGTCCGTTCTTCAGATTTTCCCGCAGGAAATTGATCAGCGCTTGCAGCGGCGCCGGTACGTGGCGCCGGCTCGGATAATAGAGGAAGAACTCGTCGGTATCCGGCAGCAGCCAATCCTCGAACAGCTGCACCAGCCGTCCATCCGTGGCGCCATCCTTGACGTAATGCCAGCTCGTATAGAGCAGGCCGACGCCGTCGAGCGCCGCGCGCACCGCCACATCCGGATCGTTGACGATCAGCGTGCCCTCCGGCGTCGCTTCGAAGCCTTTGCCGGTCTCCTGGAAACGCCATGGAATGAAACCGCCGCCCGGCAAGCGGAAACGGATCGCGCTGTGATGAGCGAGATCGCGCGGCGTTGCCGGAGCCGGATGCCGCGCGAGGTAGCTGGGCGCCGCGACCACAACACGCCGGATCGGGTCGGAAATGCGGACCGCGATCATGTCGCGGTCGATGCGGTCGCCAAAGCGAATGCCGGCATCGAAGCGGCTGGCGACGATGTCGACCAGGGCGGGGTCGACCGAAATATCGAGTCGAATGTCCGGATACGCGGCGAAGAAGCGCTGGAGCGCCGGCGCCAGCACGAAGCTTGCCGCCGGTGGCGGCACGGTCAGGCGGATGAGCCCGGCCGGCTTGTCGCGAAACGCGCGGACCGTGTCGACCGCCGCGTCGAAGTCGGCGATCAGCGGGCGCAGGCGCTCGAGCAGCCGCTCGCCGGCCTCGGTCGGTGCGACGCTGCGCGTCGTGCGGTTGAGCAGGCGTACGCCGAGGCGTTCCTCGAGCTCGCGGATCGTCTGGCTGAGCGTCGATGGGGACATGCCGAGAGCCACCGCTGCCTTGGCAAAGGAACGGCGCTCGGCGATCGCCGCGAAGGCGCTCATCTCATCGAAGCGGGGATTACGCATTATTCCGATTCTCCGAACAGGCTATGCGAATTCTACGCACTCAGGCAGGGCAACCCCTCTGCCATTTTTGCAATGCACCAAAATCGGCAACGCGGGCCTGGCGCCATTCCGAGGACATTCGATGGACGGTGTTCTTTTTGTGACCTGAAGCGCCTTCGGCGCGGCTTCGCAATCGCGCGGCATCGCAGCTGCGCTTGGAGCCGCTCGCGGCCTAATGCACTTGGATGGCGCTTCAGGTCGGCGTTGCCGGCGTGCTGTCGACCGCCGCGCGGTCCGGCAGTTTCTCCGGCTCTTGCCCGGCGTCGGCTTCGGCTTCGGTCTGTTCGGTCTGTGCGGCGAGATAGCGGCCGTAGCGGCGCAACAACCACACCACGCGTTCAAGCAAGCTTGTGATCGCGAACAGCGATTCCTGATCGTGCGCGGATAATGCGTTGCTGGTCGCGATCACCCGGCGACGCAGGCTGTCGACGAGGCCTTCGCGTTCCGATGTCAGCGTCCGCAGCAGCGCAATCTCATCGGCGTTGCGCGTGCGGCAGGTTTCCTCGGCGGTCAGTAACAGCGCGCCTAGTCCCTGGGTTATGTTTTCCGCCAGGGAACGCATTGCCGCATCCTCGAACGGCCGTGTCAGCAGCAGCGCGAGCTCGCCCAACGATTCATGGATCTCGAGCAGCAATCCATTGAAACCCGCGCGATTGGCGGCGCTCTCGAGCACGTCGCGGCTGGCGCCGGTATCGGTCAGATCGTCGAGGAAGCGGCCGATCGCTTTGGCGAGGGTCGTGGCGACCGCGAGCACGGATTCGCGGCGCAGCGTCCTTGCGGCACCCTCCAGATGCTCCGCGATGCCGAGATGTAGCGGCATCAGGCTGGCGACGCGGACCTGTTCACGATCGACCAGCGCCAAGGCGCTCGCCGGCTCGCTGAGTGCGTCGGCATAGAGATAATGTGGCGCCGAAAGGCTTTCCTCCGCCGAGGCCGGCGATAGTCGCCCCAGCAACGGCAGAAGGGCCCGTCCGAACAGGACTTGGATGACGACCGCGGCGACTTGGCACGCGAGATAGATCAACGCCACTTGATGCGAAATGCCAACGGCGATCGCGCGCGCAGCACCGACGATCAGCGGCACGCCGAAGGTGCGCTCGATGAAAAACAACGGCAGCAGCAGAAGGACGCCGAGCGTCTTGAACAATGCCTGGAGAATGGCGAGTTGTCGCGCCTTACCGGCGATCCGCAGCCCCATGAAGTACGTGGCGATGCCCGATCCGATGCTGGCGCCGAAGACCAGCAGCGCCGACTGTTCGAGCGTGAGCAACCCCGCCATTCCCATCGCCACGACCATGACTGATATCGCCGCCGAGGATTGCGTGACGACCGCGCCGGCGATGCCGGCGAGCAGTGCGGTCGGCGCCGCGCGCACCGCGATCGCGAGGAAGTCGCGCGCCCAGTACATGGCGTCGAGCTGATGCGAGGCATCGCGCATGAGCTCGAGGCCGAGAAAGAGCATCGCCGCACCGAAGGATGTCGAGACCAATGGCCGCCAGCGCGCCGATCGATCCAGGTTCAGGTAGAAGCAAATTCCGACGGCGCCGATCAGCGCGAGAACGAAAAGGTGAATGTCGATCGCCGCGATCATCACCAGTACGGCGGTGCCGACGTTCGACCACGCAAGGATCGGCGCGGACTCGCCGATGGTGATGAGATCTGCCTTGGCCAGGCTGATCAGGATCACGGTGACGGCGTTGGTGCTCTGCGTGAGCGCGCCGGAGATCAGACCGACGCTCGCGGCGAGCGCGGGGTGACCAGTCGACAGCGTCACCCAGTGGCGGAGCCGCCGTCCCGCGAGCTCGCCCATATTGCCGCTGATGCCCTTGATCCCAATAAAGAACAGGCCGATGCCCGCCAGGAACGAGGCGATGGAATCGAGCGTCAGGGTTGTGCCGCTCACGGCCGCACGCCGTCGCGTC
>DATLUT010000002.1:0-4899 GCA_035532975.1 Allostellaceae bacterium
GCCACGCATCCTGCGGGCGTCGCGATCCATCACCTCAAGGCTCGCACCGACGAGCGGCGCTAGATCGATCTTGTTAATGATCAGCAGATCCGAGCGCGTAATGCCGGGACCACCCTTGCGCGGAATCTTGTCGCCGGCCGCGACATCGATCACGTAGATGGTGATATCGGCGAGTTCGGGGCTGAAGGTAGCGGCCAGGTTGTCGCCGCCCGATTCGATGAAGATAAGATCGAGCTTCGGAAACCGCTTGGACATGTCGTGCACCGCCGCGAGGTTGATCGAAGCGTCCTCGCGGATCGCGGTGTGGGGACAGCCTCCGGTCTCGACCCCGACGATGCGTTCCGAAGTCAGCGCCTGAGCGCGCGTCAGGAACTCGGCATCCTCCTTGGTGTAGATGTCGTTGGTGACCACGGCGATCTCATAGCGATCGCGCATATGCTTGCACAAGCGATCGACCAGCGCCGTCTTGCCCGAGCCGACCGGGCCACCGATGCCGACGCGCAATGGGCCATGGGCTCCGACCGTCATGAGCGGAACAGCCTTGTGTACTGCGTTTCGTGCCGCATCGAGCACCAATCGAGTAGCGGTGCGGATGTCCCGGTTTCCTCGAGGGGTGTCGTCTGGGCCCTGGTCACCGTGGCGGCGATCACCGGTTCGAGCGCCGCGATCGCGCCCTGGCCCTCCGTCTGCCCCAGTGGAATGAGCCGGACACCCGCCGAGATCAGATTGGCGGCGAAGGCGTGGAGATAAGCCGCCAAGGCAGGTGCCAGCGCTATGCCATGTGCGGCGCAGGCGGCGGCGACTGCGACCGGCAGCACCACGGCATGATTGCGCCGCAGCGCCAAGGCATCGAGCGTGGGATGCGGCCACGCGGCGCGCGTCGTCGCCAGAAAGGCGGCGCCTTGTGCTGCGCTTTCGAGCGCGGTCTCGGCGCTGCCGCGCCATGCGGCGCCCCGGTCGGCGATCGCGTCGAACCGCGCCGCGTCGGTGTCAACGACCGCCCGCCACGCCGCTGCGAACAGCGCTGCATCGCTGCGGCCCGCGCCCGCGGTCACTGCGCTCGCGACATAATCCCGCAAGCCGGCTGCGTCGCGCACCAACCCCGCTTCGACAGCGTATTCAATGCCGTGGCTGTAGCTGAACGCGCCGAGTGGATAGGCTGGCGACAGCCAAGTCATCAGCTTATAGAGCCCGGATTCAGTGATCGTGGCCATGCGCATGGTCATGATGGTCGTGTCGACCGGAAGCCTGGACGGCATAGGCTCCGCCTTCCGGCGAGAACGTCGCGTGAATCCGGCGTAGCGTAGCGCCAAGACCGGCGAGCATTTCCGCGATGACATGGTCATCGCGGATCAAGATACGATCCTCCTCGATCGCCGCCGCCAGGTGACGGTTGCCGATATGCCAAGCGATACGGCAAAGCAGCTCCGGCGTCTGCGCACGGACTTCCAGCAGGGCTTCGGCTGCCGCTCGTACCTCGAGCCAGTTGCCATCGCTCAGCTCCAGACCATCACCATCGCCAAGCGCGGTAGCCGCAGGCAAATCGAGCAGGAAATCCTTGCCCTGATCGCTCGTCAGCTTCAGCCGCCGGCGATAGCGACTGTCGTAATCGAGGGTCACCGTTCCCCGTGATTTTTGCCGCGGCCATCGACCCGCCCGCTCGGTCTTGAGCACGCGCAACATCGGATCAGAAGAGGAAATAACGCTGCGCCATCGGCAGCACTGTGGCGGGCTCGCAGGTCAGAAGCATGCCGTCTGCGCGCACTTCGTAGGTTTCCGGATCGACTTCGATTTTCGGGGTCAGATTATTGTGCACCATGCTTTTTTTCGAGATGCCGCCGCGCGTGTTCTCGACTGCGACGACCGGCCGTGCCAGGCCGAGCTTGCCGGCCAGGCCCGATTGTACGGCGGCGCGGCTGAGGAACGTCAGGGCGCTCGACGTGAGCGCTTTGCCGATAGACGCGAACATAGGCCGGTAATGCACGGGCTGCGGTGTCGGGATCGACGCGTTGGGATCGCCCATCGGCGCGGCCGCGATGCTGCCGCACTTCAGAATGAGGTCGGGTTTGACGCCGAAGAAGGCGGGCGACCAGACCACGAGATCGGCGAACTTGCCCGCCTCGACCGAACCCACATGTTTCGCGATGCCCTGCGCGATGGCAGGGTTGATGGTGTATTTGGCCACATACCGTTTGGCGCGAAGATTGTCGTTGTCGCCGGTCTCTTCTTTCAAGCGCCCGCGCTGGCGCTTCATTTTGTCGGCGGTTTGCCAGGTGCGAATGACGACCTCGCCGACACGTCCCATCGCCTGACTGTCGGAGGACAACATCGAGAAGGCGCCGAGATCGTGCAGGATGTCTTCGGCGGCGATGGTCTCGCGGCGGATGCGGCTTTCGGCGAAGGCGACGTCCTCCGGAATCTTGGAGTCGAGATGGTGACACACCATCAGCATGTCGAGATGCTCGTCGAGTGTGTTGACGGTGTAGGGCCGCGTCGGATTGGTCGAAGACGGCAGAACATTGGACTCGCCGCAGACGCGGATGATATCCGGCGCATGGCCACCACCCGCACCTTCGGTATGGAAAGCGTGGATCGTGCGACCCTTGAAGGCGGCGATCGTGTCCTCGACGAACCCCGATTCGTTGAGCGTGTCGGTGTGGATCGCCACCTGTATGTCGTATTTCTCGGCCACAGCGAGACAGTTATCGATCGCCGCAGGCGTCGTGCCCCAGTCTTCATGCAGTTTCAAGCCGCAGGCGCCGGCCTCGATCTGCTCGGCGAGGGCCTGGGGCTGTGACGCATTGCCCTTGCCGAAGAAGCCCAGATTCATCGGCAGGCCTTCGGCCGCCTCGATCATGCGAGCCAGATGCCACGGCCCCGGCGTGCAAGTGGTGGCCGCGGTGCCCGCCGCCGGGCCGGTACCGCCGCCCATCATGGTGGTGACGCCGGAGTACAGCGCCTCTTCGATGAGCTGCGGACAAATGAAATGGATGTGCGTGTCGACGCCGCCGGCGGTGACGATCTTACCTTCGCCGGCGATCGCCTCGGTACCGGGCCCAATGACGATGTCGATGCCGGGCTGAACATCGGGATTGCCGGCCTTGCCGATCGCGGCTATGCGGCCGTCGCTGATCCCGATATCTGCCTTGACGATCCCCCAGTGGTCGAGGATGAGCGCGTTGGTGATCACTGTATCCACCGCACCTTGAGCGCGGCTGCACTGGCTCTGGCCCATGCCGTCGCGGATCACCTTGCCGCCGCCAAACTTCACCTCTTCGCCGTAAATCGTGCGATCGCTTTCGACCTCAATGAAGAGCTCGGTATCGGCAAGACGCACTCGGTCGCCGGTCGTGGGGCCAAACATGCCGGCATAGGCGCCGCGCGACAGGCGTGTGCTCATGGCATCAGTCCTTCAGGCCACCCGAAATTGCGGCGCGAAACCCATGGACAACACGCGCGCCGGCATAGGCCACGAGCTGGACCGTGCGCGTCTGGCCGGGTTCGAATCGCGTCGCGGTGCCGGCCGGGATATCGAGGCGAAAGCCCTTGGCCTTGGCGCGGTCGAAACGCAACGCCGGATTGGTCTCGAAGAAATGGTAATGCGAGCCGACCTGGATCGGCCGGTCGCCGGTATTGGCAACGTCGAGCGCGACGGTCTTGCGTCCCGCGTTCATCTCGATTTCACCCGCCTTGGTTAGGATTTCTCCGGGAATCATGCGCGGCGCCTTCAGCGGATCGGCTGGTGAACGGTGACGAGCTTGGTGCCGTCGGGAAAGGTCGCTTCGACCTGAACTTCGCGGATCATCTCGGGCACGCCCTCCATCACCTGCGAGCGCCTCAGCACTCCGGCCCCGTCGCGCATTAGATCGGCGACGGCGCGGCCGTCGCGTGCTCCTTCGACGACGAAATCGGTAATCAGGGCGACCGCCTCGGGATGATTGAGCTTTACCCCGCGCTTGAGCCGTTTGCGCGCGACGATGGCGGCCATCGCAATCAACAACTTGTCCTTCTCGCGCGGCATCAAATTCATCGCTTCCGCTCCCGAAGTCAGCTTTGCCAAAGACGCGGCAGGCGCGCCGGAAGGCCGGCCACGGCCTGCCGCATGCCGCAAAGATAGCGGGCGAGATCGGCTCGGACCGCCTGGGCCGAGCCGCCGAGGAACCTCGCCACCAGAACGCCGCCGATCAGGCTCGCACCGCCGCGCGATGCGCCGTTCTCGGCCAAGCTGCGCGCGGTTGCGATGTGGTGTTCCGCGTCGGCGCCGGCATAAAGCGCCGTCGCCAAGGCGGCTGCTCCGGCAAAGGCGAAAGGTGAAGTGATCGTCGCGTCGATATCGTCTTCAAGCGTAATCGCATCCGACCAGGCGAGCGTGCCGCCGCGTCGGATTTCCCAAGCATCGAACCACCGCCCGTTTGTCAGGCGTTCGCCGCGCGCGGTGCGACCGAAAGCCAGCATCTCGCAAGCCAACAACCGGCCCTCGGGCGCGAGGGTGGCTGTGAGCCGCCGCTTCAGCCGCGCACCGTCGAACAGGATGGTTTCCTGCGGCAGCCATTCAAGGTAAGCGCCATGCTCGACCACGAGTGTCGTTGCCACCGCTGCATCCGGGCCGAGCGACCGATAAATTTTTTCCGCCGCCTGCGAGACGATTGTGCACGAGGCGCCAGCGTCTGCCGTAACACCGATGTGGATTGCATCGCCGCCGGCGAGGCCGCCCGAAGTGGTGAGCAGCGCCGCCAGCATCGGCTCGCCCGCCTCGGCATGGGGGAAGAGAACGCGGCAGGGTGCGCGCTGATAAAGCCGCGCCAGCGCGGTTACGCGGCCGCTGCGCGCGAAGCCGATTTCGGCGACACCCCGTCCGCGCTGCAGCTCACCCGGCGCCGCTTCGCCAGCAACGGGCCG
>DATLUT010000003.1:0-6410 GCA_035532975.1 Allostellaceae bacterium
TCGCCCGGTCAAACTGGCTCATCGCATAGCTGAAGCCCCCGCTCATCGCCAAAACCCGGCCCGTATGCGGATCAAGCGCCACCAGCGCACCCGAAACCTCCGGTATCTGCCGAAGCCCATAGACCTTCCCAGACCCACCCAGCCGCTCAACCAAAACTACGTCCCCAGCCGATACCGCCGCCGCCGACGTCGCTGGGACCGGACCGACCGCATCGTCGCTGAGTTTCTTCCGCGCCCAACGCAACGCGTCATAAGGGATTTGACCCTGCGCACCATTGGCAAAGCCGATCATTGCGGCATCGCGGTCGGTGGAAAGCACGACAGCCAAGGACCAGCCCACATCGGCTGCGCCCGCCGGCACCGGCACGGCGGCGAGAAGCGCCTGCCAATCACCATCGATCGCAACATGCGCCACTGGCCCGCGCCAGCCGTGACGCCGGTCGTAAGCCTCGAGCGCGTCGCGCAGCGATTTGTCGGCCGCGGTCTGAAGCGTCGGATCGAGGCTGGTGCGGACCAACAGCCCGCCTTGATAAACCGTTCGGTCGCCGTAGCGCTCCAGTAGCTCGCGACGCACTTCCTCGCTGAAATAATCAGCGCGCGCCATTTCGGTGGCGCCGCGCTGGCGCAGCACGATCGGCAGGGCCTTCGCCTCGCTCGCCTGCTGCGGCGTGATGAATCCGGCATCGGCCATGCGATCAATCACCCAGTCGCGCCGATCCTTGGCGGCTTCCGGATGGCGCTGCGGATTGTAGTTGTTCGGCGCCTTGGGCAGCGCCGCCAGGAACGCCGCTTCCTGCACATCGAGCTGGTCGAGCGATTTGTTGAAATAGTTGAGCGCGGCCGCCGCGACGCCATAAGTACCACCGCCGAGATAGATGCCGTTCAGATAGAGCTCGAGGATGCGATCCTTGCTCATCACCTGCTCCATGCGGATGGAGATGAGGGCCTCGCGGATCTTGCGTTTTATCGAGAGCTCGTTGTTCAGCAGAAAGTTCTTCGCGACCTGCTGCGTGATGGTGGACGCACCGACGGGGCGACGATGCTCGGCAAGCCGGAACAGGTCGGTAATCGCGGCGCGCACCATCGACAGCGGGTCGATGCCGGGATGGGAATAGAAGTTGCGATCCTCGGCAGCCAAGAAGGCATGGATCACCAGCGGCGGCATTGCGCCTACCGGCACGAAGACGCGTTTCTCGTTGGCGTACTCGGCGAGCAGCCGTCCGTCGCCGGCGTAGACTCGCGTCACCACGGGCGGCTGATAGTTCGTGAGTTGCTGGTAATCGGGCAGGTCGCGACCGAAATACCAAACCGTCAGGCCGGCTACGCCGGCACCAATGACGCCGCCGAACAGCACAAAAACGAACAGGATTTTCAAGAGCTTGGTCATATTCCGGGCGCCATGGCCGCCAATCGGCGTGCGCTACGACCCGTGCCGGCGACGCGCGATCTAACGCGGGCTTTATGACCCCATCGCGCCGGCTTTCCAAGAGTAAAAGCGCCGGCGTGGCCGCGAAGTGCCGGTTTCGGCCTCAGATCAGACCGGCGCACGAGGCGGTTGCCGCGGGGTGGCACGGCCTGTATCCTGAGTCTGCGAAATAACTGCAGTCCGCTTCTGGCCTAAGGCCGAAGAGGGCGACGCGGCGGTTCGGGATGCGGCGACGCACCCCGCCGGGACGCCAAAGGACCACGCGGTTTGATCAAACCCAGAAGCCTGCGCCGGCCCGTGGCCGGCTTGCGGCAGCCAGAGAGCCTTGAAATGCCCCTCGCTCCAACCCGGCTCCAATATCGAACGGGTTGCGCCGCCAGCTTCGTAGCCATCAGGTTGACGCCACCGCCCGTTCTTCGCGCGGGCGCCTGCGCGCACCTCGGAGTTCCGCATGACCAAGCGCATGCTCATCGATGCCGCTCACCCGGAAGAAACACGGGTCGTCGTGCTCGACGGCAATCGTCTCGTCGAATTCGACTACGAGACATCGACTAAGAAGCAGATCAAGGGAAACATCTACCTCGCCAAGGTGACGCGCGTTGAGCCGTCGCTCCAGGCGGCATTCGTGGAATACGGCGGCAATCGCCACGGCTTCCTCGCTTTCAACGAAATCCATCCCGACTACTATCGGATTCCGATGGCTGACCGCGAGGCGGCGCTCGAGGCCGAGCGTGTCGCCGAGGTTGCCGAGAATCTGCGCGAGGAAGAACGCGAAGAGGCCGGTATCGACGTGCGACTGGAAGCGCCCGAAGGTCGGGAACGCGCGGCACTCGACGCGCATCACGAAGAGCTATCGAGCGGACCGCTCGACGTTGCTGAATCCGCGCCGGAGATGGAATCCGACGCGCACGACGAATTCGGTCACGACGACCACGATCAGGATCGCGCACACGATCACGACGATGTCGGCTCCGTTGACGAGACAGTCGCCGCGCACGACATGGCCGAGGACCTTTCTCAGTCGGAAGGCGAGCCGCTGGCGGCCGGCGAACACGAAGCGGCGTCGTCCGATGAGCCGCCTGCTGCCGATAGTGCGCGAACCGACGAAACTCCGGCTCCGCCGGCCGAAATCAACGTCGAAACCGTCGGCGGTGACGAGATCGAGGAAGCACGCCGACCGCTCCGGCGGCCGTTCCGTCACTACAAGATTCAGGAAGTGATCAAGCGCCGACAGATCATGCTGGTGCAGGTCACCAAGGAGGAGCGCGGCAACAAGGGCGCGGCGCTGACGACCTATATCTCGCTCGCCGGCCGCTATTGCGTGCTCATGCCGAACACGCCGCGTGGCGGCGGCGTCTCGCGCAAGATCACCAGTGCCAACGATCGCCGCCGTCTCAAGGATTTGATGAGCGATCTCGAAGTGCCGGAGGGTATGGGCGTCATCGTCCGCACCGCCGGCAGCGAACGCTCCAAGCCGGAAATCGAGCGCGATCTCGAGTATCTGCGCCGTTTGTGGGACGACATTCGCGAGCTCACGCTCAAATCGACCGCGCCGGCGCTGATCTACGAGGAAGGCAATATCATCAAGCGCGCGATGCGCGACCTCTACAGCCGCGACATCGAGGAGATCGCTGTCGACGGCGAGGCGGGGTACCACAATGCCCGCTCGTTCATGCAAATGCTGATGCCGGATCACGCCCGGCGCGTGAAGCTTTATCGCGATCCCAACGTACCGCTGTTCCAGCGCTATCCGATCGAGGGACAGCTCGACGCAATCCATTCGCCGACGGTGCAGCTCAAGTCCGGCGGATATATCGTCATCAATCCGACCGAAGCGTTGGTCTCGATCGACGTCAACTCGGGACGCTCGACGCGCGAACGCAACATCGAGGAGACCGCAACCAAGACTAACCTCGAGGCAGCGGACGAAATCGCACGCCAGCTACGGCTCCGGGATCTCGCCGGCCTGATCGTCATCGATTTCATCGACATGGAGGTCTCGCGCAACCAGCACGCCGTCGAGCGTCGCCTCAAGGAGGCGATGCGCCAGGACCGCGCGCGCATCCAGATCGGCCGCATCAGCCCGTTCGGGCTGCTCGAGTTGTCGCGGCAGCGCCTGCGGCCGTCGTTGATCGAAACCTCGACCCAGCCCTGTCCGCATTGCGGCGGCACCGGTTACATCCGTTCCACCGAATCGACGGCACTGCACGTGCTGCGTGCCATCGAGGAGGAAGGCGTGCGCCGCCGCTCGGGTGAAATCAGCGTCGCAGTTCCCGATGCGGTCGGTCTCTACATCCTCAATCAGAAGCGCGCGACGCTGCCGCAGATCGAGGCGCGCTACGGCATGCGTGTTTTCATCAAGACCGACGCGGGGCTCATCCCGCCGCAGTACAAGCTCGAACGGATGCGCGCGCTGACGCCGTCGGAGGTCGCAGCGATGCCGGTGACGCCGGTGCCGTCTGAGCCGATCGAGGAGACAGAAACCGAAACTGTCGAATCCGGAACTGACACGGTTCGAGAGACATCCGAGCCCATTTCCGAGATGGCGGCCGACGCCGAACCCGCAGAGGGTCGCGGCCACATCACCGACCACCGCGAGCACGGCCAGGCCGAGGCCGAATCCGGCAACCAGCGGCGCCGACGGCGCCGGCGCGGTCGCCGCGGCGGTCGCGGGCGCCATGGCGAGGCGCCGATCCACGGCGGCGAAGGCCAGGATCAGGTGCCCGTCGAGCCGCGCGGCACCGGACCGCAGCCGCAGCCGGAGCGCGGATTCAGGCCCTCTTTTGCCTTGCTGCCGGGAGAGCCCGGTTATGTCGCGGGCGGCAGCGACGAGGAACTCGGCGAGAACGAAAGCACCCAGCCTCCACCGTCGCACGAGGAACAGCCGCCGCATGGCGCAGAATCGGTACACCCGCAGCCCGGCCACGAGTCCACGGCACAGCCGGGTCAGCCCGATGACGGTCGGCGTCGGCGTCGGCGTGGTCGCCGCGGCGGTCGTCGCCGGCGCGGTCGCGGCGGCGAGCATCGTGGCAATGAACCGATATCCGGCGAACCGGTCGGCGCCGAAGGCATGAGCGCAGCGGTGCCGCACGAGGCGGAGCCGTTCACCCCACCTGCCGAGCGCTATACGCCGCCCGCTGAAGCACCGCAGCCGTCGACGCCTTCAGCCTATGAGCCGCCGCCGCGGGCATCGGCACCTGAAGCTGCACCGGAGCCGGCACCCGCCGAACCCGAGCGGCAGCCGGTCCAGCACAATGTCCCGCCGGCGCACGACGTCACCGGGCCGGCGAGCTCCCCGAAGAAAGGCTGGTGGCGTCGCTGACCGCGACGCTCATCCGCGCCACGCCTTGAGCCGGCGCGCCGCTTCGGCAATGGTGGCGGCCGAACCGGCGTAACACAGCCGAAGAGTCGCGCGGCCCCGCCGCGGATCGAAATCCGTGCCGGGGGTCAGCGCTATGCCGGTTTCGTGCAACAGGCGGCGGCAGAATGCCTCGCTGTCGTTGGTGCGATGCGCGACGTCGGCATACAGATAGAACGCGCCGTCCGACGGCGCGAGCCGGTCGAAGCCCGCTTCCGGCAACGCGCGCAGCAGCAGCGCACGATTTTCGGCATAGCGCGCGACGTTGGCGTCGAGCTCCGTCAGGCAGTCGAACGCGGCGATCGCGGCGTGTTGCGACAGCGTCGGCGGCGAGACGTAGAGGTTCTGCGCCAGGCATTCGACCGCACGCGCCATGTCGGCAGGCACCACCATCCAGCCGACACGCCAGCCGGTCATCGAGAAATATTTCGAGAAGCTGTTGACGACGACGGCCTGGGAATCGAATGCAAGCGCGGTCGCAGCGGGCTCGTCGTAGGTGATGCCGTGATAGATCTCGTCCGAGACGAGGCGAATTCCAGCGTCGCGGCAATGGCACGCGATGGCGCCAAGTTCCACGGGTGGAATCATCGTACCCGTCGGATTGGCCGGGCTGGCGATGATCAGCCCATCAACTCCGTGGCCTTGCGTCCGCAAACCCTCGAGCGTCACCTGGTAGCGCTCGTCGGCTCCCGTGGTCAGCTCGACTGGCACCAGATCGAGTGCGGTCAGGATATTGCGATAGGCCGGATAGCCGGGTGCGCCGATTGCCACCTTGTCGCCCGGCTCGAAGGCGGCGAGGCAGGCGAGGATAAAGCCGGCTGACGAGCCGGTGGTGACGACGACCTGCGCCGGATCGAGCGCGACGTCATAGCGGCTGCGGTAATGGGTCGCGATCGCCTGACGCAACGCTGGCAAGCCGAGCGCGTCGGTATAGCCGAGTACATCGCGGTCGAGCGCGGCACGCGCGGCTTCAATCACGCCTTTGGGCGCCGGCGTCGAGGGCTGTCCCACTTCGAGATGCAGCACGTCCTTGCCGGCGGCTGCACGCGCGTTGGCATCCCGCAGCACGTCCATGACGATGAAGGGCGGAACGCGTCCGCGCATGGAAACTTTGAGCGTCATGGTAGATCGTGAGCGGCGCGTTGGTTGGATCGCAGCGCCGAGCCAAAAATTGGGTTCGTTTCGCAGATTTTAATTTTCTCGGCCGGCGCTCCGAGAATTGGCTTTGTTCGGCAGAATCTATTTTTCGTGCCGGCATGCTCCCGCGCGAGAGACGCAATATCTAGTGGGTTCAAGCCGTTAGCCTCCAGACACGATCTTCGACCAGTCGTACGTTATTTACGTTCAATCTCTATTTAAGCGTACAGCTGCTGGCTGTCAACTATTGTCGCCCTATGTTGCGCTGTGGCACCACCTGAGATTCCCGAGCTGCATCGCCACGCCGCCGATGACGCATACGCCGCTGTCACCCATCGCAGCCGGTCCGAATCGATTGTTGACGGTGGCGACGACGGCGTTTACGAGGGATGCGGAGCCGGATATTTGCGCGTGAAATTTGTTCTCAAGATCGTTTGCCTGCTGCTGGCAACGAGCATCGTGCTCGTCCAGCAGGCGGCGGCCGACGAC
>DATLUT010000004.1:0-5062 GCA_035532975.1 Allostellaceae bacterium
GGCCGCGTGTCGGGCGGCAGCTTCGATCCAGACCGTTTCTGCCGCGCTCTCGTACGCGACGCTGCGGATGCCATCATCTACGCCGACGCCGATGGCATCATCCGGTTCTGGAACGCCGCGGCGGCGCGCGTCTTCGGCTTCACCACCGACGAGGCGATCGAGCAGTCGCTCGACATCATCATCCCGGAGAGTTTGCGGCAGCGGCACTGGGATGGGTATCGTGCGACCATGCGCACCGGCCGGACGCGCTACGGCGCGGGTGATCTGCTCGCGGTGCCGGCGCGGCACAAGGATGGCGCGCGCATCTCGGTCGAGTTCACGGTCCTGCCGTTTCGCGACGGCGGGGGCCGGATGATCGGCATCGCCGCGATCCTGCGCGACGTCACCAGCCGCTTCGAGGAGATGAAGGCGCTGCGCGCGCAGCTTGTTGGCAGCAAGCCGCGAACCTGAACGGAAATTAAGCCGAGCGCGTGCCATGCGGCGACGGGCAGAAACGCGGCATTTCGCCGCCTGTTCAGAGTTTTATGCGTGGTCCGGACCCGCGAGAAGATTGCTTTCGCGGATACCTGCGGCTAAATAGTCGGCTGACATGCGCCAACCGACCGGCGCAGGGTCGGCCCGCAATCACAAGCAAAACGCATCGAGGGAGAGCGCATCGTGGCCCAACGCAAGAAGAATTCCGTTTCACGCCGTCGCGTCCTGCAGGGGGCGGCCGCCGCCGCCGGCACGCTGCCGCTCATTCACGTGCCGCGCAGCTTCGCCGCCGAAGAGGCCGTCGGCAACTGGCCCGCCGGCGTAGCTGGCAAGACCGCGTTCGTCGGCGTCACGACGCCGCTGACCGGTCCGTATTCGGCGGACGGCATCGATCATCTCAAGGGTTACCAGCTGGCGATCGAGCACCTCAACGAAGGCAAAGGCCTCGTCGAGCACATGCCGACGCTCAAGGGCAAGAAAGGCGTTCTCGGCAAGAAGATCGTCTACAAGAATGCCGATACCCAGACCCAGCCCAATCCGGCAATCCAGGCGCAGACCACCTACATCACGCAGGACAAGGCGATCATGGTCGCCGGCTCGCTCAACAGCGCGGTGGCGATCGCGATCGAGAAGCTGGCGCAGCGCTACAAGGTGCTCAACATGGTCGGCTGCAGCGGCGCCAACGAAACGACCGGCGTCGACTGCCAGAAGTACGCCTTCCGCTCCCAGCCGTCGGCCTATATGGCGGCTAAGGCGCTGGCGCCCGTTCTCGGCAAGGAGATCGGCAAGAACAAGAAGTCGATCTATCTGGTGCCGGACTACGCCTACGGCCACTCGGTCGAGAAATCGACCGGCGAGTTCACCGAGAAAGAGCTCGGCTGGAAATCGCTCGGCTCGCAAGTCTGTCCGCTCGGCACCAAAGACTACAGCTCCTACCTGCTCAATATCGCCAACAGCGGTGCCGACGTATTCGTCAACGTCGCTTTCGGCGCCGACGCCGTCGCGTCGTGCAAGCAGGCGAAGCAGTTCGGCATTCTCGACAAGATGAAGATGGTGGTGCCGAACATCTCCGCCTTCCAGGGCAAGGAGCTCGGCCCCGAGATCATGGCTGGTGTCTACGGCACCATGGATTTCTGGTGGACGCTGTCCGAAACCAATGCGATGGCCAAGGTCTTCGTCGACACCTTCCGCGCCAAGTTCAATTACCGGCCGAGCTGGCCCGCGCACATCGCCTACACCCAGATGATGGTCTGGGCGGACGCGGTCACCCGCGCCAAGAGCTTCAATCCGATCAAGGTGATCAAAGAGCTCGAGGCCGGCCATAAGCTGCAGATGCCGCTGGGCGAGGTCTGGTACCGCAAAGAGGACCACCAGCAGGTGCGGGCGGTGCCGGTCGTCGTCGGCAAGACGAAAGCCGAGATGCGCAACGAGGACGATTTCTTCAAGATCGTCGGCTTGACGCCGGGACCCGAGGTCATGCCGGCGGACTTCCTCGGCTGCAAGATGCCGACCAGCGCCTAAAGCCTGTCATCCGGCCCGTGACAGCGCGAGGGGAGTGCGACCCTGATTAGTTGGCCGCTGTTCTTCTCGCAGGTTTTCAACGGGCTCACGCTCGGCGCGCTGCTGGTGATCGTCGCCATGGGGTTGACGATCATCTTCGGCGCGCTGGGCGTGGTCAATTTCGCCCATGGCGCGCTCTACGCGCTCGGCGCTTACGCCGGCTTCGTCGCCTATGAGTACACCGGCTCGTTCGTCGCCGCATTGGCGGCAGGCGCCATAGTCCTGCTGATCGTCGGCATCATCATCGAACGCGGCTTGATCCGGCTCTATTACCAGAGACCCAAAGAAGATCAGATTCTGGTCACGTTCGGGATCGGCATCGTGCTGGTGGAAGGGCTGCGTGCGATTTTCGGCGGCCTTAATCGGAATCTGCCGGCGCCGTCCTGGGCCTCCGGGATCGTCAATCTGCACGTCACGCTCTATCCGACCTATCGCATCGACGTTTTGGTGATCGTCGCCGCCGCCCTGGTATCGCTGTATCTCGTCCTCTATCGCACGCGCATCGGCCTGATCGTGCGTGCCGGGATCGAGGACCAGCTCATGGTCAACATCCTCGGCATCAACGTCACGCGCACGTTCCTGACCGTGTTCGGGTTGGGCGCGATGGCGGCGGGCTTTGCCGGCGTCATCAATGCGCCGATCGTCACTGTGACGCCCGACATGGGTAGCGACGTTCTCGTGCAATCCTTCGTCGTCATCGTCATCGGTGGCGTCGGCTCGTTCTGGGGCGCCTTGGTCGGCGGCCTCATCGCCGGCGAGATCCTGAGCCTCGCGGCGATGATTGAGCCCGCCTATTCCGACGTCGCGCTGTTTGCGGCGATGGCGCTGGTGTTGATTGTGCGGCCGCAGGGCTTGTTCGGGGTCCAGGGTCGGCAATGAGTGCAGCCCCGTCGCGCATGCGGGCACGCCGCATGGCGTTTTTTCCTGAACTCGCCATGGCGGCGTTCCTCGTCGCCTTCCCGTATGCGATTCCCTATCTCGGCGGCTCGCTCGACACCGCCAACCGCATCCTCGACTGGGGCCTGTTCGGACTCGGCTTCGACCTGCTCTTCGGCTTCACCGGCTTGCTGTCGTTCGGCCAGGCGGCCTTCTTCGGCGCCGGCGGGTTCGTTGCGTCGTATCTGCTCACCGCGCCGGTGACGAACAACGCGCTGTTGGCATTGCTCGGCGGCACGGTTGCGGCCGCCATATTCGGCGCGATCGTCGGATACCTTTCGCTGCGGCGTGCCGGCATCTATTTCGCCATGCTGACGCTCGCGTTCGGCGAGATGTTCTACTTTCTCGATATCTCGCCGCTGGCGCGCTGGACCGGCGGCGAGAACGGCCTCGCCGGCGTGCCGGCGCCGCATATCGGCTTCGGCGTCGACGCCAACTCGCCGCTCGGCGTCTATTGGCTGCTGGCCATCCTGTTCTTCGTCGGCTTCTGGTTCGCGCTGCGCGTGACCGGGTCACCGTTCGGCGCGGTGCTGCGCGCAATCCGCGACAACGGCGAGCGCGCCGCGGCGGTCGGCCACGACGTGCCGAAATACAAGCTCACGGTGTTCGTCATCGCCGCCGCCTATGGCGGCCTGGCGGGCGGACTCCTGGGCCTGCTGCAGGGCTATATGCCGCCCGACGCATTCTATCTCGAGACTTCGGGGCAGCTCGTCGTGCAGACGGTCATCGGCGGCGCCGGCACGCTGGTCGGGCCGCTCGTCGGCGCGGCGGTCTGGCTCGACCTCTACACCGTGCTGCAGAACATCGCGGGCATTGGTGCGCTGTGGAAGATGATCCTCGGCGTCATCTTCGTGGTGCTGGTGACGACGTTCCGGCGCGGCGTATGCGGCGGCGTCGTGCTGGCGTGGCAGCGCGCGACCGCATTGCCGCCGCCGCCGGCAGCCGCCGCTCCAACGGCAGATTTCGAGCCGGCGCCGGCGGCGCTCGAGCCGCGAGCGCCGATCGTGCGGCCGCTGCTCACCGGCCCGGTCGTGCTAGCGACGCGCAACCTCAGCAAGCGCTACGGCGGCCTGACCGCGGTCGACGACGTCTCGTTCGAGTTGCGCGAGGGCGAGGTGCGCGCCGTGATCGGTCCGAACGGCGCCGGCAAATCCACCTTCTTCAACATGCTGGCGAACGTCATTCTGCCGAGCTCGGGCACGATCGAGTTCAAGGGCGACAACATCACCGGCCTGGGTGCGACGCGTGTTTGCCAGCGCGGCATCGCCAAGAGCTTCCAAATCAATCAGATTTTTTCGAGCCTGACGGTGCGCGACAATCTCCGCATTCCGGCCATCGCGCGCACCTACGGCAAGTTTCACCCCTCGCTGCTGAAGGCGGTGATCCGCGACGCAGCCGTGAACGCGCGCATCGAAGAGGCGGCGGCTGCCGTGCAGCTCACGGACCGGCTCAATACGCCGGTCGCTGCGCTCGCTTACGGCGAGAAGCGGCGGCTCGAGATCGGCCTGGCGCTTGCCACGCAGCCGCAGGTGCTGCTGCTCGACGAGCCGACGGCGGGCATGAGCCCGGCCGAGCGCGCCGACACGGTGCGTCTCCTGCGCCGCATCGGCGCCGGCATGACGATCGTCATCGTCGAGCACGACATGGACGTCGTGTTCGGTCTCGCCGACCGCATCACCGTGCTGTTCAACGGCCGCAAGATCGCCGAGGGAACGCCTGAGGCGATTCAGGCGAATCCCGACGTGCGCGCGGCCTATCTCGGAAGCCAGGCGGCCCATGAGCCTGCTTGAGGTCGACGCGATCAACACCTACTACGGCGAAGCGCACGCGCTCTTCGACGTGTCGATGTGCGTCGAGCCGCACGAGGTGGTGGCGCTTCTGGGCCGCAACGGCGCGGGCAAGACCACGACCTTGAAGACCATGATGGGCGTGATGGCGCCAAAATCGGGCGCCATTCGTTTCAACGGCGTGCCGATCCAGGGCCTGCAGCCCTACAAGATCGCGCGGCTCGGCTTGCAGCTCGTGCCCGAGGAGCGGCGCATCATCGGCGGCCTGACGGTCGAGGAGAACCTCGTGCTCGCCGGCCTCAGCG
>DATLUT010000005.1:0-3461 GCA_035532975.1 Allostellaceae bacterium
GGCGACACCGAGACGCGCGCGATCCTGCTCTACATCGAAGGTGTGACCGCGCCGCGAAAATTCATGTCGGCTGCGCGCGTGGCGGCGCGAACGAAACCCGTCATCGTCGTGAAAGCCGGACGGCGCAGCGAAGGCGCGCGCGCCGCGCGCTCGCACACCGGAGCGCTCGCCGGCGCCGACGCGGTGTATGACGCCGCGTTCCGCCGCGCCGGCATGCTGCGCGTCTACGAGCTCGACGAGCTGTTCGACGCCGCGGAAACCCTAGCACTGTGCGATCCGGTGAGCGGCGACCGGCTAGCCGTCTTGTCGAACGGCGGCGGTCTCGCTGTGATGGCGACCGACAGCCTGATCGAGGCAGGCGGAAAACTGGCGGAGCTCAAGCCGGAAACGATTGCGGCGCTCGATCGCGTCCTGCCGCACACCTGGTCGCACGGCAATCCGATCGATATCATCGGCGATGCGTCACCGCAGCGGTATCGCGACGCGGTCGCAATTGCACGGCGCGACAGCAATGCGGATGCGCTGCTCGTGCTCAATGCACCAACGGCGTTGGCGTCGCCGGTCGAGGCGGCTCGCGTGCTCGCCGAAGCAGGCCAAACCAAGCCACGCACCCTGCTGACCAGTTGGGTCGGCGAGAGCACCGCCGACGATGCGCGCCGCGTGTTTGCGGCGGCCCGCATTCCGACCTATGCAACACCGAGCGAGGCTGTGCGCGGCTTCATGCATCTCGTCCGCTATCGCCGCAACCAGGAATTATTGCGTCAGGTTCCGGCCGCGACATCCGATACGTTCACACCCGAACGCGAACGGGTACGCAAGCTCATCGATCGAGCGCTGACGGAGCAGCGGAAATGGCTGAGCGCGGCCGAAAGCAAGGAAGTGCTCCAAGATTACGGAATTCCGGTCGCGGTCACGCGAACGGCAAAAACCCCGGATGAGGTCGGCGCGATCGCGCGCGCCCTTGGCACGGCCTGCGCGGTCAAGATCCTGTCGCCCGACATCACCCATAAGAGCGATGTCGGCGGCGTCGCGCTCGACCTGCAAACGCCGGCGGCTGCGAGCGCTGAAGCGGGATTGATGCTCGCTCGCATCCGGCAGACGCTGCCCCACGCGCACATCGATGGATTCACGGTCGAGCCGATGGTAACGCGGCGCGATGCCTACGAGCTCATCCTGGGCATGACCGACGACGCGCAATTCGGTCCGGTCATTCTCTTCGGACATGGCGGCACGGCCGCGGAGATCATCGACGACAAGGCCCTGGCGCTGGCGCCGCTCAACTTCGCTTTGGCGCGAGCCTTGATGACGCGAACCCGCATCTATCGCCTGCTGCAGGGGTACCGCAACCAGCCGGCGGCGGCGCTGGATGCAATCGCCGCGACCCTCGTCAAACTGTCGCAGCTGATCGTCGACTTCGCCGAGGTCGCGGAGCTCGATATCAATCCCCTACTTGCCGACGCCCACGGTGTCATCGCGCTCGACGCCCGCATCGGAGTCAAAACCGCGAGCGGTGATCCGACGGCGCGGCTGGCCATCCGCCCCTATCCCAGTGCCCTCGTCGAGCGTGTGGTTCTGCCCGGCGGCCACGCCTACCAATTGCGGCCGATCCGGCCCGAGGATGCGGCGTCGATCGTCGCCCTTTTTCGGCATCTCGAGCCCGAGGACATCCGCATGCGGTTTTTCGCCCCGCTCACCGAGCTCAGCCCCGTGCTGCTCGCGCGTTTGACCCAGCTCGATTACGACCGCGAGATGGCGCTGCTGCTTTGTGACGACGCCGACGAAGGTGCGACGCCGGAAATCGTCAGCGTGGTTCGGCTGGCGGCGGGTCCCGATAACGAGCAGGCTGAATTCGCGGTCGTCGTGCGCTCGGATCGCAAAGGCCACGGCCTCGGCCATTTCATGATGACGCGACTCATCGCCTATGCCCGCGGCCGCGGCATTCGTTCGCTGCGCGGCGACGTGCTGCGCGAGAACCGGTTGATGCTCGATTTGTGCCGCGATCTCGGCTTCGAACTCACGCCGCTGGCGGAAGACGCGGAGATCGTTCGCGCGACGCTCGAACTCGCGGCAACGTTGGTTCCAGCGCCGGCCTAGCCCGTCGCGTCGCGCGATTTGGCTTCACGGGCGAGCAGCGCCTGCTTGCGCTCTATGCCCGAGCGATAGCCGCCGAGCCCGCCGTCTCGCCGTACGACGCGGTGGCAGGGGATCGCGACAGCGACTGGATTCGCGGCACACGCCTGCGCGACGGCGCGCACTGCGCGGGGGTGGCCGATACGCTTGGCGATCTCGGTATAGGTCGCCGTGGCGCCGGGCGGGATCGCGCGCAGCGCCTGCCAGACACGCTGCTGGAACGCCGTACCGCGCAAATCGAACGGCAACTCGATCGCCGCGCCGCGCCCTTCGACGAGGCCGACGACGCCAGCCACCATCTGCTCGAATGCCGGTTCGCCACCGACGAGCTGCGCCTTCGGGAACCGATCGTGCAACGCACGCACCAGGCGCTCGGGATCATCGCCCAGCATGATCGCGCAGACGCCCTTGTCAGTTGTCGCGACGAGGATCGCGCCCAGCGAGCATTGGCCGACCGCGAAGCGGATCGCGGCACCGACACCGCCGGCGCGGAACTCCTTTGGCCGCATGCCAAGCAGCGCGTCCGAAACGGCATAGAATCGGCCGCTCGACCCGAACCCGGCGCCGTAGATCGCATCCGTCACACTGCCGGCGCGCGGCAATTCGTCGTGCAGCCGCCGCGCGCGGCAGGCGGCCGCGTAGCCCCGCGGCGTTACGCCGGTCATTGCCTTGAACACACGATGGAAGTGGAAGCGGCTCATGCCCGCTGCGTGGGCCAGCGCGCCCAAATCCGGCGGCGCTTCCGCCGCCTCGATCGCCCAGCAGGCCTCGGCCACGACGGCGGCACGACGGGCAGCAAGCGAGGGCGCATCGGGTCGGCACCGTTTGCACGGCCGGAAGCCGGCGGCTTCGGCCGCCATCCGGCTGTCGTGAAACGCGACGTTCTCGCGCCGTGCCGGGCGCGCCGCGCAGTTGGGACGGCAATAAACGCCGGTCGTCCGTACCGAGTAATAGAAGTGACCATCGGCAGCCGGATCGCGTCGCTTCACCGCTTCCCAACGCTCGGCTTCCGTCGCGAACGGCTCCGTTCCTTTCCGAGTCTTAGCTACTGCCAAGGCCATGATCCGCTCCATCGATTGCGTCGCGGTCCGATCCGCGGTGCAATTGATATTTGGCATCGCGGACGGCAGTTGGCACTCCGGCGCTTGCTGTCGAATTACGCTTGGACTTTCAAGCGCTTGACCCACGCGGCCAGCGCCGCCATCAGCTCCTGGATGAATTTGCGCGTCGCCTCGTCGCTGAGCTGGCCTTGCGCATCGAACTTGTTCTGCGCTTGCGCAATCATCACTTCGGGTTTGTTGAGCGGAACCATGTCGAGGAACACGCAGGTC
>DATLUT010000006.1:0-3120 GCA_035532975.1 Allostellaceae bacterium
CTCGACCAAGCCAAGGCGCTCGGCATGGACGTCGTCTACAGCACGACCTATGCCATGCCGCCGCCGGATTTCTCGTCGATCGCCCTGGCGATCAAGAGCGCCAATCCGGATGCCGTTGTCGTGTGCTCGTACTATCCGGACGCGGTTGGGCTGGCGCAGGCGCTTCACCGCATCGGCTACGCGCCGCGCTTTTTTGCGGAAACGATCGGGCCGGCTGAGAAACAGTTCAACAGCGCCATCGGACCGATCGCCAATCGTATCATCTCCAACACGAGCTGGTGGCCGAGCTTGAAGACGCACGGCAACGCCGCCTTCATCGCCAGCTACAAGAAAATGTTCAACGAGGAGCCGGACTATCACGCCGCGGGAACCTATGCCGCGGTCCAGGTGCTGGGCGCCGCGGTCAAAGCGACGAAGTCGCTTGACCAGACGAAACTGCGCGATTGGCTAGCGACCCATGAGGTCGAGACCGTGGAGGGCACCTTCAAAAGCAGCCCGACCGGTCTTTCGCTCAAGTTCGGCCAGTACATGTTCCAGATTCAGGGTGACAAGCGCGTCCTGGTCTGGCCGACGGCGGTGGCACAGGGCAAACCCGAAGCGCCGTACACCGGTCAGTAATCGAGCGGCCGCGATAGGGGGCGGGGCGGCTCGGTGATCGTACTGCAGTTGGTGATCAATGGGGTGCTCCTGGGCGGGACATATATTCTTCTCGCCCAGGGGCTCAATCTCATTTTCGGCGTCATGGGCATCGTCAATATTGCCCATGGCGCAATCATCACGCTTGCCGGCCTCTTTACATATTGGTTTGCGACAGAAACCCATCAGAGTCCGCTGCTGCTGATACCGCCCGTGTTCATCGTTATGCTCGTGGTCGGCGGAATCCTGCAGCGTCTGCTGCTCGAGCCGCTCGCCAAACTCGGCCGCAGCCGCGAACTGCTCACTTTGATGGTCACGTTTGGGCTCTCCTATGTTCTGGTCGAAACGGCCCTCAATTTCTTCGGGTCCCAATACGTCTCGCTTCCCGACTTACAGACAACATGGTCAGTGGCCGGCTTGGCGTTCAACGAGGCGCTCGTCGCGGCGGGCGCCCTCGGCGCGCTGATCTCGGGTGGCCTCTATATCTGGCTGCGTTACACGGCGTCGGGACAGGCGCTGCTGGCGACGTCGCAGAACCCAGTGGGCGCGGTGACTTGCGGCATCGACGTACGGCGCATGCGCGCCATCGCCTTCGCGCTCGGCACGGCGCTGGCCGCGACCGCCGGCATCCTGCTGATCCTGATCCTACCGCTCTCGGCGCCGACGGCAGACACGCTGACCATCCTGTCGTTCGTCATCGTGGCCCTCGGTGGTCTGGGCGACTACCGCGGCGCGGTCATGGCCGCGCTGCTCTTAGGCCTCGTCCAGTCGGGAGTCGGCTATTACCTCGGCGGCGACGCCGAGGTCGTCGTGCCGTACCTGCTGCTTATCACGTTCATGGTGGTGCGGCCGCAGGGCATTGGCCACGCCACGCGGTAGCACAGTGAATTTTGACGCGCGACAAGTGGGCCAATGGCTCGAGCGGCGCCTGTCGGCACCGCCGACAACGCCGGCGACTGCTGCCCGCGGCCCGCGACCGCTCGCCGTGGCGATCCTAGTGGCAGTGATCGCCGGCGCCGGCGCCGTGCCGCTGTTCACCAGCGCCTACGTCCTCCAGCTCGCCACCGATATCCTCACCTTCGCGGCGCTCGCCTACGGCTGGAACATCATCAGCGGCTGCACGGGATATCTCTCGTTCGGCCAGGTCTCGTTCTTCGGCATCGGCGCCTACGCCACGTCGGTGCTGGTGCTGCGGACCGGCGTGCCCTGGTACTTGGCGGCGCTCATCGCCGCCGCATTCAGTGGCGTGGTCGCCGCGCTGCTCGGCACGGTCATGCTGCGGCTGCGTGGCATCATGTTCGCGCTCGGTATGCTCGGCTTGGCGCGCATTCTCGTCGTGGTGGCGTCGGACTGGAATTACATCGGCGCCGCCGGCGGCTTGACGTTGCCGGCACAGCTCACGCCCGTTGCCGTCTATCTGGCGATGTGGGTCGCCGTGGCCGGCGCCTTCGCGCTGAATTACTTCGTGCTGCATTCCGGCTGGGGCCTGTCGGTAACCGGCGTGCGCGACGAAGAGACCGCGGCGTCGGCGATCGGTGTGCCCACCGCACGGATCAAGACGGCGGCCTTCATCATGAGCGCGCTCGCACCGGCAGCGGTCGGCGGCCTGGTCGCCTGGAACCGCAGCTTCATCGATCCGCCCAGTGCCTTCGATCCGACCCTCGATCTGCAGGTTATCGTGTTCGCGCTGTTCGGCGGCATTGGTACGCTGTGGGGACCGGCCCTGGGCACGCTGGTGCTAGTCATCGTCGGCGAACAATTCTGGGCCTACCTGCCCGACTTGCAACTCGCCCTCTACGGCGTTCTGGTCATCGCCGTCGTCCTCGCCTTCCCCGGCGGCATTGTCGGAATCGCCAACCGCTTTGGATGGCTGCGACGCCGCCCGGTGCTGGCGCCGACGACACTGCCGAGCGTGTCCCGCCCGCCACAGCCGGCGCCGCCGGGCGACGAAACGATCATCGAGGTGCGCGACCTGACGGTGCGGTTCGGGGGGCTCGTCGCGCTCAACGGCATCTCACTATCGGTGCGCCGCGGCGAGATGGTCAGCATCATCGGCGCCAACGGTGCCGGCAAGACCACGCTGTTCAACGCCATCACCGGCTTCGTCAAGCCGAGCGAGGGCGGCGTTTTCTATCGGGGCAAGTCGGTCTCGGACATTCCGTCTTATCAACGCGCCCGCCAGGGAATCGCGCGCACCTTCCAGATTCCGCGGCTGATGGAATCGATGACGGTATGGGAGAACACGCTGCTGGCCGCGCGCTACGGCAAGCGCGGCGGCGACGCTGTCGAGCAGGCGGCGTGGGCGCTGCATACCGTGAAGCTCGACGCCTTGTGGCTCGAGCCGCCGAGCAAGCTGAGCCCCGGCCAGCAGCGGCGTCTGGAAATGGCACGCGCCCTTGCGCTCGATCCGACAGTAATCCTGCTCGACGAGGTGATGGCCGGCATGACGCGCGACGAGCAGGGCGAAATTCGCGCGGTGCTGCG
>DATLUT010000007.1:0-5107 GCA_035532975.1 Allostellaceae bacterium
GAGCCGGTGCGGCGGTACGCTCGGCGCGCAGTTTCTGCCAATAGTCGAGCCGCTTGCGGATTTCGCGTTCGAAGCCGGTCTCGATCGGCTGATAGAAGCTTCGTCGCCCCATTGCATCGGGAAAATAGTCGAGGCCGGAAAAGCCCTCCGGCGCATCGGGGTCATAGACATAGCCGCCGCTGTAACCGAGCTCGCGCATCAGGCGGGTTGGCGCGTTGACCGCATGCATCGGCGGCATCAGCGATCCGGTCTCCTGCGCGGCGCGGGTCGCGTTGCCGAATGCGACGTAGGCGGCGTTGGATTTGGGTGCGGTGGCAAGGAAGATCACCGCCTGCGCCAGGGCCAGATCGCCTTCGGGCGAGCCAAGCCGGTCGTAGGCCTCCCAGGCGGCGATCGTCTGCGACAGCGCGTTGGGCTCAGCCATACCGATGTCCTCGACCGCCATACGCACGAGCCGCCGCGCGATGTAGATCGGGTGCTCGCCGCCGACCAGCATGCGCGCGAGCCAATAAAGTGCGGCGTCGACGTCCGAGCCGCGCACCGATTTATGCAGCGCGCTGATCAGGTTGTAGTGGCCTTCCTGAGCCTTGTCGTAGAGCGGCGCGCGGCGCTGCACCGCCGCCATGAGGCCTTCGGTATCGAGTGTCGTTCCGGTGGGCAGGGCAGCGAGCTCCTCGGCGACGTTGAGGACATACCGGCCGTCGCCATCCGCCATCGCCTTGAGCGCCTGGCGCGCGCCGTCGTCGACCGGCAGCTTGCGGCCGAGCGCCGTTTCGGCGCGACCGAGCAGGGTCTCGAGCGCGTCGTCGTCCAGGCGCCGCAGCACGAAAACCTGGCAGCGCGACAACAGCGCGCCGTTCAGCTCGAATGACGGATTTTCGGTCGTCGCGCCGATCAGCGTGACGGTCCCGGTTTCGACATAGGGCAAGAATCCGTCCTGTTGGGCCCGATTGAAGCGGTGGATCTCGTCGACGAAGAGCAGCGTGCCCTGGCCGGCGACGCGGCGCTGCTTGGCGGCATCGAACACCTTGCGCAAATCGGCGACGCCCGAGAACACCGCCGATAGCGGCTCGAAATGCATATCGGTCGCCTCGGCCAGGACGCGCGCGATCGTCGTCTTGCCGCAGCCCGGCGGGCCCCACAGGACCATCGAGGCGAGCCGCCGTGCTGCCACCATGCGGCCGATCGGCGCGTCGGCTGCGAGCAGGTGATCCTGGCCAACGACTTCGGCAAGCGTTCGGGGCCGGAGGCGATCGGCGAGCGGGCGCGGAGCCTGCTGCTCGAACAGGCTCATCGCACGACGAGGGAGAAGGTCTTGTCGCCGCGGGCGATGACCAAAGCCCACGGCGGCCCGACGCTGGCGAGCATGTCGCGCAGCTGTGCGACGCTCGTGATTTCGTGATGGTCGAGGCTGGCCACGATGTCGCCCCGTCGCAGGCCGAGTTGCGCGGCCGTGCTGCCCGGGTTGACGGACGCAATCACGACGCCGCGCCGGGTTTGCGGCAGATTGAGCTCGTCGGCAAAAGCCGGATTGAGGTTGCCGACCGCGGCGCCTGCGAGCGGATGGCGGCCGGTCAAGAGGGTGATGTCGCGCGGCGGTTGCTCGGGCGGCGCGATCAGCGTCGCCGCGACGGTGCGCATCCGACCATCGTGCCAGAGCGTGAACTGCGCCGTGCTTTCGACATGGTGCGTCGCCAGTCGAAAGCGCAAGGCTTCCGCGTCCTCGACGTCGTGGCCGTCGACGGCAAGAATCACGTCGCCCTTGCCGATGTTCGCCTTTGCCGCCGGGCTGCCGGCGGTGACGTCGTCGACCAGCACGCCGCCCGGCCGTGGCAGGCCGAGCTTTGTCGCCTCGTCGGTGCCGACGCCTTTGCCGTCGGCGCCAAGCCACGGCTGTTGCACGACGCGCTCTCCATGCCGCACGGAATAAAGCACCGATCGAACGAGGCCGGTCGGTATCGCGAAGCCGATGCCGATTGACCCGCCCGACGCCGAGAAGATCGCGGTGTTGACACCCACCAGTTCGCCATCCATGTCGACCAGCGCACCGCCCGAATTGCCAGGATTGATTGCTGCGTCGGTCTGGATGAAGGAGCCGAATTCGTTGATCCCGGTACCGGTGCGCGCCAGGCCGGAGACGATCCCGCTGGTCACGGTTTGACCGACGCCGAACGGATTGCCGATCGCCAGGACCAGGTCGCCGACCTCGAGCCGGTCGCTGTCGCCGATCGGCAGCACCGGTAGCTTTTCACCGGGGACGCTGATCTTGAGCACGGCGAGGTCGAGATGCTCGTCGGCGAGCAGCACCTTGGCCGGAAATTCGCGACGGTCGCTCAGCACCACGGAGATCTCCTCGGCATCCTTGATCACGTGGTCATTGGTCACGATCAATCCAGCGGGGTCGAGGATGACCCCGGAGCCGAGCGAGTTCAGCACCCGCTGGCGCGGCACGGCCAACGGAAACGCGTTGCCGAAGAACCGCCGCATCAGCGCGTCGTTGAAGATCGGCGCGCGCGTCTGCACGACCCGGCGGGAGTAGACGTTGACCACGGCCGGTGCCGCCTCTTTGACGACGGGCGCAAAGGTCAGATGAATTTCCGCGCGCCCCGACGGCGTCCGTGTGACCGGCTTCTGCTGCGCCGTGGCGGGCGACGCCGCAAGGAGCGCAATCGGCAGAACCAGACCCGCCCAGCGATTCATGTCGTCTTGGGCCGCACTTCGATGTAGTCGACCACGCGTCGCACGCCGGCGATCGCTCTGAGATGCGCCAAGGTCAGTGCGCGTTCGTGAGCCGACAGGGCACGGCCAAGGACATAGAGCGTCGCAAAAGTATCGGTCGCCAGCCGATAATTGAGGTGGTGGACGTCCTTGGCCGCGGCCAGGGCGACCTCGGCCTTGGAGTTGATCTCCAGCGCTCGCGCCCACGAGATGATGCCGTTCTTGTTCGCCTTCTGGTCGGCGTCGCTCATATAGACGACGTGCCAATAGAGTTGCTTCACGCCGGAGACGCCGCGGACGCCGGTTTCGAATTTGTCGTAAGTCGGCTTGTCGTCGAATAGGCCGGTCACGAGGAGACGCTGTTCGTAGATCTCGGTCGATGCCTTGATGCTCTCGACTTTGGCCATCACGGCGTTGACCTTGATGACGATCTCGTTGTCCTTGGCGATGTCGCTTGTGCTGCGGTCCTCCAGTGCGCGATCGATCAGGGTCACCGGTGCGCTGAGCACCGTGCCAAGCTGCGCCAACGCCGGCTTGGCGGAAAACGCTGCGCCCGTGCCGAGGGCGGCGATCACCGCGCGACGCGTACAATCCATTGGCCCGAGCCTCCCCCTCGATGCCGGATCATAGCTCACGAAAAGACTGCGGCGAAACCGGCCTTGAGCGCGTCGTCGATCTCGCGCATTGCGGGATGGATGCCGAGCGCCGCAAGCGACGTGACACCGTGCTCGCGCACGCCACACGGCACGATGCCGCTATAATGCGCGAGGTCGGGCGCCACGTTGAGCGATACGCCGTGGTAACTGACGCCCCGACGCACCCGCACGCCGATTGCGGCGATCTTGCTCTCGGTGCCCGCCTTGTCCGCGATCCAGATGCCCACGCGGCCAGTGCGCCGCTCGCCGGTCACGCCGAAGGCGGCGAGGGTGCGGATGAGCCACTCTTCGAGATTGCGCACGAAGACGCGCAAGTCGCCGCCGCGGCGGTTGAGATCGAGCATGACGTAAGCAACCCGCTGGCCCGGCCCGTGATAGGTCCATTGCCCGCCGCGGCCGGTATAGTGCACTGGCAGGAGCGCCGCGACGAGGTCGGCGCGGCGGGCGCTGGTGCCGGCGGTGTAGAGCGCCGGATGCTCCAGCAGCCAGACCAGCTCGGGCGCCGTCCCGGCGCGGATATCGCGTACGCGCGCCTCCATTGCCAGCACGGCCTCGTCATAGGCCACTGGCGCCGCATCCGTACGCCATTCGATGGCTTCCGTCTGGGGGGGCGTGCTTGCTATGCTCATGGGGATTTGGTAATCAGCCGCGCCATCGGCGACAATTGCCGAATCCTATCGCGGTCGTGGCGGAATTGGTAGACGCGCTAGCTTGAGGTGCTAGTGGGGGAAACCCCTTGGAAGTTCGAGTCTTCTCGACCGCACCATTCCCTTCCCGCCGACGGACTGACATCGGCCCAGGCGCCGAAACGAGGTCCATCTGGCATCCTGAGGAGTAACGATGGCCGACGACATGCGCGACGGAGCGCTTGAGTATCACCGCCATCCGACGCCCGGCAAGATTGCCATCGTTGCAACCAAGCCGCTCTCGACCCAGCACGATCTGGCGCTGGCCTATTCGCCCGGCGTTGCCGCCGCATCGCTGGCGATCGCCGCCGATCCGCAGGAAGCATCGAACCTGACGGCGCGCGCCAACCTCGTCGGCGTCATCACAAACGGCACCGCGGTTCTGGGTCTCGGCACGATCGGCCCGCTCGCCGCCAAGCCGGTGATGGAAGGGAAGGCGGTGCTGTTCAAGAAATTCGCCGGCATCGACGTCTTCGACATCGAGATCAACGAGCGCGATCCCGACAAGCTGGTCGAGGTCATTGCGGCGCTCGAGCCGACCTTCGGCGGCATCAACCTCGAGGACATCAAGGCGCCGGAGTGCTTCACCGTCGAGGAGAGGCTCCGCAAGCGGCTCAAGATTCCCGTCTTCCACGATGACCAGCATGGCACGGCGATCATCGTCGGCGCCGCCGTGCGCAACGGCCTGAGGCTCGTTGGCAAGCGGATCGACGAGGTAAAGCTCGTTGCTTCGGGCGCCGGCGCTGCGGCACTCGCCTGCCTCGACCTGCTCGTCGACATGGGGCTGCGGGTCGAGAACGTGTTCGTCACCGACGTTCACGGCGTCGTCTACGAGGGCCGCAAGGAAGAGATGGATCCGCGCAAGTCGCGCTACGCCAAGAAGACGAAGGCGCGCAAGCTGGCCGAGGTGATCGGCGGCGCGGACATCTTCCTCGGGTTGTCGGCGCCCAACGTGTTGAGCGCGGAGATGGTCAAGACCATGGCGCCCAACCCGCTGATCCTGGCGCTTGCCAATCCGACGCCCGAGATCCTTCCCGAAGTCGCGCT
>DATLUT010000008.1:0-2754 GCA_035532975.1 Allostellaceae bacterium
TAGCACGGATTCGGCACCAGCACGATGTCGCCCGGCGCCGTGATCGCTTGCGCCAGATTGGCGAGGCCTTCTTTCGACCCGAGCGTCACGATGATTTCGCGATCGGGGTCGAGCTCGACGTTGAAGCGCCGTGCGTAATACTTGGCTTGAGCGCGGCGTAAACCCATGATGCCGCGCGATACCGAATAGCCGTGCGCGCGCTGATTCTGCACGGATTCGACCAGCTTCTGGACGATGTGCGCCGGCGTGGCTCCGTCGGGATTGCCCATGCCCAGATCGATGACGTCACGGCCCTCGGCACGCGCCTTCGCCTTTAGCGCATTGACCTCGGCGAAGACATAGGGGGGCAGTCTCTTGAGGCGATAAAATTCATCCATGCGGCGACTCGGGATGGCGGTTCGGGCTCGCGACTCGGGCGCAGCCATTCTAGGCTGTGAACGGAAACGAGGCGAGCGCGGCGCGAAATTGAGCCATCCTACCGCCGCGGTCCGCGCCAACGCTATGGCTTTCGCGCCCGCCAACCCCGGCTAAACGCCGATTAACCCAGCTACTAGGCCGCTTTCGACGGGGGTGCGGGGATGCCATGCTGCGCCATGGCATAGGATTTGTATGATTGGTGTAGAGCCCGGCAGCGACGCCTGGCGAATGCACGGGAGGGTCCCATGCAGATCAAATGGTCCGCCGGACGCGATCTGGCGATCTCATTACTCGTCTTGCTCATTCTGGCGATTCCATTCGTGCCCGTTCCCGGCGACCACCTGACGCGCATGGACGTCCGCTTCCATAGAAGCAGCATGGCGGCGCCGCGGGCCTTCACCGCCCGAACCCTGCACAGCATATGCACGGTGATGGCGGCCGCGCTCGCCTACAACGACCCGCATACCGGCCAGTACACGCGGATCAGCTGCGGCCCGTGACCGACCTCAGCTGACGACGCTGAGCTGCTCGACGAACTGCCGCGCGCACTGCGCCCACGTGAACCGAAGCGCATAATCGCGACACGCGGCGCGCGAAATGTCGAGCGCCGCCAGCGCCGCCGAACGCAAATCCTCGTTGAGCACGCCGACGCTGGTCCCGCCAACGACATCGAGTGGCCCCGGCACGGGAAATGCCGCGACCGGCAAACCGGAAGCGAGCGCTTCGAGAAGAACCAGGCCGAATGTGTCGGTGCGGCTGGGAAAGACGAAAACGTCGGCCGAAGCATAAAGCCGGGCCAGCGCACCGTTCTCGATACGGCCGAGAAAGTGCACGTCCGGATATTTGCGCTTGAGCCGGTCGAGCTGCGGCCCCTCGCCCACGACCAGCTTCGAGCCCGGCAGATCGAGATCGAGAAACGCCGGCAGATTCTTCTCCATTGCGACACGTCCGACCGAAAGGAATATCGGCCGCTTGAAGCCGATATCCTCGTGCCGATGACTGGGGTCGAATTTCGCCGGATCGACACCGCGGCTCCACGGCCGCAGATTGCGAAACCCCTTCGCCGACAACGCCACGCGCATCGATTCCGTCGCAACCATGATGCCGCGTGCCGGCGCATGGAAGCGCCGCAGGACACCATAGGTGACGCGCGACGGGATGGCGCAGCGCGCCGCGAGGTATTCGGGAAAGCGGGTGTGATACGCAGTGGTGAAGCCGAAAGCGCTATCGAGGCACCAACGCCGCACGGCAAAGCCGAGCGGGCCTTCGGTGACGATGTGGATCGCGTCGGGCCGTGCCCGTTCGATCATCGTGGCGGCCGGTCGCGCGGCGCCGAACGCGAGACGGATCTCGGGATAGAACGGACACGGCACGGTCGAAAACATGTCGGGCGTCAGCGTCGTTACCGCGTGGCCCATGGTGCCGAGCTCGGGCAGCATCGATTTGAGGGTGCGCACCACGCCGTTGACCTGGGGCGGCCAGGCGTCGCTGGCGATGAGGATGTTCACGCGGCGGGTTCGAACGCCTTCTCCGCCCGCGCAACGGAGCGCAGCGGATCGAGCGCGTTGAGCTCGACCCAGCGGACGATTTCGAGCCGGCCATCGAAATGCTCGACCAGGGCGGTGCAACTTTCGACCCAGTCGCCGTCGTTGCAATAGAGAACGCCTTCGATCGTGCGGATCTCGGCCTGATGGATATGGCCGCAGACGACGCCGTCGACCTGCCGCCGGCGCGCCTCGCCGACGATCGCGTCGGCGTAATCGCTGACGAACTGGACTGCGTTCTTGACCTTGCCTTTGAGATAGGCCGAGAGCGACCAATACGGGTAGCCGAAGCGGCGGCGCACGACGTTGTAGTAGTGGTTGAGCTTGAGCGACAGCTCGTAAGCGCCGTCGCCGAGAAGCGCGAGCCATTTGGCATAACGCACGATGCCGTCGAAATCGTCGCCGTGCAGCACCAGGAGCCGCCGTCCGTCGGCGGTGACGTGCACCGCGTCTTGCACCAGCTCGACACCGCCGAGCTGCAGATCGACCCAGTTGCGCAGCCACTCGTCGTGGTTGCCGGGAATGTAGAAGACCTTGGTGCCCTTGCGCGCCTTGCGCAGGACCTTCTGGATTACGTCGTTGTGGCTTTGCACCCAGTACCAACTCTTACGCAGGCGCCAGCCGTCGACGATGTCGCCGACGAGATAGAGGAAATCCGAATCGGTATGCCGCAGGAAATCGAGCAGGAACTCGGCCTTGCAGCCGCGCGTGCCCAAATGAATGTCGGAGATCCAAATCGATCGGTAGCGATGGATGCCGTCGATATGGTCCATCGCGCGGCTTATTCCCCCGA
>DATLUT010000009.1:0-4044 GCA_035532975.1 Allostellaceae bacterium
TGGAACATCTGGTCGACGCCATCGCTGCCGGCGGACAACGCCGACGACAGCGACGGCGCGAAGCGGATCGCCGGCACGGCCATGAAGAATGGCTCGGTGTTCCGCATCGTCGAATACGCACCGGGTGTTGCGCCGCGCAACCATCGCACCGAAACGATCGACTATGCCGTCGTGCTCTCGGGCGAGCTCGAGATGGAGCTCGATGGCGAGGTTGTGCATCTGAAGGCGGGCGACGTCGTGGTGCAACGCGGTACCATCCACAACTGGATCAATCGCGGCACCGTTCCCTGTGTGGTCGCATTCGTCCTTATCGACGCGAAGCCACTCACGATCGGCGGTGCGACCGCGCATGCCGTCGGCTAGTGATTGCATGTGACGCATGGGCGAATTCGGTATCGGACAGTCGCTGCCGCGCTTCGAGGATCCGCGACTGCTCAAAGGCGGCGGCCGCTATATCAACGACGTGGCGCTGCCGGGCCAAGCCCATGGCTACGTGCTGCGCTCGCCCCATGCGCACGCGCGCTTCAGCCGCGTCGACATCGCCGCCGCCAAAGCGGCGCCGGGGGTGCTCGGCGTCTTCACCGGCGATGATCTCGCCGCCGACGGCCTGGGCACGCCGAAAGTGCAACTCCAGCGCAAGCGACCAGACGGCGCGCCGCTCTTCGCGCGGCCACATCCCGGTCTGGCACGCGAGCGTGTACGCTATGTCGGCGATCCGGTCGCCTTTGTCGTCGCCGAGACGCTGAACCAGTCGAAAGACGCCGCCGAACTCATCGAGATCGACTACGCGCCGTTGCCCGCGGTGATCGGCGTGGACGATGCGTTGAAGCCGGGCGCACCGCGCGTCTGGGACGAGAATCCCGACAATGTCTCGCATGGCTGGGAAATCGGCAATCGCGCGGCCACCGACGCCGCATTTGCCGGCGCCGCACATCGCGTCAAGCGGCGCTACGTGATCTCACGCGTTCATGCGCAGTTCATGGAGCCGCGCGGCGCCCTCGGTGTATTTGACGCGCGTGACGGGCGCTTCACGCTTCATGCCGACGTACAATATCCGCATCGCGTGCGCGGCATGCTCGCCGGCGTTTTCAAAATTCCCGAGCACCGCATCCGCGTGATCGCCGGCGACGTCGGCGGCGGCTTCGGCACCAAGGGCTGGCAGTACGCCGAGCATCGGTTGGTGCTCTATGCCGCGCGCAAGCTCGGCCGCCCCGTCAAGTGGCAGTGCGAGCGCAGCGAGGCTCTGCTCGCCGACGAGCACGGCCGCGACTGTGTCGCAGAGGCCGAGCTGGCGCTCGATCGGGCCGGCAAGTTTGTCGGCTTGCGCGTCAATGTGACCTACGACGTCGGCGCGTATATCTCGTCCGATCGCAACTTGCTGTCGACCTTCACCAGCCTGCCGGCGCTGGTGGGGACTTATCTGATCCCGGCGGCGCATGTCGGCCTTATCGTATCGTTCTCGAACACCAGCGCCACCGCGCCCTATCGCGGCGCCGGCCGGCCGGAAGCGATCTATGTCATTGAGCGGCTGATCGACGATGCCGCACGCGACCTCGGCGTGGATCGCATCGATTTGCGCCGTCGAAACCTGATCCCGACGAGCGCCATGCCGCACAAGACGGTCCTCGGCTTCACTTACGACTGCGGCGACTTCGCCACGAACATGGAGCGCGCGCTGGCGCTGGCCGATTACGCCGGAGCGGCGGCGCGACGGACGGAAGCCGAGGGCCGCGGCAAGCTGGCTGGTATCGGCGTCGTCAATGCGATCGAGCGCGCCGCGGCGCCGAGCCCGGAATTCGCCGAAGTGCGCTTCGACACCGGCGGTGGCGTGACGCTGCTGATGGGCACAATGAATCAGGGGCAAGGGCACGAGACCGTCTTCAAGCAGGTTCTTTGCGATCGGCTCAGTCTCGTGCCCGACGACATTCGCTTCATCGAAGGCGACACCGATCAGGTCGCCTTCGGCATGGGCACGATGGGCTCGCGCTCCGCGGCGATCGGCGGCACCGCCGTCACGATCGCCGCCGACAAGGTGATCGCCAAGGCGAAGAAGATCGCGGCGCACGCGCTCGAGGTCAGCGACGCCGATCTCGTCTACGCCGACGGCCGCTTCGTCGTCGCCGGCACCGACAAATCAATCGGCCTCAAGGAGGTTGCGCGCGCCGCCTTCCAGCCGGCGAAGCTGCCGCCGGGCGTGGAGCCCGGACTCTATGAGACAGGCTCGTTCTCGCCGCTCCAGGACACGTTCCCCAACGGTTGTCACGTCGCCGAGATCGAGCTCGACCCCGAGACCGGCCGGGTCGAGCTCAAGCGCTATGTCGTCGTCGACGACGTCGGCACGGTGCTCAACCCGCTGACACTGAAGGGCCAGATCCATGGCGGCGTGGCGCAGGGCCTTGGTCAGGTCCTGCTCGAGCAGGTGGTCTACGACCGCGACAGCGGCCAGTTGCTGACCGCGTCGTTCATGGATTACGCCATGCCGCGCGCCAGCGATCTGTGCGCGATGGAGGTCGAAAGCGCACCGACGCTGACCAAGCTCAATCCGCTCGGCGTCAAAGGCGCCGGCGAGGCCGGCACCGTCGGCGCGCTTGCCTGCGTGATGAACGCTGTCATGGACGCGCTCGCGCCCCGCGGCGTGCGGGAATTCGACATGCCCGCGACCCCGGCACGCGTCTGGCGGACGCTCGCGTCTGTTCGTTAGCGCCCGCGCGCCGCGCGGATCGCGCGCCACACGGCTTGCGGCGTAGCCGGCATCGGGATATCGCGCACGCCGAGCGGCGCCAGCGCGTCGACCAGCGCACTGATCACCACCGCAAGCGCCGGTGTCGTGCCGCCCTCGCCGCCGGCCTTGATGCCGAGCGGATTGGTGGGCGACAGCACCTCGATGATCTCGGTGCGAAAGGCGGGCAGGACATCGGCGCGCGGCAGCGCATAATCCATGAAGCTGCCGCAGAGCGGCTGGCCGGAATTCGGGTCAATAGCGCACAGCTCGGACATTGCCTCGCCGACGCCCTGGGCAATCGCGCCATGGGTCTGGCCATCGACGATCATTGGATTGATGCAGCGGCCGACGTCGTCCACCGCGGTATAGCGCGTCAGCGCGTAGGACCCGGTCTCGGGATCGACCTCGACCTCGCAGATCGCACAACCGTTGGGAAAGACCGGGTCGTGCATCTCATTGTCGGCGGCGGCTGCGATGCCATCGTCGGCGACGCCGAGCCGTGCCGCCTCCTGCGCCAGCTCCAAAAAGTCAAAGCTGCGGTTGCGATGAGGCGCGGCGAAGCGGCCGTCGCGGAACGCCACGGCCTGGGGCGCGGTTTCGAGCAATTGCGCGGCAATAGCTTGGCCTCTGGTGACGAGCGCCTCAGCCGCCTTGACGAAGACCGTCGCGGCGTGGCGCATCGAACGGCCGGAATGCGAGCCGCCGCCGACGCTGACCACGTCGGTATCGCCCGCAACGATGTCGACGGTCTCGACCGGTACCGCGATCAAGTCGGCGACGACCTGGGCGAAGCTGGTTTCGTGGCCCTGGCCGCTCGGCTGCGTGCCGATGACCACGCGCACGCGTCCCACCGGTGTCACGGTCATTTCCGCCCGTTCGCGTGGCGCGCCGATCGACGATTCGACATAGTTGGCGAGGCCACGTCCGAGCAGCCGGTCGCGCGCTGCCGCCGCGCCGCGCCGCGCCGCGAAGCCCTCCCAATCGGCGAGCCGCATGGCACGATCCATGTTCGCTTCGTAGGTGCCGCTGTCATAGCGCGCGCCGATCGCATTGGCGTAGGGCATCGCCTCCGGTCGCACCAGGTTGCGGCGGCGCAGCGCGATTGGGTCGATGTCGAGTTCGCGCGCCGCCAGGTCGATCAGACGTTCGATGGCGAAGGTGACCTCCGGCCGACCCGAGCTGCGATAGGCCTGGGTCGGTATCGTGTTGGTGAACACCGCGCGCGCTCGTATCGTGGCGACAGGAATGGCGTATGCACCGGTGACCAGCGCCGAGCCCTTGCCGAGCGGCGACAGCGAGACGCAGTGCGCGCCGACGTTGCT
>DATLUT010000010.1:0-2588 GCA_035532975.1 Allostellaceae bacterium
ATGACGACGCGCATGGTGCTGAAGCCAAAGAGCATCGATGTCGTCGTCGCATCCAACCTGCACGCCGACATCCTGACCGATCTGGCGGCTGCGCTCGCGGGCTCACTCGGCATTGCGCCGACGGCAAACCTCAACCCGGAGCGCAAGTATCCGTCGATGTTCGAGCCGATCCACGGCTCTGCCTTTGACATCGTCGGCAAGGGTATCGCCAATCCGATCGCCACGTTCTGGACCGCCGCGCTGATGCTCGATCACCTCGGCGAAGCCGCGGCCGCATCGCGGTTGATGGCTGCCATTGAACGCGTGACCGCAGACAAGGCCAACCACACACCCGATCTTGGCGGCCGGGCGACCACCCGTCAGGTCACCGACGCGGTGAAGCAAGCAATCGTCAGCGCGAATGTGTGACGGCGCGCCGGATCGCGCCGGTGAGCGTCGAGAGCTCATCGGACGTGATCGTGTAGGCCGGCGTCAGATAGATCACGCGACCGAACGGTCGGATCCAGACGCCATCCGCGACGAACCGCTCGCGTAGCGCGGCGATATTATCGGCACGGTCGAGCTCAACCACGCCGATCGCGCCTTTCACGCGGACGTCCACGACTCCCGGCGCATTGCGACATGGCGCGAGGTCCTCATCAAGCTGTCGGCGGATCGTCTCGACCTGCTCCAACCGCGGCTCGCTGTCGAACAAATCGAGCGAGGCATTGGCGGCGGCGCAGGCGAGTGCGTTGCCCATGAAAGTCGGCCCGTGCATCAGCGCGGCCTGCGGATCGTCGGAAAGAAAGCCCTCGTAGACTTTGCGCCGAGCGACGGTGGCCGCCAGCGGCAGCGTGCCGCCCGTGAGCGCCTTCGACAGCGTCACGATATCGGGCACGATGCTCGCCTCTTCCATCGCGAACATGCGTCCGGTCCGGCCGAAACCGGTGAAGATCTCGTCGAGGATCAGCAGGATGCCATAGCGGTCAGCCAGCCGGCGCAACCGGCGCAGGACTTCAGGCGGATGGAACGCCATGCCGCCGGCACCCTGGACCAGTGGCTCGACGATGATGCCGGCGAGCTCGCCGCCGTGATCCGCGAGAAATTCGTCGAATGCCTCTTCGCCGGTGGCATCGTGCGGTAGCTCGCGCAGGAAATGGCGCTGCGCGAGCCCGGCAAAGCGGCCGTGCATGCCTGTCTGACCGTCACTGACCGCCATCGCGCCGAAGGTGTCGCCGTGATAGCCATGCGCGAAATAGACAAACCGGTTGCGATTGGCCTGGCCACAATTGAGAAAGAACTGCGCCGCCATCTTCAGCGCGATCTCAACGGCGACCGAGCCTGAATCCGAGAAAAACACATGGTCGAGATCGCCCGGCAGGCGAGCGGCAAGCCGGCTCGCCAACCGCACCACCGGCTCGTGCACGAGGCCCGCCATCATCACGTGCGGCAGGACTTCGAGCTGCCGCGCGACGGCGTCGCGGATATGCGGATGATTGTAGCCGTGGCAGGCCGTCCACCACGACGCGATGCCGTCGATCAGCACGCGTCCATCGGCAAGATAAATCCGGCAGCCTTCGGTCCGGACCACCGGCAAGGGCGCCGGCGCCGTCTGCATCTGCGCGTAGGGCAGCCATAGGTGATCGAGGTCCGCAAGCGGCGCGGATTGCATCCGCGCGTCGCCGCGGCTCACGATGCCATCGGCGACAGGCCGAGCCGATCCATCATGTCGCGGTCGGCATCGCGCGCCGGATTGGGCGTCGTCAGCAACCGCGGTCCGCAGAAGATCGAGTTCGCACCGGCGAGAAAGCATAGTGCCTGGAGCGCTTCGCTCATCCCTTCCCGGCCGGCCGACAGTCGCACCACCGCCTTCGGCATGCAGACGCGCGCAACCGCGATCGTGCGCACGAATTCGAGCTCGTCCAGCGATCCGGCATCGGCAAGGGGCGTTCCGGCGACCTTGACCAGCTGGTTGATCGGAACGCTCTCCGGATGTTCCGCCAGATTCGTCAGCGCCGCGATCATGCCAACCCGGTGTTCGCGATTCTCGCCCATGCCGACGATGCCGCCGCAACACACCTTCATGCCGGCTGCGCGGACGCGATCGAGCGTATCGAGACGGTCCTGATAGGCGCGCGTCGTGATGATCGCGCCGTAGTACTCCGGCGCGGTGTCGAGATTGTGGTTGTAGTAGTCGAGGCCCGCCGTCTTCAGCCGCTGCGCCTGATCGGCGGTCAGCATGCCGAGCGTGGCGCAGGTCTCAAGCCCGAGCGCCTTGACGCCCGACACCATGGCGCAGACCGCGTCGAGATCGCGATCCTTGGGCTCGCGCCAAGCAGCGCCCATGCAGAACCGCTGCGCACCCTGGCTCTTCGCCGCACGCGCTTCGGCGAGCACGGCATCGACTTCCATCAGCTTGTCGGCGCCGATGCTCGTTTCGTAATGCGCGCTCTGCGGACAATAGGCGCAGTCCTCCGGACAGCCCCCGGTCTTGATCGACAGCAACGTCGAAAGCTGGACCTGATTGGGCGCGAAATAGCGGCGGTGGAGCGTCTGCGCATGAAACATGAGGTCGCCGAACGGCAGGTCGTAGAGCGCAGCGATTTCGG
>DATLUT010000011.1:0-5974 GCA_035532975.1 Allostellaceae bacterium
ATGTGCCCGGTCCGTCCTTGATCTAGATCAAATTCATCCGGCGGCATCGCGGTCGAACGCGCGACGGCACCGAAACCTGACGCTGAAGCAGGGCGCACGCGATCCCGATCAATTGATCCACATCAATACAGCTCTGCCGCACCGCGCGCATAACGCTGATTGCCGTTATGTCCGGCATCTATTCAGCGGAGGCGGACGATGGATCAGGCCAACTTGCCGGCGACACCGGATAGAGCGGAGCCTTCGAGCCGTCGCACTTTCTTCCGCAAGTTAGCCGGAGGCGCGGCGGTTACGGCCGCCGCGGCGGCGACCGTCACGGCCGCTCGCGCGCAAACCAAAACCGAATCGCAGACGCTGCCGGCGCGGCAAAACAGCGCGCGTGCGCGACAGGCCGGCACGGATTTCTACGAGTACCACGGCCGCGAAGCGTTCGCCTACACGAAGAAAGACGGCAATCTCGCGGTCGACGGATACGCGGGAAAACGCTGGGTGATGCTGATCGACCTGCGCAAATGCGTCGGCTGCCAGTCCTGCACCGCGGCTTGCAAATTCGAGAACAACATTCCGGAGGGCAGCTTCCGCACCTGGGTTCCCGATGTCGAGATCGGCACCTATCCAGAGACACGACGCGCCTTCCTGCCGCGGCTCTGCAATCATTGCGAGCGTCCGTCCTGCATCGAGGTGTGTCCGGCCGATGCGACGTGGCAACGCACGGACGGCATCGTCGAGATCGACTACGACAAATGCTGGGGCTGCGGCGCCTGCGTCAACGCCTGTCCCTACGACGCGCGGTTCATCAATCCCGTCACCAAGACCGCGGACAAGTGCAACTTCTGCGCCCAGCGCGTCGACCAAGGCCTGCTGCCGGCGTGCGTCGAAACCTGCATCGGCGGTGCGCGGCAATTCGGCGATCTGAACGATGCCGCCGATCCGGTGGCGCGGCAGATCAAGAGCGAGGCCGTGCAAGTGCTCAAGCCCGGCACGGGAAACCAGCCGCGCGTCTTCTACATCGCTCTTCCCGACCAACTGCAGAACAACCCGCCGGGCCGCCCGACATTGTGGTCGAAATTGTTCGCGGAAGCCGGATTCAAGAATCCCGAGAGCGAGACTGCCGGCGAATGGAACACCGCAAGCGCGAAGGAGCCCGTTCATGGCTAACCCATTGACCATCCCGCAAGCGGTCGTCCCCGCCGCGCCGCTGCACGAGTTGCTGAATATCGACCACTCGCGGCCGTTCTCGCTGCTGTTCGGCAACTATTCCTGGATGCTCGGCGCGGCCGGCGGACTGACCATCATCTGGGCGATTTATGTCATCGCGGGACGCCGCCGGGGGGTCGAATACCGCTTTGCGATGCCGCTGGCGGTGGCGCTGATCGCCGCGGGATTTCTCAACGTGCTGTCGGAAGTGGCCCAGCCCTCGCGGCTCATCTATGGATACTTCCTCGGCTGGCAATACTGGGACACGGCCATCATCAAATACGGCATCATCCTGTTGCCGCTCTATCTTGTGTTGTGTTGGTGGCTGACGTTCCAGGCCATGGACCGGCAGGCGCTCGGCGCGGCAATCGCGCGGCTCGATCCGCGCTTGCGCGGCTTGGCGGATTTCTTCTCGCTGTGGAGCCGGCGCTATTCGGTGCTGGAGGCGACCGGCCCGCGCCGCTGGATTGTCGGCGTGGTCGTCTTCCTGTCGCTGTTCGCGCCGATGTATTCCGGCATCTTCCTGATGAACGAGCACGGCGTGGCGATCTGGAACTCGCCGGCTCAGGCGCTCCTGTTCATGGCGAGCGCCATCGCACAAGGCGCGCTGATGATGCTGGTCGTGCTGCCGGTGCTGGCTTGGCTGGCAACGGGCCGCAGCACGCGTGCGCTCACGCCGCCGCTGCGCTGGACCGCGGCCATCAGCATCGGTGTCGAGGCGGTGGTGTGGTTCGGCTGGATGTGGTGGATCGGCCGCTTCGGCAGCATCGACGATCTGCGTGCCGCCGCTCTCTATATGGGGCCCTATGCCCCCACGGCGTTCTGGAACTGGACCGTCGTCGGCGTCATCGGGCCGCTGGTGTTGCTGGTAACGCCGGTGGGCCGGTCCCTCTGGGCCCAGGTTCTCGCGGCGCTTGGCGTGATGTGGGGCAGCTATGCCGTGCGCATGCTGGTCCTAATCGGCGGCGAGGCCCTGAACCGCAGCGGCGCCGGCTATCAGACCTTCACGCCGAGCACGGAGACTTTGCTCTATACCGGATTCAGCGTGCTCGCTTTCGTCGGCGTCCTGGCGGCTCTGCTGCTGGCGCTTCCGGCGGATCGGGCGCCCGAGCTGGAGCGGCCGTCCATCCGCTGAACAGCGGACAGGTTCAAAAGGAGCGTATCGATGATCAAGCGCAGAAGTTTCCTCAAGGCCTGTGCCGTCGGCGGCGTGGGCGCCGGCTTCGGCGGATTCTACGATACCTTCTATCACCTCATTCCGTTCAACGATCGCGGCCGCAAGGCACTGCATCACGTGTATGGCAATGCCGACAGTCCCGAGTGGCTGCGCGATCCTGTCAGCGGCAAGCTGGCGCCGAATCCCGACTGGATTCTTCGTCACACCGTCGATCAACAGTGTCACAGCGAATGCGGGTTGCGGGTCAAGATCAACCGCAAGACGGGTCGGGTACAGCGCATCATCGGCAACCCCTACCATTCCCATACCCTGACGAACTACGCCGGCTCCGACACGCCGCTGTTGGCCACCGCGGCCTCTCCGGGCACGGCCTGCGCCCGCGGCAATGCCGGCATTCAAACGGCCTATGACCCGTACCGCATCACCGTGCCGCTCAAGCGCAAAGGCGCGCGCGGCAGCGGCCAGTGGCAGCCGATCAGCTGGGAACAGTTGATCAAGGAAGTGAGCGACGGCGGCAAGATCTTCGCCGACACGGGCGATCCGGCGAGCAAAGATCTCGAGGTGCTAGGCTTCAAGGGCCTTTATGCCAAGCGCGCCGAACTCATGGATCCGAATGCTCCCGAGCTGGGCCACCGGACCAACGGCTACGTGTTCGAGGGCGGGCGCATCGTCGGCAGCCGGAAGGGCTTCGCGGTCCGTTTCAGCCAGGCGTTCGGCAGCGTCAACACCTACGAACACACCAATACGTGCGAAGTCAGCCATCACATCGCGACGGCGCAAGTCTATCCCGGCCAGCATATGTCCAAGCCGGACATCACGCAGGCCGAGTTCATCATCTTCTGGGGAACGCAGCCGGGTGACGCTAATTTCCCGATGCAGCTCATGGCCAAGGTCACGGCCGAGGCGCGGGCCAAACCGGGCGGGCTGAAATATGTCGTCATCGATCCGCTGCTCGGCCGCGGCGGCGTCATGGGCGATCGTGCAGCCTGGCTGCCGATCAAACCCGGCACCGACGGCGCCATGGCGATGGCGATGGTCCGCTGGATCATCGAGAACGACCGCTTCAACGCCGATTATCTCAGTTATCCGACCCAGAAAGCGGCGGAGGCGGCGGGCGATCTGTCTCATACCGACGCCACGCATCTGGTGATCGACGATCCGAGCCACCCCGAGCATGGCCGCTTCCTGACCGCGAAGCTGGCCGGTTTGAGCGGCGGCGGATCGGAACCCGAGCTCGACCGTGTCGTGTTCGACGTTGAGCGCAAGCAGGCCGTCGTGGCGGCCAGTAGCGCGCGCGCCGTGGTCGACTACACCGGCACGGTCAAAGGCATTCGCGTCAAGAGTGCATTCGCGCGGCTGCGCGAGACCGCGGCGACGCACAGCCTCGACGAATACGCCGGAATTTGCGGACTGAAAACGCAGCAAATCGTCGATCTGGCGCGCGAATTCACCAGCCACGGCCGCAAGGCGTCGTGTGAGGCGTATCGCGGCGTGTGCAAGCACCCCAACGGCTATTACAACACCGCGGCGGTGCTGATGCTCAACCTGCTGGTGGGCAATCTGAACTGGACCGGTGGCCTGACTCTCGGCGGCGGCGGTTATGCTTACGCCAAGGGCCATTACGATGTGATGGCCGTGCCCGCGGCCAAGGGCCTGGCTTACGGCGTGAAACTCTCCCGCGAGGAAGCGCGCTACGAGGATTCCAGCGAGTACAAGCGCAAGGTAGCGGCAGGGCAAAATCCCTACCCCGCCAAGCGGCCCTGGTTTCCGTTGAGCTTTGACATGTTTTCGGAGCTGGTGCCCTCGGCGGTGCAGCGTTACCCCTACGGCGTCGACATCCTGCTCTGGCACATGGCGACACCCTTCTACAGCGTCCCGGCTCAGGGCAATCAGGAGCTGGTCGACGCGGTCAAGGATCCGAAGAACATCCCCCTGATCATCGCGTCCGATATCATCGTCGGCGATACCAGCATGTACGCCGACTACATCGTTCCGGATGGCAGTTTCCTGGAACGCTGGAGCCACGCCGACACGATGCCGACAACCTTGACGAGAGGCACCGGTATTCGCTGGCCGGTCATCGAGCTGACCGAGAAGACGCCGGACGGCCGGCATATGTGCTTGGAAGAATTTATGATCGATATCGCCAAGCGCGTCGGCATGGCCGGTTACGGCGAGAACAGCATCCCCGATGCCAGCGGGCGGATGTGGCCGCTCAATCGCAAGGAAGACTGGTATCTGAAGGCCACCGCGAACGTCGCCTTCGTACCGGGCGGCGTCGGCGATCAAGTGCCCGACGTGACCCAAGAGGAAATGCAGGTCAACGATCTCCAAAGCTACCATGACGCGTTCACGGCTGCGCTGAAGGCGGAGGAATGGCCCAAGGTGCTGTCAATCTTGGCCAGGGGCGGCCGCATAGAGTCGAGCCGCAATGCCCGTCAGGGCGAGAAGCTCACCCACCGCTTCACCAAGACGCTCCACTTCTATGCCGAGGAGGTCGCGCTGACCCGCAACAGCATGACCGGCGAGTATTTCCTCGGCACCACCACCTGGGTCGAGCCGACCACCGCGCTCGGAAAATCGCTGGACGCGCTCGACGATCCGAAGGATTGGCCGCTCACCATCATCACGTTCAAGGGAGCCCTGCAGAGTCATTCGCGACTCGCCTCGAACTACGTGCTGCGTCAGATCGATCCGGAAAACGGCATCCAGGTGGCCGTTGAGGATGCCCGGCGCCTGGGTATCAGCGACGGCGAAAAGGTCTGGGTGGTGACGCCACACGGCAAGCGCAAGGGCACCGCGCGCGTCGTCCAAGGCATTCGGCCCGGCGTGATCACCTTCAATGTGGGCTACGGTCACTGGGGCTACGGCGCCACCAACTATCAGCTCGGCGGCAAGCGTATCGCGGGCGATCGCGTGCGCCGAACCGGTATTCATCTCAACCCGATCATGCGGCGCGATCCGGCTGTCGAGCAGATGTCGCTCATGGACCTGGTCGGCGGCAGCGTCGTGTTCTTCAACACCCGCGCCCGACTGGAAAAAGACAGTGCCCATGCGTGAGCCAGCGCTGCCGCAGATGCTCGCCGCGGCGGCCGCTTTGCTGTTGCGTCCGCCCGACGCACTGGCGCTAGCGGCTCTCGCCGAGAGCGGGGACGGCGACCTCAACCCGGCGCAGGCGCGTCAGGATTTTTACGACGTGCTGTGCGTGCCGCAATCCGGCCGCTACATCCCGCCCTATGCCCACGTCCTTGCTCAGGCGCGGGTGCGGGACGACTGGTGGCACTTCCCGCCGCCGCGCTTCGACGGCGGCGATGCCTTGGCACCGTGGTATGACGCGGTCGGTTTCGATCCGACGCGGCTCGACGCCGATCCGATGCTCAAAGGACCGCATCGACCGCTGGACAATGCCGGCTTCATGCTTGCCTACCTGGCGGGCCTGGTCGCCAGCCGCGAGAGCGGCAAGACCGACAAGGAAGCTGCCGACGCCATCATCGCCGGTTTCTTGACCGAGCATGTCGGGGCGTGGCTCGATCGCTTCTGCAATCTTCTCGGTGGCAGCGGAAGCCCGTATCTGGAAGCGGTCGCGAGCGCCGTGCTCGA
>DATLUT010000012.1:0-3927 GCA_035532975.1 Allostellaceae bacterium
CTGAGGGTAAGCGAATTGGTGGCCAGTGGCGCCGAGATCGCGACGGCCACGGTGATATCGCCGTCGCCGGCCGATACGGTGCCAGGACCGCTCGTGCTTGTGGCCGTGGTCTTCAAGGTCACGTTGGTGGTGCCAAGATCGGTGGCGATGGTGGTGGCCGCGGCGGTGCCCACCGTCAGGTCGAAAGGATCGAGCAGCCAGCTGCCGGCATGGCCGTTGGGCGCGCTGGTGTCTATGCGCGCGCCCGCAACATCGAGCGATTCGCCCGAAGTTTCCACTTGGCCGCCGTTGCCACCCAAAGCGCCGCCCCTCGCCAGCGCGGTACCGGCAAAGGAATCCGTTTGGCCGTAGACATAAATCGCGCCGCCGTTTCCGGTGGTCCGCGCGGAGGCGTCGAGCTCGCTTGCCGCGTCCACGCTGACCGCGCCGGTCGAACTCCCGCCCACGGCAATCGAGCCGCCAGCCGCACCGCCGGTCGCGGCGATCTGGGCCTCGGTCAGGTTGATGCTGCGGCCCGACAGCGTCACCGTGCCGCCGACCTCGGCACCGGAGGCATCGATCACACCGCTATCGGCGAGCGATCCGCCAGCATCCAACGTCACCGTACCGCCGTTGTCGTGGATCGATCCGGCATCGATCACGCCGGAATTGTTGATCGCGCCGCCCAGGATGGTGTCCACAGCTTGGGCCGTAAGGATCACGCGTCCGCCGGGTGCCGCGATCATTCCATGGTTGTCGATCAGCGTTTGCACCAAGGCCGGATCGACTTGCACCGAAACGCCGTCGTCGATCGTGAGCGCGATCTGCTCGCCCGCCGCCGCGACCACCGCGCCGCCCGGTGCCGTGATCGTGCCCTCATTCACGACGGTTGGCGCCAGCAGCACCACCATGCCGCCGGAGGTGGCAGTGATGGTGCCCTGATTCTCGACCGCGGCGGTGGCGCCATCGCGGTTGAAGACGTAGTTACCGGCCAGGAAGTCGGAATCGCTGAGCGCCATGGTGCTGGCGACCAGACCGCCGATGTTCACCTGCGCGCCCGGCCCGAACAGGATCCCGCCCGGATTAACCAGGAATACCTGGCCGTTGGCGGTAAGCCTGCCAAAAATCTGCGACGGAATGCCGGTCACCACCCGGTTGAGGGCGACCGAGGAGGAACTTGGTTGATGGAAATCCACCTCGGCCTGCGAACCGATGCTGAAGCTCTGCCAGTTGATGATGGTGCGCGAACTGCCCTGATTGATGCTCAGCTGCGATCCGGACTGGGCGATGCTGACCTGACCGGCCGAGACCTGGCCGCCGGTAGGCAGCGTGCTGGGCGCCGGCGCCTGGGCGTCGGCCTTTTGGATCGACGCTAGGCCCACCGCCAAAGCCAGTAACGCAGCGACCGGGCGCAACCCCGTCGGTTCTCGCTTGCCGCGCGTCGCGCATCCGTCGATGGTCCCTGCCGTCATGCCTCGCTCCGATCCGTCGCTATCCGGTGGCGCGGTCAGAAATTCACCGCGGCCACCAGCCAAGTCCTCAACTTGTCGTGCGTTCCGTCGGCGTCGTTGCCGTTGGCGTCACGGCCGCGATTGGCGCCGATCACGTGCGCTATCGTCGCCTTGACCTGAAACCAATCGACCGGCGACCAAGTGAGCCCGACACCGGCGCCTTGAAGCGTGTATTGGTTCGGTTGGTTGGCCACCGGCTGCCATCCGAGCCAGGGGTTCGCGTGCTGGTAAATCCAGCCGAGGTCGTAGAAGCCGATCAGCCGCAGCGCGCTCAGCACGTGCCAGCGCAACTCCGCGGTCGACAGCACACCGTCGTCGCCGTTGGCCTCGTTCACCGGATAGGCACGCACGCCGGCCGGGCCGCCGAGCACGAACTTCTCCGAGCTGTCGAGATTCTGCGGCGCGACCTGCATTGCGGCCGACAGATACAGATCAAAGTGCGGCACCAGCTTCTGTAGCCGCGCCGCGTTTGCCGTGAACTTGCCGTAAAGTCCATTGCTGCGCGCGGTTGCCTGATCGGCGGCGAGATTCTCCGCGTTCGCACCGAGGTCCAGATGTCCCAGGGTGGCAGCTACCGCGAAGGTATTCAGACCGCCGCCCATCCAATCGTCGGCCAAGGCCCCGTTCACGCCCAGCGTGCCGACATTCACGCCTTTGTCGTCGAGATTGACGCCCAAGGCCTGATCGACGAGGCGCTTGTAGTCATAGCGTGCGGTTACCGTCAGCGTCAGGTTCGGCGCCCGCCGCATGGGATAGGCTGCGGTCGTGCCGACGGTCCAGGCATAGCCTTGCGCATTGGTCATGGTGAACGGGGCCTCGACGCGATAGGTCAATGCGGCGCCGTCGACGCCGAGCGTCAGGCCCGAATATCCCACCGGCACGGCAAAGCTCGCCGTCCCGTAGGTGCTATCTGCGGTCTTCGATAGGATCGCCGTTGTCTGGTCGCCGCGGCCGAAGAGGTCGTTCATGGCGGCGATGCCGAGCAGCCGCCGCGACCCCACGGCGCGCTCACCGGCATTGTCCGCCTGGAGCGAGCCGGTCACGAGCGGCGAATCCGTCAGCTTGAGCACAACATCCGACTGACCCGGCGCGACGCCCGGGACCAGCGTGGCATGCGCGGCGACGCCGGGAAGCTGGTTGAGGATGGCGACCCCTTCCTCGAGCTCGGTTGGGTGAAGTACGCCGCCCACCGTCAAGCGATTCTGCACGATGCCGGTCGCCACATCCGGTTCGAGCCGCACATGGCTGGCGGGATCGACGGTCACCGCACCAAGGCGGCCTTCCAGCACGTCGATCTCGACGACGCCGTTCCTGACGGTTTGGCGCGGGATGTAGGCTCGTGCCAGCAGGTCGTGGGCGCGGTAGAAGGCGCTGATCTTATGCGCCGCCTCTTCCAATTGGGCGAAGGTCAGCTCGCGGCCGATGTATTCCCTCACCACGTTCTTGAGGATGCTCTCAGGGAACTGAGTCGCGACGATGTGGAAGTCTTTGACGAACACGCGCACCTGAGCGGCTGGCGTGGCAGCCGCACCCGGCTCGGGCGGTGCGATTTGTTGCGACGGTGGCAGCGGCGTCGGCTGCGTCGTGGGACCCAACTGGCGCAAAAGCTGCCCCGCGTTCGGCGTCTGCTGTGCCCAAGCCGACCCGAGGCCGAAGAAAATCAAGCCCGGCAGGACACCGATCAGAATGAGCGCGGTAGCGCGGCGTATAAAATGCCGTACCAATAGAGTCCGCGCGAGACTCTCCAAGGTTCCCGACATCGTCATCCCCCAACGCCATCGGACGGGGCGTTGCAGCGACCCGTTTCGAAGTTGATGCCCGCTCCGCTCTTGTGGATAGGCGGTTTGCGACAGGGTGATGGTTGCGACAACTATAAAGCGATAAACATCGTCGTCATACCCGATAAATATAGAATTGCAAAAAATGCCCGAAGAATACCAGGATATGCAGTCACCATGCCGCGCATCTTTCCGCTTCGTCGGGTTGGTGGCGCGGATGCCGCGGTCACTCAGAATGACAACTGAATGGCCACCGGCACTGTTCCGACCGCCGTTACGCCGCGCGTGAGCACGCGGTTCCGAACAGGCGCACGTGGAAACTCAACAATATCCTGGTCAGCCGCCCGGCTCGGGCCGCTCAAAGGGTGGCCGGCGCGATTACTCCGCCGCCCGCAGCGTCCCTTATTACGAGGATGCCGCGCCCGAGCAGATTATCTATGTCGCGCGGCGCCGTGTCCTGCGAGCATTTCGCGAGCTTGCCCCACTTCAATGGGGGCCGGTCAACCATGAATGCTAAAACATCTCGGGATTTCATTCAGATCGGGACTTCTACCGGGGTATAACAAAAGTGGTTGCGGGGGAGAGCAACGAATCGTCGAGTCCTGGAGGACGTTCCGCTAGCGCCCATCAAACTACCTTGCAGTTGTTGACGGAAAAAA
>DATLUT010000013.1:0-8401 GCA_035532975.1 Allostellaceae bacterium
GTGTAGTTCCATGTAATCGGAGAAGACAATTTCGCCGTCGGGCTGCAGGAGGCTGACGTGCCCGGATGCGGTGACCACATCCGTGCGCTGGTTGTATGTCACCGTATCGGCGAGCAGGATTTGGTCGGTCTGGTCGAGTTCGACGTGGCCGCGGGCGACGGTGATACCAAGGTCCTGGTCGTATTCAACCCGGTCCGCTTGGAACAGGACCGGCTTCGACGGCTGCGCGGCCGTTCGTGCCACAGCGGGTGTTATGCCGGCGAGAACCGCAAGCCCGACAATCCCGGCAATCAGCCCCCCCCGACCCATGCGCGCTCAGCCGTCTTCGAGATGCAGCAGCAAGCTGACGCCGACGAGCCATGAGATGCCAGCGGGCGTCCAGGCCGCAAGCATGGTCGGGATGGTCGCGGACAGACCCAACGCAAAGACGATGTCGGAGAGGAAGTAGAGCAGAAACCCGCTGGCGATGCCGACGGCAATCATCAACGTCGCGCCGCCACCGCGCTGCATGCGGAGGCTGAAACTCGCAGCAATCAGCACCATGGCGGCGAGCAGAAGCGGGCGCGCCAGCAGCGCATCGAAATAAAGGCGATGCCGCTGGGACGAAAAGCCCGACGCTTCGAGCAGGCGTATGAACCCTGGCAGCTCCCAGAACGACATGGTCTCCGGCGGTGCGAAGCTGTCCTGGATCTTGGTCGTGGTCAGATTGGTGGGAATTTCAAGCTGGGTGAATTGCTGCGGCTGCCGGTTGGGCGTCCAGTCGGTGCCATCGCGAACCGTCCACTCGCCGGAGCCGAGCGTTGCCTCATGGGCATCGATCCGGCGCTCGAGGCGCGTGTCGTGCGTCAGGAACAGGAACATAACGTCGTGCAGCGCTCGCTTTGGCAGCACGAACCGGTCGGCGTGCACGATCGACGGGTTACCCGCGTTGTCGCTCTGGCGCAACCAGAGCCCGCTCGCCGAGAGCGTGAACTGCGGGTTGCCGCCATGGAGCACGCGATTTTCCAGGGTCTCGTAACTCGCCTGCATGACTGAGGCGACGGGATTGAACAGCGTCACGGCGACGACACCGATGAGGAATGCGCACGCAAGCGGCGGGGCGACGAACTGCCACGCCGAGACACCCGACGCGCGAGCCACAACGAGTTCGTGACTTCGCGTCAACCGCCAGAACACCATCATCGTCCCGAACAGGACGGCGAACGGGAGCACCTGCTGCGCCATGTTCGGTTCTTTGAGAACGGCGAGCTTCAGAAGGACGAACAACGTCGCGGCGGCGTTAGTGCCGGCACGCCGGATCAGCTCTACGTAATCGAGCAGGAAGACGATGAGCATCATCGTCAGGAAGACGCCGGAGAACCAGATGAAGAACTGGCGTGCGATATAGCGGAAGAGGGTCTTCCAGGGTGACATGGCGGCTACCGTACCGCGCGCTGCGCGACGAAATCCGCGGGCCCGCGCGCTGCGCCGGACCGCCACGTCATCAATAGGACCGTCAGGAACGGCCCGAGTGCATTGACGTAGATGAGCGGTATCACAGTCATGGTGCTCCGCGCGAGATTCGTCAGACCGACATCGATGATTTCCATCGTCAGCGCGACGACGACGGTCGCGAGAATACGGCGCGCCTGGCCACGTCGGTTGAACTCGCCCGGCAGGAGGCACAGGATTGGGATGGCGGCCATGGACAGCGCCATAAGCGGGCCGGCGAGCCGCATGTTGAGCTCAACCACGAGTGCTGGATTGCCGAGGTTGTCCAGGAGCTCGCTTGCATAAAGTTCATCTGGCTGCCGATCGCGGATCGTCGGGGCGTTTTGTAATTCGCCGAGATCGAGCGTGTAGCTCTTGAACGACAGCGACGACAGCTTTCCAGTGGTGCGGTCATATTGCTGGCGTATGCCATTCACCATCAGAATGTGCGGCCCGTCCGGTGTATCAACGAGTGCGCCGCGCTTGGCCGAAATCGTCAGCGGCTTGTCCTTGTCGCTGGTATTCTCGATGAGCAGACCGATGAGATCGCCCTTCGGATCGCGCCGCTTGACATAGACCATCAGCGTGTCGGACAGCGTGTTGAACACGCCCTCCTGGATAAGTGCGGTCGCGAATTTGTTGCGGATATCGAATTGCAGGTCCTTGAAGGCTCGGTTCGACGCCGGCAGGAAATAGAACGCCATGGCATAGAGCGCAATCGTGCCTGCCGCGCCGGTCAGCAGTGCCGGCTTAGCGAGCCCCCATTGGCTCATGCCAGAGGCGCGCATGACGATGAGTTCGCTCTCCGCGATCAGCTTCGCGTAGACGAAGACGACGGCGGTGAAGATGGCAATCGGCAGGACGACGTCGATGAAACGCGGCAGAATCAGGATGGCGAGGTACAGAAACAAACCCACCGACAATCCTCGATTGACGATGAGGTCGATGAGGCGCAGCGATTGGAGAAGCCATACTGCAACGCTGAAGATGACGCCGACCGAAAGCGTCACCATCAGGGCCTGGCGAAATATATACCGTGTCAGCCGGTCCATGGTCGGCGATTATAGGTGCGGCTCTGCCTCGACCATAGCGGGATTTGCCGCGCGCGACGCGGCCAAACGTCCGATTCGGTGATCCGCGAAGCGCTTGCGAGCGGACAGCCGACATGAAAATCTCCCGCTTCGCGGTGAATGGAGATGCGGTGTCCGGGCGAGGCGGATTCGATCTGGCGGATTTGCGGTTCCGCACCTTTGCCGTGCTGTTCGTGGCCCTGTTCTTGGCCGCCTGCGTCCCATTGCTGCTGACACCGCTGCCGCCGCTGGTCGACTATCCCAATCATCTGGCGCGTATGCATGTCATCACCGGCTTGGCTCGCTCGCTGCCGCTCCAGCGATACTACGCCGTGGTCTGGCGGCCGCTGCCGGATTTGGCGATGGATGCGCTGGTGCCGCCATTGCTCGCCGTGGTGTCGTTGCAGACCGCGGGCAAGCTGTTCCTTGCGGCGACTTATTTCGCGTCGACCGGTGGTGTCGCCGCTCTTCACCGCGTGACGTGTCGGTATTGGTCGGCGTGGCCATTGACGGCGTTCCTGCTGGTCTACAACCGGCTGCTGCTGTGGGGCTTCGCCAATTTCCTCTTCGGTCTCGGTCTCGCGTTCTGGGCGCTTGCGGGCTGGATCGCTTGGCGCCAGCGCGGCATCGGCGTGCGGCTTGTCTTTGGCCTCGTCGCGGCGTTCGCCATCTATTTTGCGCACTTGATGGCGTTCGGCATCTATGCGGCGATGATCCTGGGTTACGAAGCGGGCCGAGTGTGGCACTGCGCTGCCGAGCCTCGCGAGGCCATCCGCGATCTGCTCGTTGCACTGCTGCCGATGCTGCCCTGCCTCGTCCTGTTCGGCGTGACATTTGTTCCGCTGCACGCAATGGCATCGTTCGCGTCCGGCCTCCGCTTCACCCGGCCGGTGCGGAAGGTGGACCTTCTGTTCAGCGTCTTCGACCTCTACAGCCGTCCGTTTGACGTCGTCTGCTTTGCGCTCGCTGTCATCGGTACGGCGACGGCATATTGGCGCCGCTGGCTTCGTATCGCACCCGAGATCGTCGTGCCGCTGATCGTTCTCACGCTGATCTATGTTTTCATGCCAACCACCCTGTTCGGCGCCACCGGTGCCGACCGGCGGATGCCGCTGGCGATGGCGCTGTTGCTCGTGGGCGGCAGCGCGTGGCAAGCGCCGTTCGCCCGTGCCGGCCGAACCTTTCTCGTCGCGGTGCTTCTCATGTTCGCTGTCCGGCTCGGTGTTGTCGCCGTGAGTTGGCAGATGAGTGGCCGAACCTACGCGCAGCTGCTGGCCGGCCTCGATGCCCTGCCGCCGGGCGCACGGCTCGCGGTGGCGTTCTCCGATGCCGAGGTCAATGTCGAGGCAACACCCCTCCTTCATTTCCCGGTCTTGGCGGTGGCGCGACGCGACGCCTTCGTGCCGACGCTCTTCGCCTATGTGACGCAGCAGCCGATCGCGTTCACGGGCGAATATGGCGCTGTCGCCGCGCAGCTTTCGGCCGATGCGTTGTGGCGGTTCTATGTTGCGGGCACCGGGGCTCTGCCGCCCTCGCTCGCGCAAGCTCTGGCCCACTGTGACTACATCACGTTTGCCGGTCGGCAACCGTTCACGATCCGCGCGGGCGCCGGCCTGACGCCGTTTTTCGTGTCACCGCGTTTCCAGATCTATCGCTTACCCGGAACGCCGTCATGATCGCGGTGCTGGTGCCGAGCCTCGCGGATCTCGCGGGCTGGGCGGGGGCGGGGTTCGCGGTTCTGGTCTTCATCGGCTTAGGCCGCATGTTGAGCCGGGGCAGTGCGCCGCCCGAGATTGCGCTGATCGCCGGATGGGGTATCGCATGCTTGGTGCTCACCGCATGGGGCGTGGTACAGCCGCAATCGTTGCGCGGTCCAGCGATCGTTCTGGCGGCGCTCGGTGCCCTCGGGCTTGTCATCCCTGGCGCCAGGCTCGATTCGGCTGACTGGCGCACGCTCGGCCGCGTGCTGTTCCTATCGCTACCGTTGCTTGCCGTGATGGCTTCGGCGCGCCCCAGCCAGCCCGACACCTTCCTCAATCTCCTGCCCAATGCGGCTTACCTCTACGACCACGGCGTATTTCCCGCGGTCGGACGCCCGGACGCTCATTCCCTGCTGCCCGCCGCGCCCTACAATCTGCAACTCGCGGGTTTTGTCGCTGGCCTGGTCACGCCGCAATTCCCGGTGGTAGCCCTGATCGGATTCAACATCGCGCTACAGCTCGCCGCCGGCTTACTGTTCGCACGCTTCGTTGCCGTTGCCGAAGATGGGACGAAGCCGCCCAATTGGAGCGTCACCGCCTTCGGTCTGTTGCTCGCCACCGCGCTCAATCCCGGATTCGTGCCGCGGTACGACCTGTCGAGCTATAGCGAACCGTCGGTGACCGTCGTGCTCGCGTTTGCCGGATACCTGACGCTGCGGCGTCAGCGCCTCTCCGTGCTGCTGCTTGCAGCTGCGCTCGCCGCGTTGGTCGAGATCAAACAGGATAGTGTCGCGCTGGCATTCGGCATCGCGCTGGCGGCGGCGACGCGACTGCCCGAGGCCGGTGAGAGCCGGCGCGACGTCGTGCTGCGCGCGGCCCTTGCTGCCGCACCGGCCGGCGCCCTCTTTCTCGCCTGGAGTTGGTACGTGCACCGGAGCTTTGCCAATCCCGATGTCGAGCTGACCTGGATGCCGCTCGCGCAGTGGCAATGGGGCATGTTGCCGACGGTCTTCCGCAAGATCGCCGGTATCATGGGCGAGAAAGTCGTGTTATTCGGCCCGCTCGTCGCCGTGCTGGTGACGGTTCTCATCCGGACATGGCGCGGCATGAAAAGAGGATCGCTGGGCCAGCGTGCCGGCATGGTCTTGCTGCTTGTTACGCTGGTCTATAACGCCGCGTTGCTCGTGAGCTATGTCGGCCATTTCGGCGGTCAGATGGCCGCCGATGCTCATTCGTTTTTCCGCTACAACACCCATCTCGCATTGCTGCTGATGGTGACGCTGGTCCTGATGCTGCGCGAGCCGGCGCAGGCATGGTTCGCAACTCTGACGCCGCACTGGCGCCGCGGGTTGGCGGGACTCGCGATCGTTGGCTTTCTCGCGTGTCCGGTGATCTTCGTGCACTTCTTGCGCTTCGATCTTGAGACGCCGCAGCGTCGCGCCTGGGACTTGGAGAAGCATCTCGCTGCCGCCGTCGGGCCGCGGGACCGCATCGCACTCATCCTGCCCGGTGACGGCGGCAGTCTGTTCCCGGTGCTTGATGGCCTGTTGCGGATGACGCCACCCCGCCGACCAGACGTGGTCCTCGATGACGTGCCGATGCTGACACCGAATGACCTCGGCGGCCTCGCCGCCGATCGCTGGGCACTGATCTCGTGCACGCCACCGGGCATGGCGGGCGTGCCGGTGGGCGAGGCGGCACTGTTCGGTCACGCGGCCGGTGGCTGGCGGCTCGTCGACCACTGGCCCTATCCGCCAGCGGGTCACGACGACTGGTCGCGGGTCATCGCTCTGTCGCCGCTGTGTTTGCCAGGTTGACCGGGTTGACACCGTCCATATATCAACGCTCTATCGCTGTTTCGCCGTTTGGATCGAGGGTCGGCTATGAAAATCAAGTTCGTGCCGCCGCGCCTGCCCAGGACCGGAACGCTGGTGCTGTTTGTCGGCGACGGGCGAAAGCTGTCGGCCGAGGGCACGCAGCTCGATAAGCGCAGCGGCAAGGCGCTGACGCGGGCATTGAGCGCCTCGCGCTTCAAGGGCAAGGCCGAAGAGACGCTCGCCATCCTGGCGCCGTCCAAGCTGGGTGTCGGACGCGTGTTGCTGGTTGGCACCGGCAAGGCGGATCCGGGTGATCGCGCGCTGTGGCAGCATTGCGGCGGTGTCGTGGTTGCATCGCTCAATGGCACTGGCGAAAGCGAAGCGTCGGTCTTGATCGAAGCGAGCGACCGTTCCGCCGAGATCGCGGCGCATGTCGCCTATGGCGCGCGGCTGCGGTCCTATCGCTTCGATAAGTACCGCACCAAGGAGAAGCCGGAGCAGAAGCCGTCACTCAAGAGCCTGTCGGTCCTCGTGGCGGACGTCGCCGCGGCGCGCCGCCGCTATGCGCCGCTCGACAAGATTGCCGACGGCGTGTTCTTCACGCGCGATCTCGTCTCCGAGCCGGCCAACGTCATCTATCCCGAATCCCTGGCGGAGCGTGCCAAGGAACTGACCGGGCTTGGCGTCAGCGTCGAGATCCTCGACGAAAAGAAGATGGCGGCACTCGGCATGGGCGCGTTACTCGGTGTCGGGCAGGGGAGTGCGCGGCCGCCGCGGTTGCTGGTGATGCAATGGCACGGCGCCGATGACAAGAAGGAAGCGCCGCTCGCCTTCGTCGGCAAAGGCATCACCTTCGATACCGGCGGCATCTCGATCAAGCCGGCCGCCGGCATGGAAGATATGAAATGGGACATGGGCGGCGCCGGCGCAGTGATCGGCCTGATGATGGCGCTCGCTGGACGCAAGGCCAAAGCCAACGTCGTCGGCATCGGCGCGCTTGCCGAGAACATGCCATCGGGCATGGCACAGCGGCCGGGCGACATCGTCAAGTCAATGTCGGGCCAGACTATCGAGGTGCTCAACACCGATGCCGAGGGCCGTTTGGTTCTCGCGGACGCGCTGTGGTACTGCCAGGACCGCTTCAAGCCGCGGCTGATGATCGATCTCGCGACGCTGACCGGCGCGATCATCATCGCTCTCGGCCACGAGCACGCCGGGCTTTACAGCAACGACGAAAAGCTCGCCGATCAGCTCGCGGCGTCCGGCAAGGCGACGGGCGAGATGCTGTGGCGTATGCCGTTGGGCGAGGCCTACAACAAGATGATGGATAGCGACGCCGCCGACGTGAAGAACATCAGCGGCAGTCGCGACGCCGGCAGCATCACCGCCGCGACGTTTCTCGAGCGCTTCGTCAACAAGGTGCCATGGGCGCATCTCGACATCGCCGGCACAGCCTGGGCAAGCAAAGACAAGCCGACGGTGCCGAAGGGCGCGACCGCGTTCGGCGTGCGCCTGCTCAATCGCTTCGTGCGCGACAATTACGAGGCTCGCGACGGCAAGTGACGGAGATCGGGTTCTACCATCTCCGGAGCCTGACGCTCGATCGCGCCCTGCCGCAGCTGCTCGAAAAGGCCTATGCCGGGGGTTATCGCGTCGTGCTGGTGGCGGGCTCGGCGGAGCGCGTCGATCATCTCAACGCCCTGTTGTGGACCTATGGCGACGCCGCCTTCCTGCCACACGGTTCGATCAAGGATGGTAACGCGGCGCAACAGCCAATCTGGCTCACTGTCGACGACGAAAATCCCAACAACGCCGATATGCTCGTGCTGGTCGACGGCGCGACTTCGGGCCATCTCGACCGCTTCAAGCGCGTGCTCGACGTGTTCGACGGCAACGACGAGGTCGCCGTCGCCGCTGCGCGTACGCGCTGGCAGCAGGCCAAGGCCGCCGGCCATGCCCTGATCTACTGGCAGCAGACCGAAAAGGGCTGGGAGAAGGCTGGCGCCGGTTGAAGCCGCTCGCCAGTCCCGCTATAAACCCGCGACTTTTATGCCAGAAAAGAGGTTCGGCCCATGGCCAAGGAACGCACGCTCTCGATCGTCAAGCCCGACGCAACGCGCCGCAACCTGACTGAGAAGATCAACGCCCGCTTCACCGCGCGCAGTCTCAAGGTGGTCGCGCAAAAACGCCTGCAACTGTCGCTCCCGCAAGCCGAAGGGTTTTACGACGTCCACAAGGAGCGGCCTTTCTTCCGCAGCCTGGTGACGTTCATGATCTCGGGCCCAGTCGTGGTCCAAGTACTTGAGGGCGAGAATGCGGTCGCACTCAATCGTGAGATCATGGG
>DATLUT010000014.1:0-2231 GCA_035532975.1 Allostellaceae bacterium
GGCGTGGTCATGCCGCGCAGCACCATGCGTGCCAAGTGGCGCGGCCTGAACGGGATGGCCGGCCGGCCCGCCTCGCGCGCCAGCCGCATGGCATCGCCATAGCCGGCCGGGCCGCGGCGCGACGCGTGATAGGTGTAGGCATCGATCGCACGCACCAGCTCGGCGTGGAGCGCATCTTTCTCCGCCGCACTCAGCCGCAGGGCTTCGGCCTGGCCCGACAGCCGCGTCAGGCTCAGCACCTTGGCGCGATCGAACTCTGGCGCGTTGCGCGCATGCGTCAGGTTGGTGTCGTGCTCGCGCTTGTGCATCACCGTCGCGCGGGTGAAAGCGAAGCGTCCGGCACGCGCGAGGCGCAGGAATAGATCGGTGTCCTCGCCGAAATGCAGGGTCTCGTCGAAAAGGCCGGTGGCGAGCGCCGCCGAGCGGCGGATGATGCATGCCGACGTGCCGAACGCGCCGGCGCCCAGCAGCGCCGTGAACATGCCGCCGGCCGGCGTGAAAACACCCGGCGCCAGCGTGATCACCGGCCCGTTGGCGAAGCCGGATTTGGCGAACTGGCTGCGCAGCACCTCGCCGCGGGCGTCGAACTCGGTTGAATCGCCGAAGCTCGCGACGATATCGGGCATAGACCGGATCGCCGACAGCAGAAGTTGGTGGTGTGCCGGTGCGAGCAGATCATCAGCGTCGAGGAGCGCGATGAACTCGGCATCGCTGCGGCGGATCGCCAAGTTGCGCGCCGCCGACGGACCGCGCGGTCCCGGATTGTGCAGCAGCCGGATCGGCAGGAAATCGGCATAGTCGGTCGCGCACGCGACCGTGACCGCCGCGGTGTCGTCGATGCTGCCATCGTCGACGACGGTCACCGCCTGCGGCAGGACGTGCTGGAGAGCGACGCTTTGCAGCGTCGCGCCGAGGAAGCGTCCGGCATTGCGCGCCGGCACGACGACTTCGAGCGTGCCCGGTGTCATGCCCCTAAAGCAGCAAGGCGCGGGCCACTGGCGGAAACACTGGCGAAACGACACGCCGGTGCGGTCGATCGTCAAATTGGCCGACAGTGATTTACGGTAAACGCGCCGGCCGGCGCCTGGCCGTTATCTCGCGAACGGAACCAGCGGCACCAGACCAGTGAACGCCGCACTTTGGTAAAGGAAGAATGCTGCGGCGGCGAGCAGCAGGACGCCACCGGCGCGCTCGATCGCCGGCACCCACAACATGAACCGTGGCACGCGCTTCACCGCTTGTGTCGCTGCCCCCATCAGAATGAGCGGAATGCCCCGCGCGAGGCCGAACACGAACAGCAGCAGGCCGCCAAGCCAGGGCGAGCCGGTCGCTGCGGCGGCGCCAAGCACGGGCAGGACCATCGGTGTGCACGCCGGGCACGTGGTCAGGCCAAACGGAATGCCCAGCGCGTAAGCCGCGGCAAACGTGTCGACACGACGCGCCTCGGGGCGTAGCCGTGGCGCCACGATGTGAATCTTCCGCAAGAGCGCGAGACCGAACACGGCCAGAACGGCCGCAATGACAAAGTTAGTCAGCGCCAGATAGCGCGCGATGGTGATGATCACCGTCAATCCCAGGAAACCAAAGAGGATGCCGATGGCGGCGTCGATCGTCGCTTGGCCAAGAACGAATCCTGCCGACAGCAGGATTCCCCGTGCCCGCCCATCCGCCTGCCCGCCGACATAGCCGCCGACCACCGAATAGAGCGGCAATGAGCTCGGCGCGACGCCGACGAGAAGGCCGGCCAACGCCACCGCCGCCACGGCCAGAGCCGACATCCCCGATGTCTGGTTGAGCCACGCCGTTAGATGGTCAATGTCCACGTCCGAAATTCCGTCCTTCGTGAATTCGTGCTCCGACCGCGCGCCGCCGTTGCCCACGATAAAGCAAGCCGGTTCGAGCGCTGCAGGCTAGACCCCGTACCGCAGTCCGGAGTCAAGATAACGGCGCTCTCCACATCGGATTATCAAAAAAATCCGTGTCCGGCGTTGACTCCGTACCACAGTACGGACCCCATATTCCTATTCGATGAGAGGTGACACGATGAAAGACCTGACCATTGGCGAAGCGGCGCGGCAGGCCGGCGTCGGCGTCGAGACCATCCGCTTTTACGAGCGTCGCGGCCTGATCGAGCAGCCGTTGAAGCCGCGGGATTCGAGTTTCCGTATCTATTCTGCGGAGCAACTCAAGCGCATCAAATTCATCCGCGAAGCGCAGCGCCTCGGTTTTTC
>DATLUT010000015.1:0-3389 GCA_035532975.1 Allostellaceae bacterium
CGCGGCAATAAATAAAGCGACCGGTGGAAACAAGGGCTCGAACTGAAATCCCGCCCGAACGTGCGGTTGACGACACATGGACACGTTCGCCGCTGTTAAAACCTATCACTTTATAGTCACAGCGCAAAGCGTCGATGCCGGACCGCCCACGCCGCCCTGGCGCGGCCGGTGCAGCCGGCGAAGCAATCACGCCAATTTTATTCATTCGTTGACGGGATTGCCGCGCCGCTTCTCGCGGCGGCGACGAGGCGAGCGTCCAACACAGGCATGTATGCGCGGCCAGCGCCACGAGTTCGGGCGCGCAAGCCGATTTCCTGAATCAGCGAACGCTAAGACGCCGAGGGATTGGGGTCGGACCAAGGACCCGGCTGCTGAGCCTTTCCGGCCGGGCGTGCATTATCTCGCGTCATTTTCTCGGCGAGAGCGGTCAGGCCAACCATGCTGCCAAGCTGCATCGTTTCGACGGCCGTGCTTGGAACGATAACGATCGACGCATTCGTCTTTAGACCTTCATAGAGCATATTCATCGCACGCAGATGGAATGCCGCCGGATCGTTGGCATAGGTTTTCGCCGCCGCGACGAATTTCTCCGCTATCTGCCGCTCCGAATCACCGAGAATGACGCGCGCCTGCCGTTCCCGCTCGGCTTGCGCCTGCATGGACATTGCGTCCTCCAGAGCCGGCGGGATCAACACGTCCTTGACCTCGACCGAGATCACGTTGATGCCCCAGGGCTCGGTACGAATGTCGATAATTCTCTGTAGCTCGCTGCTGATCTTTTCTCGGCCCTCCAGCATGTCCGACAGCACCGTCTTGCCGATAACGTCGCGCAGCGCGGTTTGACAGGCCCAGCCGATCGCGGCTCCGTAATCGGCAACGTCGAGCGCCGCCTTCTTCGGATCGATGACTTTCCAGAACAAGACTGCATCGACGTCCACCGGCACCGTGTCTTTGGTCAGAGTCTTCTCAGCCTTGAAGGCCGTCGTGATCACGCGGGTATCGATCCAGTACGGCACGGTCTCAAGGACTGGAATGATAAAGAACAGGCCCGGTCCTTTCAGCCCGCGAAAGCGGCCGAGCCGCAATACCACGGCGCGTTCCCATTGATCCGCAACTCTGACCGCATAAAAGCTGACAACAGCGAGTATGAAAGAAGCGACGGCGATCGCCAGGCTGGTTCCATAAGCCGAAACGAGAAAGCTAGAATATGCGAAGGCCAAGCCGACGCCGAAGATAACGACGAAAATCAACGCTGCGAGCGAGTTGGTTTTCTTCATGTGAGCGACCTCCACCGTCCGCCAATAATCTATTGGACGATCTCGGCCCCTCCGATTGTCAAGGGTTATGGGTGCGCGGCAGGCCCGCGCCCAACGAACCCTGATTACTTCTGCAGGCTGCGCTGATACTGCCGGTTGTTCTGCGCGTTGGCCTGCTGCGCTTGCTTCAACGCCTCCTGCGCCGTCGCCAGCGCCTGATCGGCCTTCTGGTTGGCGGCGGCAACCTGCGCCTCAAGCGCTGAGTTGTTGGTCGGCTGGCTCGTGCAAGCGGCGAGAGCCAAAGGCGCACAAATCAGCAGAAGTTTTGCACCACGCAACATAATTGCCTCCTTGCAATGGATTGCACTCAGACCCGGCCCAATGCCAGGAGCATCCTTTTCTCCGCGTACACGGATCGCATTGATTTGAATCAATCCGCTGATTGGTTTCTCGCCATTTTTATGGTGCCACCGCGCCTCGTCATGGCCGGTGCGCGCGAATCAGGGAACGACGGTCACGGGGATCGCCGCGAGGCTCACGAGCTTTTGCGACACGCTGCCAAGCAACAGGCCGGCAACGCGCCCGCTACCGCGCTTGCCGACGACAACAGCGTCGGCCTTCAGGTCCCTGGCGACCGCGATGATCGTCTGCGCGACTTCGCCGGTGCGCGATTCGAGCCGGATCGCCTTGACGCCAATTCTTCGCGCGCGGTCCCGCGCCTTGGTCAGCATCTCCGCCGACAGCGACGAAAGCTCCTCACGCAACCAGGCGCTTTCGGCGCGCGTGAAGGCGCGGACGACCTTGTCCGGCAGTTCGTAACCGCCAATGACGTTGACGATCACAAGATCGGCGCCTGCCTTCTTGGCCCGTCGCGCGGCATAATCGACCGCGCGGCTCGCACCGCCAGATCCATCCGTCGCAACTAGGATACGACTCATGGCTTGCTCCTTTTCGTCATGAAGGCGCGACCGAGCGGTCGACGCTCACCGATGTGGGACATGAGTTGCGAGCCAGGATTCGACGCGCGCGAGATGCGCAGCCTGGCGCGGCGTGCGGTGCTCGAGCAGCCGGTAGGCGATGATCTTGCACATGCTGTTGATCAGGAACCAACCCAGCGCGTAGGCCCAAATCAAGCCGGCGTAGCGCCAGCCGATCGGCGTGACGAACCAGCCATAGACGGTCGCCAGGGTGCCCACGACCTGCGTCGTCTCGCACGCGACCACCAGCTTCCAGCTCGGCCACGGGCGCTGCCAGATCGCGCCCTTGTTGCGGGTGAGGTAGATCGTCATGTGGCCGGCGACCAGGAGCTTGAGGAAGATGAGCGTCTGGATCTCGGCGCGGCCGATATGGAAGTAACGCTCGGCGATCCAGAACAAGGTGAACGACGCGATCACGCCGAGCACGCCGAGCAGCGTCGATATGGCGAGCGTCAGCGTCATGTCCCAGCGCACCGGACGTTCGGCCACCGGCGCATTGTCGTAGGCGATCATCATGATCGGAAAGTCGTTGAGCAGCGCTAGCAGCACGATCATGACGGCGGTGACGGGATAGAAATTGAACACGATGATCGAAAGCGTCATGAACAGCAGAACGCGGATCGTCTCGGAGATGCGGTAGAGCGCATAGCTGGTCATGCGCTCGAAGATGCGCCGAGCCTCCTCGATGCCGGTGGTGATGACCGAGATGCCGGACGCGGTCAGCACGAGATCGGCGGCGGCGCGCGCCGCGTCCGTGGCGCCCGAGACTGCGATGCCGACATCCGCCTGCTTCAAGGCCGGCGCATCGTTGACGCCGTCGCCGGTCATGCCGACGATGTGGTTGCGCGCCTGCAACGCCTTGACGATCGCGTATTTGTGCTCGGGAAAGACCTGGGCGAACCCGTCGGCGGCCTCGACGGCGGCGGGATCGAGCGCCTGGCCTTCCTTGCCGAATACCTTGTCGGCCGGAACGATGTTCTGGCCGAGCTTGAGCGTGCCGGCGATCTCGCGCGCGATCGCCTGATGGTCGCCGGTGACCATCTTGATATCGAGGCCCATGCGTTCCGCCTGCTCGATCGTGGCGGCGGCGTCCTCGCGCGGCGGATCGAAGAGCGGCAGCAGGCCGAGAAAACGCCAGCCAGCCGCATCGCCGTCG
>DATLUT010000016.1:0-4337 GCA_035532975.1 Allostellaceae bacterium
ATCGAACAGGTCGGCCTGACCGCCGCTGGGCGTTCCTAAGGCCCTGGGACGGCGCGACTTTTTAGCCACTGCGCGGCGGTCAAAGCCATTGCGGCAGCGAGACCCCTTTGTTACATTCCGCCGCGCTTGGGCGGCCCATCCGGGCGCACTGCCGCGGACGGCGAAACCGACATGAAAATCCTTGCTTGCAATGCCAATCGGCCGCTCGCCGAAGCGATCTCCGCGTATCTGCATACCCCGCTGACCGACGCCAGCGTGCGGCGCTTCTCCGACATGGAAGTGTTCGTCGAGATCCACGAGAACGTGCGCGGCGAGGACGTTTTCGTCATCCAGCCGACCTCCTACCCGGCGAACGACAATTTGATGGAATTGCTGGTGACGCTCGACGCGCTGAAGCGCGGCTCGGCGCGCCGTGCCACCGCCGTCATCCCCTATTACGGCTATGCCCGCCAGGACCGCAAATCCGGCCCGCGCACGCCGATTTCGGCCAAGCTGGTTGCCAACATGATCACCGCCGCGGGCGCCGACCGTGTCCTCACCCTCGATTTGCACGCCGGCCAGATTCAAGGCTTTTTCGATATTCCGACCGACAACCTGTTCGCGGCGCCGGTCCTCGTGCAGGACATCAAGGAACGCTTCGACGGCAGCGATCTGACCATCGTGTCGCCCGATGTCGGCGGCGTGCTGCGCGCCCGCGCCATCGCACGCCGGCTTGACGCCGACCTCGCGATCATCGACAAAAGGCGCGAGCGGGCCGGCGTTTCCGAGGTGATGAACATCATCGGCGACGTGCAGGGCCGCCGCTGCATCCTCGTCGACGACATCGTCGACAGCGCCGGAACGCTGTGCAACGCCGCCGAGGCGTTGATGGAGCGCGGCGCCAAGTCGGTGTCGGCTTATGTCACGCACGGTGTCCTCTCCGGCGGTGCGGTCGCCCGCGTCACGGCGGCGCCGATCGCGGCGTTGATCACCACCGACAGCATCGCCGCGACCGAGGCGGTGCGCGTGGCGCGCAATATCCGCCGGCTGTCCATCGCGCCGCTGATGGCCGAGGCCATCCAGCGGATCAGCGAGGAGCGGTCGGTTTCGAGTCTGTTCGCGTAATCAAGGAGCTTTGTTATGACCGAATCGATCACATTGAGCGCCAAGCCGCGCGAGGGCGCGGGCCGCGGGCCGGCGCGCGCCGTCCGTCGCGAGGGCCGCGTGCCCGGCGTGATCTATGCCGAGGGCAAGCCGCCGGTGATGATCTCGGTCGATCCGCGGCAGCTGAGCCGCGAGCTGGTGAAACCCGGCTTCTTCGCCCGGCTCATCGACGTCGAGCTCGACGGCGCCAAGGTGCGCGCGTTGCCGCGCGAAGTGCAGCTCGATCCGGTCACCGACCGCCCGGTGCACGTCGATCTGCTGCGCGTCACCGCGGGCACCCGCATCCGCGTCAACGTGCCGGTGCGCTTCCTCAACCCCGAGGCATCGCCCGGCATCCGCCGCGGTGGCATCCTCAACGTCGTGCGCCATGAAATCGAGATGTTTTGTCCGGCCGAGAACATCCCGAACCAGATCACTGTCGACCTCGACGGCCTCGAGATCGGCGACAGCGTCCACATGAACCAGGTGAAGCTGCCAGAGGGCGTCAAGCCGACGCTGGCGCGCAATTTCACCGTCGCGTCGGTAACCTCGCCAACCGCGGTGCGCGAAGAGGCGGCGGCAGCGGCGGCGGCGGCAGCGGCGGCGGCGGCAGCCGCAGCGGCGGCGGCCGAGGCTGGCATCCCGGCCGAAGGCGAAGCCGGTGCCGCACCGGGCGCCGCGCCCGGTGCGCCGGGTGCCGCAGCCGGTGCCGCGCCGGGCGCGACGCCGGCGGCAGGCGCAGCGCCAGCAGCCGGCGGCAAGCCGGCAGCGGGTGCAGGTGCCGCGCCCAAGGCGCCGGCGGGCCAGCAGCCCAAGAAGTAGCCGGGAGCGGCGATGCGTCTCATTGTCGGGCTCGGCAATCCCGGAGCCCGTTACGAGCGTACGCGCCACAATGCCGGCTTCATGGCCGTCGACGCGATCCAGCGGCACCACCAATTCGCCGTCTGGCGCAGCAAGTTCCAGGGCGAGCTGGCCGAAGCCACCACCAAGGCCGGCGAGAAGATCTATCTCCTCAAGCCGCAGACTTTCATGAACCTGTCGGGCGACGCGGTCGGCGCGGCGTCGCGGCTCTACAAGCTCGCCCCGTCGCAGGTCTGCGTGATCCACGACGACATCGACCTCGATCCCGGCGACCTGCGCGTCAAGCGCGGCGGCGGCACCGCGGGACACAACGGGCTGCGCTCGCTCGACGACGCCATCGGCAACGATTATTGGCGCGTGCGCATCGGCATCGGCCATCCCGGCGCGCGCGAGCTGGTCGAGCCCTACGTGCTACACGACTTCGGATCCGACGAGATCAAGTGGCTCAAGCCGCTGATCGACGCCCTGACCGAGGCGTTTCCGCTGCTGGTGCTCGACGACACCGCGGGATTTGCCGCCAAGGTCGCCTCGCTGCGCCCGTCCGGCTGACCCATGGGATTCAATTGTGGCATCGTTGGCCTGCCCAATGTCGGCAAGTCGACCCTGTTCAACGCGCTGACCGCGACCCAGGCGGCCGAAGCGGCGAACTATCCGTTCTGCACCATCGAACCCAATATCGGTCGCGTCGCCGTGCCCGATGCGCGGCTCGATACGCTCGCGGCGACCGCCAAGTCGGCCAAGATCGTGCCGACGCAGCTCGAATTCGTCGACATCGCCGGCCTGGTGCGCGGCGCCAGCAAAGGCGAGGGACTCGGCAACCAGTTCCTGTCGCATATCCGCGCCGTCGACGCCGTCGCCCAGGTGCTGCGCTGCTTCGAGGATCCTAACGTCACACATGTCGAAGGCTCTGTCGATCCGATCCGCGACGTCGAGACGATCGAGACCGAGCTGATGTTGGCCGACCTCGAAAGCCTCGAGAAGCGCCACATCGCTGCCGAAAAGCGCGCCCGTGGCGCCGACAAGGAAGCCAAGGCCGAGCTCAGCGTCATCGAGCCGGTGCTCACGGCACTGAAGGATGGCAAGCCGGCACGCAGCATCGGCGTCCCGGACGAGCTCAAGCCGGTGCTCAAATCGCTCCAGCTATTGACCGCGAAGCCGGTACTTTATATCGCCAACGTCGAGGAAGGTGCCGCGGCCGCAGGCAACGCGCAATCGCGGCGCGTCGCCGATTACGCGAAGCGCCAGGGTGCGCAGAACGTCGTCATCTCGGCCGCGATCGAAGCCGAAGTGGCGCAGCTCGCCGATGCGGAAGAGCGTCGCGCGTTCCTCGAAAGCCTTGGCCTCGCCGAGACTGGGCTTGCACGCGTCATTCGCGCCGGCTACGCGCTGCTCGACCTCGTCACATTTTTCACCATCGGTCCCAAGGAGGCGCATGCCTGGACCGTGCGCAAAGACGCCAAGGCGCCCGAGGCGGCCGGCGCCATTCACAGCGATTTCGAGAAAGGCTTCATCCGCGCCGAGGTGATTTCCTACGCGGATTTTGTCACCTGCGGCGGCGAGCAAGGCGCCAAGGATGCCGGCAAGCTCCGGGTCGAGGGCGCCGATTACGTGATCGCCGACGGCGACATCCTGCACATCCGGTTCAACCTCTAGCGGCTCCGCCGCCGGCCCCTTATAGTCGCCGCCGATAAAAAACCAGGAGGCATGCATATGGGCCAGACGGTTTCGCTCACCGCCAAGGACGGACACAAGCTCGACGCCTACGTGGCGACGCCTGCGGGCAAGCCGAAAGGCGGCCTGGTGGTAATCCAGGAGATTTTCGGCGCCAACCATCACATCCGCAATGTCGCCGACCGCTTCGCGGCGATGGGCTATGGCGCGGTGGCGCCGGCGCTGTTCGACCGCGTGCAGCGGGGCGTCGATATCGGCTACGACCCGGAGAGCATCGCCAAGGGCCGCGCGATCCGCGAGAAAGTGCCGATGGACGGCTCGCTCGCCGACGTCCAAGTGGCGATCGACTATGCCAAGCAGTTCGGCAAGGTCGGCGTCGTCGGCTATTGCTGGGGCGGGTCGCTCGCCTTCCTGGCGGCGACGCGGCTCGGCGGCGCCACGGCGGCGGTGGGCTATTACGGTGGCATGATCGCCGGCCACGCGGCCGAAAAGCCCAAGATCCCGATCATCCTGCATTTCGGCGACAAGGATCAGCCGATCCCGATGACCGACATCGAGAAGGTGAAGCAGGCGCGACCCGACGTGCCGATCTACGTCTACAGCGCCGGCCACGGCTTCTCGTGCGACGAGCGCGGCTCGTTCGACAAGACCGCGCACGAGCTGGCGCTGCAGCGCACCACCGC
>DATLUT010000017.1:0-2594 GCA_035532975.1 Allostellaceae bacterium
TCGGCCCAAGCGCGGTTGAGCGCGTCTTGATCGGATAGGTCGGTGACAAACCGGTCGGCTTTCACCACGTCCGCAAAACTCGCGCCGACGGATTTGAGCCCGCGCGCGAGATTTTCGAGCGCCGCCCGAGCCTGCCCGGCCATATCGCGCGGCATCGACGCAAACTCCTCGGGCCGGTGTGGATGATGGTGGTAAACTGGCGCGGCGGTAACGCCCGCGAGATAAACCGTCGTGCCGCCGCGTACCTTGATCGCCGGCGCATAAGGCATCCACATCGTTGGCGCGTCGGGCCAATGGACATGTTCGATTGCTTTCGTCATCGTGATCGCCTCTCCGCGCGGCCATTCCGGACCCACTTTAGACGCTTCGTCGCCCGGACCGAAATGGCGGTCGAACGCGGACAGAGCGCGGTGCTAGATTGGGGGCTTACCGCGTCTGCACTGCCGCGCGCGATCCCCACTGGATTCCGAGGAACCCGACCATGAACCAGGACGCCAAGAAGACTGCGTTGCGCATGATTCCCTATGGCATCTACGTCCTCACCGCCGACGACGGCAAAGGCCATGTCGCGGCGGCCACGGTCAACTGGGTCACGCAGACGGCGTTTGCGCCGCCCCTGCTCGTCGTCGGCGTCAAGGCCGACGCGCTGTCGTACCAAACCGTCAAGACGGCGGGCTCCTTCGTCCTCAACATGCTTGGCAAGGATCAGAAGTCGCTCGCCTTCACATTTTTTCGTCCAGCGGACGTGAGCGAAGGCAAACTCAGCGGCCAGGGCTATCATAAAGGTGCGACCGGCGCGCCGATCCTGAACGACGTTCCCGCCGCGGTCGAATGTCGCGTCAAGACCATCGTCGCCGAGGGCGATCATCACATCGTCGTCGGCGAGGTGATCGAAGCTCATGTCATGAAGCCGCCATCCGGTCGGCCCGACGCAGCGATCCTCGAGATGAAAGATCTGGGCGACAACGTGTTCTACGGCGGATGAACGGCATCGCGCGCTGCAACCGCTGAGGCCAACCCGTGCCGCTCGATCCGCTCCTCATCAAATTCGCATTGATCCTCGGCCTGTCGCTGTTCTTCGGCCTCGCGTTCGAGGATTTTCACCTACACACGGGGCTGTCGCGTCCGGGTGGAATCCGCACGTTTCCACTCCTCGCGCTATCGGGCGGTCTGCTTTACCTGCTCGATCCCGACCGCAAGGTGCCGCTGGCGATCGGTCTGCTGATCCTCGGCGCGTGGCTCGTGGTGTCCTACCGCCAGCAGCTTCGCGAAGGCGGCGCCGACGGCCGATTCAATGTCGAGCTGGTTGCGCCCATCTGCAATGTGCTCGCGTATCTGATGGGTCCGGCGGCGCTCGCCTTGTCACCCTGGCTCGTCGTCGCCACGACGGTGGCCGCTGTCCTGCTACTGACCGGACGCGAACGCCTCCATGCGCTGGCCCAGCGCATGCCAATCGGCGAAATCGTCACCGCGGCGGAATTCCTGATCCTCACCGGTATCGTCCTGCCGTTGTTGCCGGATCGTCCAGTGACCGCGCTGACCGCGATCACGCCCTACAAGGCGTGGCTGGCGCTCCTCGTAGTTTGCACGCTCTCTTACGCCAGCTACGTGCTGCAGCGCTTCTTCACGCCGGCGCACCGCGATCTCGCCGTCGCCTTGCTCGGCGGGCTCTATTCGTCGACAGCGACGACAGTTGTGCTTGCACGGGCGACAGCGGCCGAGCCGGCCTCCAACGCGCTGGCGCAAGCAGGCATCATCCTAGCGACGTCGATCATGTATCTGCGCATATTGGTGATCGTCGCTATTTTCGACATGCCGCTGGCTATCGGCATTGCGCCGACCGCCATCGTCCTGTCCTTGGCGGGCGCGGCGATGGCGGGCCTGCAATACCGCCGCGCCCGCGGAATTGCGTCCACGGCGAAACGCACCCGTCCGCGGAATCCGCTCGAGCTCACGGCCGCGGCGATTTTCGCCGTGCTCTTCGTCGTTACGTCGATTGCCACGCAGTGGGCGGAAAGCCACTTCGGCGCGCTCGGCGTGAACGCGCTCGCCGCCGTCGTTGGCTTTGTCGATATCGATCCGTTCGTCTTGAGCCTAGCTCAGGCCGGTCCAGGCGCCATGCCGACCGGCGCCTTGATCAGCGCGGTCCTGATCGCGATGTCATCCAACAACGTGCTCAAGGCAGCATACGCCGTAGGCTTCGCTGGCTGGCGCGCGAGCCTGCCCGCGGCGGCGGCGCTTGTGGTGCTTGCGGCCGGCGGTATCGCTGCGGCGGCGATTCGCTAGCTCGGCGCGCTGGTGCTGGCGAGCGCGCGTGATGTGATATAATGTATCATGGTGCGTCCACTCCGAGACCGATCATGAGTGAGAAGGGCCGACGCGGCGTGGCGGCGCAGCTGAATCGGGCGGCGCAGGCCTGCACGCGCGCGGGCGCGCAGCTCACGGACTTGCGGCGCTCGGTTCTCGCGCTGATCCTCGAAGCCGAGGGGCCGGTGACCGCCTATGAGCTGCTGGATCGCCTCAAGAAAACCCGCAAGGGCGCCGTACCGCCGACCATCTACCGCGCGCTCGACTTCCTGATGGCGCAGCGTCTG
>DATLUT010000018.1:0-23706 GCA_035532975.1 Allostellaceae bacterium
CCGTGCAGCTCGGCGTCACCGACTACCTCGAATATCTCGGTGCCCAGCGATCGATCTCGGTGGTGCTGCTCTATGTCGAAAGCGTCGAGGACGAGAGCCGCTTCCGGCGCGTCGCGCAACAGGTCGCGGCGCAAAAGCCCGTGGTCGCGCTGATCGGCGGCCGCACTCCGGCAGGCGCGGCGGCGGCGCGGCGGCATACCGGCGCGCCGGCCCAGGACGAGCATCGCATCGAAACGCTCTGCCGCGATGGCTGCCTCCTGCGCGTCAAGAGCCTGCGTCAGCTTCTGCTCGCGGCGAAAGGCTTCGGCAGCTTTCCGCAGGGCATCGGCAAGCGCGCGCTCATTCTCTCGAATTCCGGTGGGCCGGGCGTGTTATGCGCCGACGAGGCGGCGGCGCAGGGGCTCGACCTAGCCGAGCTGCCCGCGGCGATGGCGGCGACACTGCGCGCGGACCTGCCCGGCGAGGCGGCGGTCGCCAATCCGCTCGATCTGCTCGCCGATGCGCGCGAAGAGCGCTTCGGCCTGACGCTTCAAGCCGCGATCCGCGATGGTGCCGCCGCCTTCGACGTGATCCTCGGCATCCACGTCGTGCCCTTCATGGTCGATGCGACGCCGGTGGTGGCGCGCATGGCGGCGCTCGCGCCGTCGGTGCCAGTGCCGTTCCTCTATTCGATGATGGGCACGCTGCCGGAGAAGGCCGCGTGGTTTGCGGCGATGGAAGGCGCCGGCGTGCCGGTCTTCAACGACGTCGAAGCGATGGCCGAGTGCGCGGGCCTACTCGCGCGCTATCCCGCACTCAAGGCACGCGCCGCCTCCGCCGCCTGAAGCGGCGGCGGCCGCGTCTCAGCCGGCGCGGCGCAACTTGACCGGCTCGGTCAGCAGCGCCGCGATCGCCTGCGTCAGGGCGTGGAGCCGCACCGGATTGTCCAGAACCTGATCGGCGCCGAGATCGAGCGTCATGCGCAGATAATTGGGGCGATTCGCCCGAATGGCGCCGCCCTTGAAGGGATGATCGATGACGAGGATCTTCGGCCGTTGCGGCAGGGCCCAGGCGGCGCGGATCACCTCGAAGCCGTCGTTCCCCGGCATGACGAGTTCGGTGATGACCAAGTCGAACGATGTGCGGCTACGCCCGCTGCTGCTCAGGGCGCGCAGTCCTTCGACGCCGTCGGCAGCGACGGTCACTTCATGGCCCTCGAGCGCCAGAACGCGGGCCAGCAATCGCCGCGTCCTGGCGCAGTCTTCGATGAGTAGTGCGCGCGCCATGGCGGTCAGCGCCCGTCAGCGGCCGCGAGCTCGCTGCGGCCGCCCTGGTAGGTCCAATATCCGCTGAGGTTGATCGCGTAATAGGGCCGATATTGCGGCGCCGTGGCGACCGGCCGGATGCGCGGATCGAGGTTGTCGAGCAGGTACGATGTGCCGTTGACATCGACTGCCAGCACGGCGTGATCGGCGCCTAGATCGGTGTCGCGCACGATCAGTACTCGCATCGCGTTATCGCCGACGCCAGCCGCGTGCAGGGCCAAATATTTGGCAATGGCGTAATCCTCGCACTGGCCGCCGCGCGCCAGGAGCTCGAATGGCGTCTCCCAATACGAGGGCCGGTGCCAGTTCTGCCAGGCGGTGACGTAGGGCAGTGCGTTGAACGTGCGATTGACGATCTCGAGCTGCGCCATCAGTGGCCGTCCGGCGAGCTCGTCGATGAGCGCGCGCCACTCGGCGGGCACGCAGGAAGCGTCGCCGGCGCTGGCACAGACCCGCTGATGGCTAAGGTCACGGGCGGCGCGCTGCATGACGTCGGTCCATTGCGGAAAAACCGCAGTGTCCGAATGGAACACCGCGGTGCTGCCGTAAAGCGCGGCATTCGGCGCGGCGGTCGTGTCGTTCCAGGCCGCGCGCGCCGCGCTCGGCGTAGACAGGAAGGTCACGGCGATCAAGGCGAAAGTCCATAGCCGAAGGGTCGACATGGCGGACCTCTTTTTCGTGTTTCAAGCGCGGGCGCACCCCACGATGCGCCGTCCCGGCTATCAAAGATTAACGACATTGAATCAAATGCTAACGAGAGGCCCGCTAGGGCGTGACCAAACGGTGTTCCGGTGAAGTTGAATCTTGGCGACACCATGGCAGCAGCTGCGCGCGGCCGTGCGCCACGCGTCGCTGCGATGCAGCGGCGCGACTCCATTTTGTGACCAATCGGTGACGCGCCCTCAACGCCGCTGCGGCGGAACGCCGGCGCTAACTCGCGCGGTAAAGGTGATGGCGGCCTTCGCGCACGCCCTCGGGTACCGCGAGCTTCTCCCAGCCGGGCAGCTCGAGCGCAATTTCGCTGACCACGACCGCGCCGGGACGCAGAATCGGCGCGACCAACGGCGCGACCTCGGCGGCGAGCCGCGTCTCGTCGGTGATCGGGAAGTTGATCAGCACCAGCGCCGCGCTGCGCTTCAGGCGCTCCCAGCTGCGCGGCAAGGTCTCGCGCGGATCGCCCTCGACGCGCTCGGCGGCCTGACCTGCCGCGCCGTCGGCGATCGGACCACGGTCGAAGACGATGACGCCGCGCTTGCGCACCACCTCGCAGAGATGGTCGAGCGCCGCGCCGTCGCCGAGGCCGAGCACGATCGCCGGACCCTCCAGCGTCGCGACGAGATCGGCCGCGCGCTCGATCGACGCGCGCTGCGCCATCAATCGCCGGATGAGCATATCGAGCTCGCTCACCGGATTCCCCCTCCTCGGCCGCGAATCGAGCGTTATCCTCGCCCGGACTGCCGCCGCTTGTCGAGACCGCCCGGAGGCGCCCGTCTAGGGCACGAGCCGATAGCCGCCGGCCTCGGTCACCAGAATCTCGGCGTGCGTCGGATCGCGCTCAATCTTCTGCCGCAGGCGATAGACGTGGGTCTCGAGCGTGTGCGTCGTGACGCCCGAGTTGTAGCCCCACACCTCGTTGAGCAGCACGTCGCGCCCGATGGTGCGGGCGCCAGCGCGATAGAGATATTTGAGGATCGCGGTCTCCTTTTCGGTGAGCCGCACCTTCTTGCGCTTGGCGTCGTCGACCAGCAGCTTGGCGCCCGGCCGGAACGTGTAGGGGCCGATGGTGAACATCGCGTCATCGCTTTGCTCGTGCTGGCGGAGCTGCGCCCTGAGGCGCGCCAGCAGCACGTGCAGCCGGAACGGCTTGGTGATGTAGTCGTTGGCGCCGGAATCGAGTCCCAGAACGGTATCGGCTTCACTGTCGGCGCCGGTCAGAATCAGGATCGGCGCGCGCACGCCTTCGCGCCGCATCAGCCGGCACAGCTCGCGGCCGTCCATGTCGGGCAATCCCACGTCGAGGATCACCGCGTCGTGGTATTGCCGCTTGGCGAGGTCGAGCGCCTCGGCGGCGGTGCTCGCCTCGACCGGCATGAATTCCTCGTGCAGCTGCAGCTGCTCGGCAAGCGAATGGCGCAACGCCAGATCGTCGTCGACGATCAGGATGCGGCGGTTCGGCGGCATCGGCGGCCCGGCACGTTCGCTAACATTGCGCCAGACTATAGGCGGCTCGCCGGCCGCCTGTCCCCTGTCTCAGGCGCCGCGGAGGCGCAGCAGCACGGCGCGGAACAGCGCGCCTTCGGGCGCGCCGAGACGGTCGAGCAGGCTGAAATGGTCCTCGCCGGGAAGATCGACCGTCTCGACCGCGCCGCTCTGCCGCTGCCAGGCTGCCGCCAGCAGGTGCGCCTGCCGGCGGTATTCGAGACTCTCGCGGCCGCCGGTCGCAACGATCGCGCCGCACGCCGGTGGCGGCCGGTGGAGCGGGCTCAACCGGAAGGCTTCGTCGCGATCGAGGCCGAGGGTCGCGTTGAGATGCGACAGTCGCACGGGCTCGAGATCGTAGAGGCCGCCCAGGCCAACGAGCCCGGCGACCGGCTTGCCGAGCAGCTCGTATGGTCGCCACGATGCCGACGCCGCGGCGAAGGCCAGGTGGGCGCCGGCGCCGTGGCCGGCGAGAAATACCCGTGTCGGGTCGAGCTCGAGCTCGACCGCGTTGCGGTGGAGCCAGACGACCGCACGGCGGCACCGTTCGACGAGATCGGCGAGCGTCGTCGCCGGCGCGCCGCCATAGCCGACGAACGCGACCGCCACGCGATGGGCGACGAAAGCCGGCGCAAGGAACGCGAAATCGGACTTGTCGAGCTCGTGCCAATCGCCGCCATGGAAGAACGCCACCAGCGGCGCAATCGTGTCGCGCACACGGAAGAGGTCGAGGCGCTCCGCTGCGTCCGGGCCATAGGCGAGGTCGACCATCACATCGTGTGCGGCGCGGGCGGCGTCGGCCGCTTCACGCCAGCGCTGCACGTAATGGATGAACGCCGGCGTCGCGGCGCGCGGATTCAGCTGCGCGTCGAGCGCCGCCTGGTCGAGATCGCGGTAAACCGGCACGGCGGCAGCATGGCGTAGCCGCATCGCCAAGGCCAGCACCGCCGTCGCCGCGATAGACCTCCGCCATGACCGCGGTGTCCTTCGTCACCGTCTACAACAAGACGCGATCCCGATTGACGCGTCGCTGTGCACGCGAGCGGCGAAGTCAATCGCGGAAATAGCTCACGTGAGATTGTGTCGGGGACGCGGCTGGCCGGTTACGAGGGTTGAGCGACGGAACTGGCTTCCCGGCTGACGCGGTGGATGAAATCGGGCAATCCCTGCCCCATCGAGTGCTCGTAGCGCAAAGCCGCGGCGCCGGGATTGAATGGAATATTCAGCGCGGCGCGCACGTCGCGCTCGACGCGATCGCGCAGCTCGACAATGCGCTTCGCCGAAAGGTGGTCGGTGAAGACGAAGGATTCATAGCCGCCGTTGGGATCGCCTTTGTAGTAATTGGCCGACACCGTGTAGTCGACCTCGTAGGCGTGCAGCCGGTCGCCCGTCTTCGGCTGGGTATAGGTCCAGACGCCGGGCAGCGTCGCGTGCGGCACGGCGAGGTCGTAATAGGGCGTGCCGGGATAGGTCGTGATCACGGTGCAGTCGAAATCGTCGACCTGGCTTCTCACCAGCCAGTCCTTGATGTCGCCGATGCTCTCCTCACTCTCGCCGGGATGGCCGACCGACATCAGCGCCTTGATCTTGAGATCGTGCTTCTTCGCGTTCTCGACGCAGCGGTCGTTATCATCGAGCGTGGCGCGCTTCTCGATATTGGTCAGGATTCGCGGACTGGCGGCCTCGAAGCCGCATAGCAGCCAGCGGAAGCCAGCACGCCGCATGGCAATCGCCTGCTCCTCGTTGAATAGCTCCGACTTCACGAACCCGCGCAGGCGGAACTCGACGCCGAGGCTCGACTGCAGATCGGCAAGGCCGTTCATCAGCTCGACCATGCTCTTACTGACGTTGAGCTCGTCGTCGTAGAACATGAACCCGGTGTAGCCATAGGTTCGATGCAGCTGCTCGACCTCGGCAAGGATCGACGCGACCGAGCGGTTGCGGATGAGGCGCAGGCTCTTGCTGTTGCGCCCGCCGCAGAAACCGCAACCGAACGGGCAGCCGAGTTGGGCGATGAGGCTGGTCGCGCGATGCCCTTCGATCGTGTAGCGATAGGAGGCGAGGTCGACCAGATGCCGCGCCGGGAGCGGTCCCTCGGTGAACATCTTGTCGTCGAGGAACAATCCGCCCTTCGGATCGTCGCCGTCGATGAACTTCGGTGCGTCGTCCTTCAGCGCCATGAACACCGCAAGCTCGCCGTCGCCGCTGCACAGAACGTCGAACGCGCGCTCGAGCTTTTCAGCGGCCTTGGCTGCGCGGCCGTTAGCGAGGCCGCGTTTCCGTTCGAGTTTCAGCGCCGAGTAGACCAGCGTCACATGCGGGCCGCCGAGGATGAGGCGAATGTCCGGGCGTGCGCCACGGATCGCCTGTGCGATCTTGATCACCGCAGGCAGTTGCGGCGTGGTCGCGGTGATGCCGATGGCGTCGTCCGCGCAGGTCGTGACGTAATCCGACAGCGCGCTGAGATAGTTCTCGACGCCTGAGAGATCGAGGCAGTTCACCGTATAGCCGCGGGCCTCGAGGCTCGCTCCAACCTTGAGAATGCCGAGGCTGACGAAAACGCGCTCGTCGAGCAGGAACGCCGACGGCGGCGTAATCAGGCAAACTGACTTGATCGGCGTCGCCGCGCGCGGCGCCACCGTTCCCGAATAAATGCCTGGCTGCGCGACCATCGCGACAGAACTCCGAGCTGTGAGGGTGCCGCGTAAACCCCCGCCTGGCCGCCGAAATTCCCCCGCGGCCTGTCGTGCGCGGCTTACGCGAAACATATAGGACGACGCCGCCCGGTCAACGAGTTTTGCGCGACGAACACGAAAAACGACGCGGTTTCAATCGGTTGACCGAAAGTGGGCTGCCGGTTCGCCGACAATTCTCCGCCGGCCGCGCCGAGAACGCGAAGCTCGGCCCGCCGTTGGTCACAGCGCCCTTCCTGCCCGCGACGCTCGACGCCTTACCGAAGCGCTAATGTAGGAGCCACAGGCCGAGGATGATGGTGATCACCGTCACCGGCGCGCCGATGCGGAAATAGGGCCAGAAGGCGATGCTGACGCGCGCGGCGCGCGCGCGTTCGACCACGATCAGGTTGGCGATCGAGCCCAGGATGGTGAAATTGCCGGCGAGCGTCGACGCCATCGCCAGCACCAGCCAGGCCTTGTGCGGGTCGGCGAGGTCGCCGACGAACGGCTTCAGCACGAGGACCGCCGGCACGTTGCTCACGACGTTCGACAGCGCCGCCGCGACCGCAGCGAGCACCGCCGGCCGGCCGAGCGCCAGGCCGCCGACGGCGTGGCGGATGTCCGGCGTCAGCACCGCCTTTTCCGCGCCGGCGACGACGATAAAGAGCCCGGCGAACAGCAGCAGCAGCGGCCAATCGATTTCCCGCATCACGCGCTCCGGCCGGATGCGCCGCGTCACCAGCAATAGCGCGCCGGCGACGATCGCCACCTTGGGCGGCGCCACGCCGAGAAAGAACGCGACGACGGCGCCGATGATCGCCGCGAGCGACTTGGCGAGCAGCGGGCCGTTCCATCGCGCGCGCAGCGCGGCGGTGTCGTGTCGCGGCGCCGCAGCCAGAAACTCGTCACGATGCGCGAGCACGATCGCCACGACGACGACGATTGCGCCCAACGCCGCCACCGGCGCCAACGCCGCGGCGAAGGCGTCGTAGGGAATCTGCGACATCGAGCCGATCACCATGTTCTGTGGATTGCCGGTGAGCGTCGCAACCGAGCCGACATTCGACGCCATCGCCACGGCCAGCAGATAGGGCACCGGATTACGCCGCATGGTGCGGGTGATCTCGACGACGAACGGCGTCAGCATCAAGCAGACCGCGTCGTTGACCAGGAACGCAGAGAGCAGGGCGGAGATCGCGGCGATGCCGATGAGCAGGACGATCGGGCGGTGCGCGTGGCGCCCGATCCACAGCGCGGCGAGACCGAAGAATCCGGCAAGGCGCAGATTGGCGACGACGATCATCATGCCGAGCAGCAGCGTGATGGTGCCGAAATCGATCGCGCGATAGGCCTCGTCGAGGCTGAGCGTGCCGCTCGCCACCATCAGGCTCGCGCCCAGGAGCGCCGCACCGGTGCGGTCGAGTCGCGATGCCGGCAGCCGGCCGAGCGCCATCACCAGGTAGGTGCCGGCGAGAATCAGCAGGGCGATGATCATCGGCGCTCGGTTGTCGCTCTCGGGCAGAATCGCGGCGGGACGGCGGCGCTTTTGGGGCAAACCGCCAATCGGCGCACGATCATCGCAAAAGCCGCACGTCGCCGCTATGGCGCTGTGGTAGAAGCATCACCGCAACGGCGGAATTCGATGGCGCGTTTCGGCAAGGACGATTTGCGCGGCGACCGGCGGCCGCGCGGGCCGCGGAAGCCGCGACGACAGAACCTCGGGCGGTTGCTTGCGTTTGCGGCGCTGTGGGCGTTCCTCGCCGGCGCCGGGGTTCTCGCCTATTTCGCGTTGACCCTGCCGAGCACCGACCAGCTTACGGAATCGCAGCGCCGGCCGTCGGTCACCATCCTCGCCGACGACGGCTCGCTGGTCGCGACCTTCGGCGACCTGTTCGGCGAGCCGCTACGGCTCCGCGAGATGCCGCGCTATCTGCCGCAGGCGGTGATCGCGACCGAGGACCGCCGCTTCTATCATCATTTCGGCATCGACCTGATCGGCATGACACGGGCGGCGTTCGCCGATCTGCGCGCCGGTCATATCGTCCAGGGCGGCAGCACCATCACCCAACAGCTTGCCAAGAACCTCTTCCTCACGCCCGACCGGACGATCGCGCGCAAGATCCGCGAGACCATGCTTGCGCTCTGGCTCGAGCGTAAGTTCACCAAGAACCAGATCCTCGAGCTCTATCTCAACCGCGTCTATCTCGGCGCCGGCACTTACGGCGTCGACGCCGCGGCGCACCGCTATTTCAACAAGTCGGCGCGTAACATCACGCTCTACGAAGCGGCGGTGATCGCCGGCCTCCTGAAGGCGCCGTCGCGATTCAGCCCGATCAACGATCGCGCGCGCGCCGCCGGCCGCGCCGATCAGGTGCTGCAGAACATGGTCGAGGCCGGCTACATAACCGACGCTCAGGCGCGGGTTGCCGCGCGGCAGAAGAGCCAGCTCGCGGAGGCCAGCCGGGCACCGCCGGGCAGCCGCTATTTCGCCGACTGGATCGCCAACCAGATCAGCAGCTTCGCCGACATCAACGGCCACGACGTCGTCGTCACCACCACGCTCGATCCGCAGATGCAGGGCGACGCCGAGCGCGCGGTGGTGAAGACGCTCGCCGCCGACGGCGCGACCGATCACGTGGCGCAGGGTGCGCTCGTCGCGATGTCGCCCGACGGCGCCATCCGCGCGATGGTCGGCGGCAGCGACTACAACGACAGCCAGTTCAACCGCGCCACCCAGGCGCTGCGCCAGCCGGGCTCGAGCTTCAAGCCCTTCGTCTACCTTGCGGCGCTCGAGCACGGCATCAAGCCGAGCGACCATTTCAACGACGCGCCGATCCGGATCGGCGACTGGGAGCCGCACAACTACGAGAACAAGTACCGCGGCGACGTGACGGTGGCCGACGCCCTCGCCTATTCGATCAACACCGTCGCCGCGCAAGTGATCGAGCGCGTGGGGGCCGGGAACGTCATCGCCGCGGCCCGGCGTCTCGGCATCACCACGCCGCTGCCGGACGACGACAGCTTGGCACTCGGCACCGGCAGCGTCTCGCTCCTGGAGCTCACCTCGGCCTATGCCGCCTTCGCCAGCGGCGGCGTCGCCGCCTGGCCGCACGCCGTGCTCGAGATCCGCGACGCGCATGGTGGCGTGCTCTATCACCGCTCCGGCTCGGGCGCGCCGCGCGTCATCGATGCCGGCATCGCTGGCGAGATGAATCAGCTGCTCGAGGGCGTGATCGCGCGCGGCACGGGCCGCGCCGCGGCACTCAACCGGCCGGATGCCGGCAAGACCGGCACGACGCAGGATTTCCGCGACGCGCTGTTCGTCGGCTATACCGCCGATCTGGTCTGCGGCGTGTGGTTCGGCAACGACGACAATTCGCCGATGAAGCGCGTCGTCGGCGGCAGTCTGCCGGCGCGCACCTGGCACGCATTCATGGCCGAAGCCACGCGCAACATGCCGGTGCGCGACCTGCCGGGGCCGAGCGCCTATGTCGCGTTGAGCAACCTTTTTGGCCGCGGCGCGCCGCCGCCCCAGGGCGCGCCCGCGCAGGCGAGCCATCCCGGCATTCTCAAAAGCCTGATCGACGCGATCTTCGGCTCGCGCTAGCGCCGCCGCTCAGGCGATCGCTGCCGCCGGTTGCAGGAAGACACGCGGTCGGCCCTCGGCATCGAGGGCGACGAAGGTGAATTCCGCCGAGGTGACCTTGAGGCGCGTGCCCTGGCCGCCGCGCAGCACCCAGACCTCGATGTGAAACGTGGCCGAGGTGCGGCCGACGCGCACCAGATCGGTATAGCAGCACACAACGTCGCCGACCTTGACCGGGCAGTGGAACGCCATGTTGGTCACCGCGACGGTGGTGACACGGCCTTGGGCGTGACGGATCGCTGTCATCATGCCGGCGGTGTCCATCAGCGACATGATCCAGCCGCCGAAAATCTCGCCCGATGGATTGGTGTCGGCCGGCATCGCGACGGTCCGAGCGGCGAGCTCGCCGCTCGGGCCGTTCAAGGCATCGGCTTCGTCGATCGTATAAGGCCACATGGCGAATACTCCTGCGCATTGCCCGTGGCGTTTCCAGCCCACCAATATATTGCAATGCACAATAGCATATTCAAGCCGCTGAAAACATGGTAATATTAGTCGCTGCAATGCACAAATGTTGGGCAGAAGTGGGCCCGGCCGGAGCGGGCCTCAGCTTTCCTGGGCCTGGACGAGGCGGCGATAGAATTCACTGAGCACGACGGCACCGAGCGCGGCGATCAAGAAATCGGCCACCGTGCCGACGAGCCCGCGCAGGATGAACAGACCCATCGGCGCGCGGGCGCCGAGCTGGAAGCCGCTGAAGACCGCGCCCATGATGAACTGCACGGCGAGCAGCAACGGCGCAGTGGCGAAGAGCCAGCACCAGACGATCCGCCAGCCGTTGCCACGAGTTGCGCGCCACGCGCCGCGGATGCCGATCGGCCGACCGGTCGCCGCGGCGGGATAGAGCAATGCCAACCGCGCCATCGTCAGCAGCAGGCCGATGGCGACGGCAAGGTCGATGGCGGCCACGCCAGCCTCGACGGCGATGCCGCGGCCCTCGGCGGCGAGCGCCAGATAGAGCACGGCGGTCAGCACCGCGCCCAAAGCGGCGTAGAGCGCGAACGTGTAGAGCAGGAACCGTGCCCACGGTCCGAGCCACGGCTGGCGGGCGGCGGCGCCAAGAAGCTGCGCTTGATACCAGCGCACACCGAAGGCGTTGAGGCAGAGCGCGCCGGCGATCAGGTCGAGAAAGTCGGGCAGGGCGCGCAGCGCCGCGCTCTTGTCGCCGAAATCCGCCGGCAGCGCCGCCGGCACGATCGAGACCGCGAGCAGGATCAGGAGCGGCAGCCAGCCGAGCTCGAGTACGGCGCCGACTCGAAGGAATACGGCACGGTAGGCCGCCACCGTCACGTCCGGGACGGCCACTTTCACACTCGGCAGATCGCTCATCGGAAAGGCCCCTCGGCGGCGCGGGGCCGTATGCTATCGGCTAGCCGACGGCTTCGTCGAGGGCGTAGCCGGCGGCGCGCACCGTGCGGATGACGTCGCTGCGGCCGCCGCCGTTGATCGCCTTCCTGAGCCGGCGGATATGCACGTCAACGGTCCGGAGTTCGACTTCGGCGTCGCGACCCCACACCGCGTCGAGAAGCTGCTCGCGCGAGAACACGCGGCCGGGCCGCTCCATCAGGAAGCGCAGCAGGCGGAATTCGGTCGGGCCGAGATGGATCGGCTTGCCGTCGCGCGCCACCTTGTGCGCAGAGAGATCGAGGGCGAGATCGGAAAAGCGCAGCGTCTCCGCCGCCGCCGCCGGTCTGGCGCGGCGGATGACGGCGCGCAGCCGCGCGATCAGTTCGTTCGGGCTGAATGGCTTGACCACGTAATCGTCAGCACCGGAATCGAGGCCGCGCACGCGATCGCCTTCCTCGCCGCGCGCTGTCAGCATGATCACCGGCAGGTCGCGCCACGCCGGCGTCCGCCGGATCTGGCGGCAGACCTCAATGCCCGAGACGCGCGGTAGCATCCAGTCGAGCAGGACGGCGTCGGGCTTTGCCTCCTTGAGCTGCAGCAGCGCCTCCTCGCCGTCGTGCGCGGCGCTGACGGTGAAGCCTTCCTTCTCCAGGTTGTAGCGCAGCAGCGTCAGCAGCGCCGTCTCGTCCTCGACCACCAGCACCGCGGGGCGCATCAGGCCTGATCCTCATCGAGGTCGCCGATATCGGCGTTGGGGGCGAGCGCCAGGCTGGTGCGGTCTCGCTTCGGCCGCACCTGCGCCAGCGGTGTGCCGTGCACCAGGAAATAGAGCGTCTCGGCGATGTTAGTCGCGTGGTCGCCGATCCGTTCGAGGTTCTTCGCCATGAACAGCAGATGGGTGCAGGCGGTGATGTTGCGCGGGTCCTCGATCATGTAGGTCAGGAGCTCGCGGAACAGGCTGGTATAGAGATCGTCCATCTCCTCGTCGCGCAGCCACACCGCCAGCGCCTTGTCGGCGTCGCGCTCGACGAAGGCGTCGAGCACGTCCTTGATCATGCCGCTGCCCAACCGTCCCATGCGCGGAATGCCGGAGGCCGGCTTCACCGGCGGCGCCTGGTTGAGGGCGATCGCCCGCTTGGCGACGTTGGCGGCGTAGTCGCCGATGCGCTCGAGGTCCGAGGCGATCTTCAGGCCGGCGATGATTTGGCGCAGGTCGCGCGCCATCGGCTGGCGGAGCGCCAAGAGCCGTACGACCAGGCTCTCGACCTCGCGCTCCAGCTCATCGACCTGCGCGTCCGACTTGACCACCCGCGCCGCCAGCTCGCTGTCGCGCTTGGCCACCGCCTCGATCGCGGCGGCGAGCTGGCTTTCCGACAGGCCGCCCATCTCGGCGATGATGTTGTCGAGCCGCTGGAGCTCCTGGTCGTAGCTCTTGATGATGTGTTCGGAGACCATGATCGCGCTCCTCAGCCGAAGCGGCCGGTGATGTAGTCTTCGGTCTGGCGTTCCTTGGGATGCGTGAAGATCGTCTCGGTCGTGTCGAACTCGATCATCTGTCCCAAGTACATGAACGCCGTGTAGTCCGAGCTGCGCGCGGCCTGCTGCATGTTGTGCGTGACAATCACGATGCAATAGTCGGACTTGAGGTCGGCAATCAGCTCCTCGATGCGCTGCGTCGAAATCGGATCGAGGGCGGATGCGGGCTCGTCGAGGAGCAGGATTTCGGGCCTGACCGCGATGGCGCGCGCAATGCAGAGGCGCTGCTGCTGGCCGCCCGACAGCGACAATCCGCTCTCGCGCAGCTTGTCCTTGACCTCGTCCCACAGGGCCGCGCGCCGCAGGGCCTCCTCGACGCGCTCGTCGAGCTCGCGCGGGCCGGGCCGCTCGTAAAGTCGGACTCCGAACGCGATGTTGTCGTAGATCGACATGGGGAACGGCGTCGGCTTCTGAAATACCATGCCGATGCGCGCGCGCAGCAGGTTGAGGTCCGTGCGCGGATCGAGGATGTCCTGGCCATCGACCAGCACCTCGCCGGTCGCGCGCTGATCGGGATAGAGCTCGTAGATGCGGTTGAGGACGCGCAGCAGCGTCGACTTGCCGCAGCCCGAAGGGCCGATGAAGGCGGTGACGCGCTTGTCGTGCAACGTCAGGTTGATGCCCTTCAGCGCCTCGTAGGCCTTGTAGTAGAAGCGCAGGTCCTTGATCGCGACCTTGGTTTGCAGCTGGTCCGCAGCTTCCGTGGCCTGGGCGGTGGGTTTGGGCGGTTCCAATGCGGGCATTTGTATCAGACGCGGGCGCGGCGGGGCGGATGTTTCGATCGGCTGGATTTCGTAGGTCATTTGCTGAAGGTGCTCCAACTCGCCATGAGCCGTGCGAAAATGTTCAACGCCAGGATGGTGAGGGTGATGAGCAACGCGCCGCCCCACGCCAGAAGCTGCCAATCGGCATAGGGGCTGAGCGCGAACTGGAAGATCACCACCGGCAGATTGGCCATCGGCGCATTCATGTCGGTGCTCCAGAACTGGTTGTTGAGGGCCGTGAACAGCAGCGGCGCGGACTCACCGGCGACGCGCGCCACGGCGAGCAGCACGCCGGTCAGCAATCCCTGGACCGCCGCGCGGTAGACTACCAGGACGATGACCTTCCAGCGCGGTGCGCCCAGCGCCACCGCCGCCTCGCGCAGGCTCGCCGGCACCAGCGTCAGCATGTTCTCGGTGGTGCGTACCACCACCGGCACGAAGATGATGGCGAGCGCCACCGCTCCGGACCAGCCCGAGAAATGGCCCATGCGGACGACCATCACTTCGTAGACGAAGAGGCCAATGACGATCGACGGCGCCGACAGCAGGATGTCGTTGATGAAGCGAACTACCTTGGCTAGGTGCGAGCCGCGCGAGAATTCGGCGAGGTACGTCCCGGTGAGGATGCCGATCGGCGTGCCGACCAGCGTCGCCACCACGGTCATCACCAGGCTGCCGTAGATCGCGTTCATCAATCCGCCGACGTTGCCCGGCGCCGGCGTGCTCTGGGTGAAGAAGGCGAGCGACAGCGCGGGCAGACCCTGCCGCAGCAGCGACCACAGGATCAGGAACAGCACCATGAGGCCGGTCGCGGTAGCCAGCAGAGAGAGCGACATGATGGCAAAATTGACGGCGCGGCGGTGCGCATAAATGTTCATGCGCCCTCCTTCGCCGACAGGCGCCAGAGCAGGAAATTGGCGCAGGCCAACACGATCAGGGTGATGACGAAGAGAATCAGACCGAGCGCGATCAGCGACGATGTGTAGGTATCGCTCACCGCCTCGGTGAACTCGTTGGCGAGCGACGCCGAGATCGTCGTTCCCGGCGCCAGCAACGACGCCGTGATGTGGTGGTTGTTGCCGATGACGAAGGTGACCGCCATGGTCTCGCCGAGCGCGCGGCCGAGGCCCAGCATCACGCCACCGACGATGCCGATGCGCGAATGCGGCACGACGATCGCGCGGACCACTTCGGCCGTGGTCGCGCCCATGCCGTAAGCGCTCTCGCGCAACATCGCCGGCACGGTCAGAAACACGTCGCGGGTCACGGCGGCGATGAACGGCAGGACCATCACCGCCAGGATCATGCCGGCGGTGAGCATGCCCAAGCCGTAGGGCGGTCCCTGGAACAAGGCGCCGATCACCGGCACGTTGCCCAGCGTGTCGATCAACGCCGGCTGCAGCGTCGTCTGCAGCAACGGCGCCAGCACGAACAGGCCCCAGACGCCGTAGATGATGCTGGGAATCGCCGCCAGCAGCTCGACCAACACGCCGATCGGCCGGCGCAGCGGTCGCGGGCAGAGCTCGGTCAGGAAGACGGCGATGCCAAGGGCCAGCGGCACCCCCAGCAGCATCGCGATCAGCGAGGTGACGACGGTGCCGTAGATCGCCGGCAGGGCGCCGAACGTATCCTTGACCGGGTTCCAGGTCTCGCTCGTCAGGAAGCCCAAGCCGAACGTGCGGAAGGCGAGTGTTGAGCCGCTCGCCAGCGCGACAATCACCGCGCCGAGCAGGAGCAGGACGCCAATGGCGAAGCCCTGCGTGAGGCGGCGGAACACGATATCGCCGAGGCGTTGGCGCCGCATGGAGCGGGGCGCAAGCCCCACGGCGGTCACCGCCGCCGAGCCGTGCGAGCGAGCGTCCAAGCTGGTCCCCGTAGTCACCGTGCTTCGGAGGGGACAGGGTTACGCGCCAGCCATTACGCTTTTATGACAGCAACCGTCATTTTGCGGCGTTTACCTAAGCCGCTGTTCCGGCTTGCATTTTTTGGCCGGCCGCCGCCGGAAGGTGGACGGTGAAGACGGAGCCCTGGCCAAGCTCACTGTCGATCTCGAAGGCACCGCGATGGTGGCTGACGATGTGCTTGACGATGGCCAAGCCGAGGCCCGTGCCGCCCAGCGCCCGGGACCGCGCGGCATCGACCCGGTAGAAGCGCTCGGTCAGCCGCGGAATGTGCTCGTGGGCGATGCCGCTGCCGTGGTCGCGGACGGCGATGGCGACTGCCGGAGCGCGCTCGCCCGGCCGTGCGCCGGTCAGCATCTTGGTCGAGGGTCGCGCCACCACCTCGATGGTGGTGCCCTGGTCGCCGTATTTGAGGGCGTTGTCGAACAGGTTCTGGAATACCTGCACCAGCTCGTCGAGGTCGCCGGCCACTGGCGGCAGGTCCGGCGCGATGTCGAAGATGAAGCGCATGCCGCGCGCCTTGGCCCGCGGCTCGAGCGGATCGGCCGCCTGACGCAACGCGATCTCGAGGTGCACCGCCTCGGTCGGCACGCGGTGCTCGTTCATCTCGATGCGCGACAGCGACAGCAGGTCCTCGACGAGCCGCGTCATGCGCGCGCCTTGCTCCGCCATGATGCCGAGGAAGCGCTGGCGCGCCTCGGCGTCGTCACGCGCCGGGCCGCGCAGGGTCTCGATGAATCCGATGAGCGTCGCCAGCGGCGTGCGCAACTCGTGGCTGGCATTGGCGACGAAATCGGCGCGCAGCCGCTCGGCACGCTTCAATTCGGTCAGGTCGTGCAGTAGCAGGACGGCGGCCGCGCCCTCGGCCTCGGGCACGAGTCGGGCGACGACCGCACGCAGATGGCGTTCGACCGGACTCGTCAACTCGAACTCGGCGGTGCGCGTCGATTCGCCCTTGAGCACCTGATCCGCTGCCGTCAGCACCAGCGGATGGCGCAGCGTGCCGGCGAGATCGCGGCCCTCAATGCGTTCGCCAAACATCGCGGCGGCGGCGGCGTTGGCCCGCACCACGCGGCGGTCGGCGTCGAGGAGGAGCAGCGGCTCGGGCAGCGTCGCCAGCACCGAGCGCGCGGATTCGAGTGCAGCGTCGCGGGCGCGGATCTCGGCGCGCACGTTGCGCGCCCAGCGGCCGAGCGCCAGCCACAGCTCGCGGACCGACGGACTGATGCTCTGCACTTCGGGCGCAGGCTCGTTCGCCGCCATGCGGTCGAGCGCGCCGCGCACGCCGGCGACGCCGCCGATCAGCGGCGCGAGCAACACGCTCACGCCGATATAGATCGCGATCGCGGCCGCCAGTGCCGGACCGGGCGCCAGCCATCCACCACCAGCGAGCACCGCCAGGACGACCAAGGCCGGTGACGCCGTCGCCAGCCCGCCTAGCAGCACGCGCGCGAGCGTATTCATCGCGCGGCCCGTGAGATCGGCGGTCGTCGGGCGGATCGCATGGCCGACAGTCTAGCCCGTCCCGCACGCGAGCGGCAGTTGCATGCAGCCGGCGCCGCCGGGCCGGTTTGCCGCGCGCCGCTCCAGTGCTAGCTTGCGCCTCATGACGCAGGGGGTCCGCGCCAACGAATCCACCGGCGAGTCGACGGTGCCGACGGGCCGGCCGGCGGCTTCGGTCAGCCTCGCCGCCGATGCCACGCCGTTGATAGCGCAATATCTCGAGATCAAGCGCGCCCACCCCGATTGCCTGCTGTTCTATCGCATGGGCGATTTCTACGAGCTGTTCTTCGATGACGCCGCCAAGGCTGCGCGCGCGCTCGACATCACGCTGACCAAGCGCGGCAAGCACGACGGCGACGACATTCCGATGTGCGGCGTGCCGGTCCATGCCGCCGATGCCTATCTCGCGCGGCTCATCCGCCAGGGCTTCCGCGTCGCCGTCTGCGAGCAGATGGAGGACCCGGCCGAGGCCAAGAAGCGCGGCAGCAAGTCGCCGGTGAAGCGCGCCGTCATCCGCATCGTCACGCCTGGCACGCTGACCGAGGACAATCTCCTCGACGCGCGGCGCAACAACTATCTCGCCGCGCTCGCCGAGGCGCAGGGCGAGCTCGCCCTCGCCTGGCTCGATCTCTCGACCGGCGATTTCGCGCTCCAGACGGTCGCCGTCCGCGACCTGGCGGCGGCGCTGGCGCGGCTCGCGCCTGGTGAAATCCTGCTGCCCGAACGCCTGGTGCAGCGGCCGGCCTTGTTCGAGCTCTTGGGCGACTGGAAATCGGCGCTGACGCCGTTGCCCAATTCGCGTTTCGATTCCGACAACGGCCGCAAGCGTCTCGAGACGCTCTACGGCGTCGCCGCGCTCGACGCCTTCGGCGCCTTCGCCCGCGCCGAGATCGCCGCCGCTGGCGCGCTGGTCGATTACGTCGACCTCACCCAGCAGGGCAAGCTGCCGGCGCTGGCGCCGCCGCGGCAGGTCGCCAGCGGCGCCTTCATGGCGATCGATCCGGCAACGCGGCGCAACCTGGAGCTCACCGAAACCCTCACCGGCGAGCGCAAGGGCAGTCTCTTGGCCGCGCTTGACCGCACGGCGACCGGCGCCGGCGCGCGGCTGTTGGCCGGGCATTTGGCGGCGCCGCTGACCGAACGGTTGGCGATCGAGGCGCGGCTCGACGCGGTCGCGTTCTTCCACGCCGACGAGCGCCGGCGTGACGACACTCGCGCCATCCTGCGCCGCTGCGGCGACATGGCGCGCGCCATGGCGCGGCTCGCGCTCGGCCGCGGCGGACCGCGCGATCTCGTAACCTTGCGCGACACGCTCGGCGAAAGCGCGGCCTTGCGCGCGCGGCTCGCCGGCGAAGCGCCGGCACTGATCGGCGGTGCCGTGCGCGATCTTGGCGAGCATGCGACCTTCGTTGGCCGCTTGGCCCGCGCCCTGGCCGCCGAGCTGCCGCTCGTCGCGCGCGATGGCGGCTTCATCGCCGCCGGATACAACGCCGAGCTCGACGCGCTGCGGCAGCTACGCGACGACGGCAAGCGGCTCATCGTCGAGCTCCAGGCGCGCTATGCCGGTGAGACCGGCATCGCGTCGCTCAAGATCCGCTTCAACAATGTCCTGGGCTACCACATCGACGTGACGCCGGCGCAGGCCGGCCGGCTCGGTCCGCAATACATCCATCGCCAGACGCTCGCCTCGTCGATGCGCTACGCCACGACCGAGCTCGCCGAGCTCGAAAGCAAGATCGCCTCCGCCGCCGACAAGGCGCTGGCGCTCGAATTGAAGCTCTTCGGCGACCTTGTCGGCGAGGCGTGCGCCCGTGCCGAGATGATCCAACGCGCTGCGGCGGCGCTGGCGGGGCTCGACGTCGCGGCGTCGCACGCGCAACTGGCTGTCGAGCGCGACTACTGCCGTCCGGCGATCACCGGCGGCACGGATTTCGCCGTCGCCGGCGGCCGCCATCCGGTGGTCGAGCTCGCGCTCAAGGCCGCGGGTAAGCCCTTCGTCGCCAACGACTGCGATTTGCAAACCAGCCAGCGGCTCTGGCTGCTGACCGGACCCAACATGGCGGGCAAGAGCACCTTCCTGCGGCAGAATGCGCTCATCGCGGTGATGGCGCAGATGGGTGCCTATGTGCCGGCGGTGGCGGCGACGCTGGGCGTCGTCGATCGCCTCTTCTCGCGCGTCGGCGCCGCGGACGACCTGGCGCGCGGCCGCTCGACCTTCATGGTCGAGATGGTCGAGACTGCGGCGATCCTCAACCAGGCGACCGCCCAGTCGCTCGTCATCCTGGACGAGATCGGCCGCGGCACCGCCACCTTCGACGGGCTCTCGATTGCCTGGGCGACGCTCGAGCAGCTGCACGATGTCAATCGCTGCCGCGCCCTCTTCGCCACGCACTACCACGAGCTCACCGCGCTGGCGTCGAAGCTCGCCGAGCTGTCGTGCCGCACCATGCGGGTCAAGGAGTGGCAGGGCGAGGTCGTTTTCCTGCACGAGGTGGCGGCGGGCGCCGCCGACCGTTCCTACGGCATCCATGTCGCGAAGCTTGCCGGCCTGCCGCCGGCGGTGATCGCACGCGCCGAGGCAGTGCTGGCGACGCTCGAGACGGGCGAGCAGCGGGGGCAGCTCGCCAAGCTCGCCGACGATCTGCCGCTCTTCACCGCTGTGGCGCCGGCGAAGCCCGCCGCGACGACGCCGTCGGCCCTCGACGCGCTGCTCGCGCGCCTGCGTCCGGACGAGCTCTCGCCCAAGGAAGCGCTCGAATTCCTCTATAAGCTCAAGGGCTTGCTCGGCGAGCCCGACTGAACGGCGCGGCCTTCACGGGCGACAGAAAGCGGTCGGCCGTGTAAACTGGCGGCATGCACAGCATCATCCGGCCGCGCGCGGTGGTGGATCGCCGCACGCTCCACGCGGCGCTCGAGGAGCTCGCCGCCAAGAGCACGCCGACGCCGCAGCAACTCGTCGTCTTCCTCAAGGAGGCGCTCGCCGCCGGCCGCGCCGAAATCCGCCAGCGCTTCGACGAAGATGGCTCGGGCACCGACGCCGCGCACGCGCTCTCGTTCCTGATGGATCAGCTCATCCGCGTGCTCTACGACTTCACCGTCGGCCACGTCTATCCTGCCGCCAATCCGACCGTCGGCGAGCGCATGGCGCTGGTCGCGGTCGGCGGCTATGGCCGCGGTGAGCTCGCGCCTCACTCCGACGTCGATCTGCTGTTCCTGCTGCCCTACAAGGCGACGCCGCATACCGAGCAGGTCGTCGAATACATGCTCTATGCGCTGTGGGACCTCGGCCTCAAGGTCGGCCAGTCGACGCGCTCGATCAACGAGACCATCGCCCAGGCGAAATCCGATCTCACCATCCGCACCGCCATCCTCGAGGCGCGCTACGTCTGGGGCGATCAGAAGATCTTTGACGAGATGAAGGCGGCGTTCGACGCCGACATCGTCAAGGGCAACGCCGCGTCCTACGTTCGCGACAAGCTCGCCGAGCGCAATGCGCGCCATCAGCGTCTCGGCGATTCACGCTACGTCGTCGAGCCCAACGTCAAGGAAGGCAAGGGCGGTCTGCGCGACCTGCACACGCTTTTCTGGATCGCGAAGTTCGCCTATCGCGTCGCCGACGTGTCGAAGCTGGTCGCGCTCAAGGTGTTCTCCGCCGACGAGGCGGCGCGCTTCGCCCGGGCCCAGAACTTCCTGTGGACCGTGCGCTGCCATCTGCATTTCCTCGCCGGCCGCGCCGAAGATCGCCTGACCTTCGAATACCAGACTGAGATCGGCCGCCGCATGGGCTACACGGACCACGCCGGGTCGCGCGGCGTCGAGCGGTTCATGAAGCATTACTTCCTGGTCGCGAAGGACGTCGGCGATCTGACGCGCATCATCTGCGCGGTGCTCGAGTCGGAGCACAAGGCGCGGCCGCTGCTGGCGTGGCGGCCGTGGACCACGGGCAAGAAGCTCGACGGCTTCATCGTCGACGGCGGCCGCATCGACGTCGATGGCGAAAACGCCTTCCGCGGCGACCGGGTGAACCTGCTGCGCCTGTTTCACGTCGCCGAGGAGCACGACCTCGATATCCATCCGCACGCGCTGCGCCTGATCACGCACAATTTGCGGCTGATCGACGCCGATTTGCGTGCCGATCCCGAGGCCAACCGCCTGTTCATGGAAATCCTGACCTCGCGCAAGGACCCCGAGGTCACGCTCCGGCGCTTGAGCGAAGCCGGCGTCTTCGGCCGCTTCGTGCCGGATTTCGGCCGCGTCGTCGCGCAGATGCAGTACGACATGTATCACATCTACACCGTCGACGAGCACACCATCTTCGCCATCGGCATCCTGGCGAAGATCGAGAAAGGCCTGCTCAAGGACGAGCTGCCGCTGGCGACGTCGCTGGTGCCGACGATCGACGCGTCCTCGCGCCGCGCGCTCTATCTCGCGGTGCTCTGCCACGATATCGCCAAGGGCCGCGGCGGCGATCATTCGATCCTTGGCGAGGACGTGGCGCTCAAGCTCGGGCCGCGGCTCGGTCTCTCGGCCGACGAGACCGAGACGGTCGCCTGGCTGGTGCGCTGGCACCTGCTGATGAGCGCCACCGCGTTCAAGCTCGACATCGACGATCCGCAGACCATCGCCGATTTCGTCGCGCGCGTGCAGTCGCCCGAGCGCCTGAAGCTTTTGCTGGTGCTGACCGTCGTCGACATCCGCGCCGTCGGGCCCAAGGTGTGGAACGGCTGGAAGGCGACGCTCTTGCGCGAGCTCTATCACCGCGCCGCCGATCTAATGGCGGGCGGCCTGGTCGAAGCGGGCCATCTCGAACGCATCTCCCGCGCGCAGGAAGAGGTGGTCAAGCTGCTCCCCGACTTCTCGCGCGATGAGATCGAAAGCTTCGTCGCCAAGGGCTACTCGTTCTACTGGCTGTCGTTCGAGCCCGACGCCATGGCGCGGCACGCGCGCCTCATCCGCGAGGCCGAGCGCAGCGGTAAGCTGCTCACGGTCGAGACGCGCGTCGATCCGCACCGCGCGGTGACCGAAATCACGCTCTACACCGCCGACCACGCCGGCCTGTTCTCGCGCATCGCCGGCGCGCTGGCGATTGCCGGCGCCAACATCGTCGACGCCAAGATTCTCACCATGCAGAACGGCATGGCGCTCGACACCTTCACCGTGCAGGACCAGGCGGGCGGCGCCTTCGACAAGCCGGAACGGATCGCGCGGCTCTCGGCCACGCTCGAAGGCGTGCTGTCGGGCGCGATCAAGGCGCATGTCGAGCTGGCAAAGCCGCAGCCGATTCCGGCGCGCACCCGCACGCTGGCCGTGCCGCCGCGTGTCATCATCAACAACAACGCGAGCCGCACCCACACCGTCATCGAGGTCAATGGCCGGGATCGGCCGGGCCTCCTGTTCCAGGTGACGCGCGGCCTGACCGCGCTCAACCTGCAGATTTCGAGCGCCAAGATCTCGACCTACGGCGAGAAGGTGGTCGACGTCTTCTACGTGAAGGATCTCTTCGGCCATAAGATCGACGACGAGGTGCGGCTCAAGACCATCCGCGAAGGCGTGCTGGCGGCGCTCGGCGACGAGACCGCGCAGAACGCGACCGTCGCCGCGCAATAGCGCGGCTCAGCCCGCGCTGCGGTGGAAGTCGATGGTCGGCGTCAGCGCGATGATCACCACGGCGGCGATCGCCGCCGGCACGAAGGCAAACGCCGGCCAGCCGGTCGCATCCCACGCGAAGCCGGCGAGGATCGGAAAGATCACGGCCGTCGGATAGGAGATCGTGAACATCGCCGCCGTGACGCGGTGGACGTCGTCGTGACCCGCCAAAAGTGGTGGCAGCGCCAGCATTAGCACTAGCATCGCCGAATTGGCGCCGCCCAGGACGCCGGCCCACACGACGCTCCAGACGCCCGGCATGAACGCGAGACCCGCGGCGCTCGCCAGCACCAGCGCCGCGAGCACGATATAGGCCGCGTGCCGGCGCACCAGCTTCTCGGCGAGCGCCAGCATCGCGAACGACAGCGGCAGCTGGCAGAAATTGAGCGACGTCAGCGCCGCGCTGATCCACTGGCCGTTGCCGGTGGCATGCAGGTAGTCCGGCAGGAACGTGTTGGTCGCGAAATAGGCGGTGTTGACGCCGCCCATCATGAAGGCAAGGCGCCACACCAGCGGATTCTTCCAGTCGGGCCACCAGCGCCGGCGTGGGCCGAGGCGCGGATGCACGTCGCGCGGCGCCAACGCCAGGACGAGGAACGCCGTCGCCAGAACGGGAACCGCCCAGACCACGAAGCTCCAGCGCCAACTGCCGCCAAGGATGGGAAGCACGAAGGGCAATGTCAGCGCCACTGGCAGCGTCTCGCCGACCAGGAGTCCGTTGGTGTACACGGCCGTGCCAAAGCCGATGCGCTTGGGGCACCAGGCGCGCACCAGCGGTGGCAGCGCCGGCTGCATGATGGCGATGCCGGCGCCCATCGCCACGGTCGCGAAATAGAGTGTCGCCACACCGTCCGCCGCGCCGCGCGCCGCCGAGGCGAGCGCGGTCAGCACCAGTCCGGCGATCAGCGTCGGCACGGCGCCCATGCGCGCGATCAGCAGCGAGCCCGGCACCGCGGCTAAAGCGAAGAGCAGCGACGGCAGCGAGCCGAGCGTGCCGACCTCGGTCTCGCTCATCTGCAGGTCGGCGTGGATGAGCGGAATCACCGGCGGCACGGCCAGCACGGTGAGGCGCAGGCCCATGCCGGCGAGCCACAGGATCGCAAGCGGGAGAAAGAGCTTTCGGGGCACGGAGGCGCGCGACTCGGGCTGTTGGCGGGCGACCGGTTTAGCCGAACGCCGCGCCGC
>DATLUT010000019.1:0-2494 GCA_035532975.1 Allostellaceae bacterium
GGCAGGAGCCGGACGAGCGCAGCGTCCGTCAGTATCCGCTGATACCGCTCGAGCGAGATGCCGAGTTGGGCGGCGACCTCTTCGTCGGTTGCCGCGCGGCCGAGCCGCGCTTCGGCGGCACGCATCGCCGTAGCCGCGACCCGGACACGGCGCGCGATCGACGTTGACGGCAGCGCAGTGCGCCGCGCTTCGTCGATCATCGCGTTGACGACGATCCGCCGCGTGCGCCGATCGTATTCGACCATGCCGAGTCCGGCGCGGACGACGCGCAGCAGCGCCATCATGCCGGCCTGGACGAGGTCCTCGACGTCGACGCTGGCCGGCAGGCGCGATTTCAAATGCAATGCGGACGCCTTCACGCTTGGCATGAAGCGGCGCAGCACGTCGCCCTCGTCGATCGTCGAGGCGACCGTCGCGGCATAGCGCGCGAGCTCGGAGGTTAGCGTCATGCGTCGCCTCCGCAGGCGCGCGCAGCCGCCGTGGCCGACTTCGGATCACGCGGCGGCATCGCTGCCCCTTTCCGTCTTGCGGCCGACCGCTTCGGTCACACGGATGCGCTTTTCGGGTGGAATTTCGGCGTATGACAGGACCCAAAGCCGCGGTCGTACGACCATCAGCGTCTGCGCCACCAACGGACGCAGCTCCGGCCGCACGAGGATGGCGGGCGGGCGGCCGTCAGCTTCCCAGCGTACCGCCAACGCGCCCGCGGTTTCACGCAGCTGGGCCGCAATCGAGGGCTCGATGGCGAACACGGTGCTGCCCTCGGACGGCAGCTTGAGCGCCTGCTGCAGCAGCTTTTCGAGATCGCCGTCGAGCACCGCGGCGCGGATTTCGTCGACGGCGCCGAACGCGCTCTGCGCGATGAACCGGCCAAGCCGCACGCGCACCGCCTCGACCAGCTTGTTGGCGTCCTGGGTCGCGGCGCCCTCCTCCAGCAACGCCGTCACGATGCCGCGCAGGTCGCGCAGCGGCACGCGCTCCGCCAGCAATGCGCGCATCACCTTGTAGACGACCGCCGGCGACAGCAGCTTCGGGGTCAATTCTTCGACGAGCTTCGGCGTCTGCTTGGCAAACGCCGCGAGCAGGCCGTCCATCTCCGTGCGGCCGAAGATTTCGTCGACGTGGTCGCGCAGCACGCGCTCGAAATGAGTAGCGACGACGACCGTCGCGTCGAAGACGGCATAGCCGGAAGCGCGCGCCTGGTCGGCCACGTTCGGCGCGATCCACAAGGCCGGCCGACCGAACGCCGGATCGCGGGTCGGTGTCCCCGGCACTTGCGCCGTGGCCTTGTCGGCGCCGATCGCCAGCAGACGGTCCGGATGGACCTCGGCGGCCGCGCGCTCGACTCCGTGAACCAGGATGCGATAGCCGATCGGCCGCAGATCCGGATTGTCCCGGACGTGAACGGCGGGAACGAGGAAGCCGTACTCGCGCGACAACAGCTTGCGCACGCCCTTGAGCCGCGGCAGCAGCCCGCCGGCGCGCTCCTTACTCACCAGGCTGACCAATCGATAGCCCACTTCGATCGCCAGCGGTTCCACCACCTCGACGACGTTGACATCGATATCCTCGGGCTCGGACGGCGTCGCCGGCTTCGGCACGATCGCGGCCGCGGCGCGCTGGCGGAGGATCAGCCAGCCGGTGCCGCCGAGCAGCGCCGCGAAACCGAGGAACGGCACGTGCGGCATGCCGGGAATGACGCCGAAGAGGCCGACGATGCCGGCGCCGAGCAGCCAGACTTTGGGATAGGCGGCGAACTGCTCGACCACCTGACGGCCGATATCGGCGCCGGTCGACACGCGGCTCACGATCACGCCGGCGGCCGACGAGATCACCAGCGCCGGGATTTGCGCCACGAGGCCGTCACCGACCGTCAGCAGCGCGTAATTAGCCGCCGCCGAGCCGAGATCCATCCCATGCTGCCAGACGCCGATGAGCAGGCCGCCAATCATATTGATGAAGAGGATGAGGATCGCGGCAATGGCGTCGCCGCGGACGAACTTGCTCGCGCCGTCCATCGCGCCGAAGAAATCGGCTTCGTGCGTCACCTGCTCGCGCCGGCGGATCGCCTCTTCCTGGCCGATCAGGCCGGCGTTGAGATCGGCGTCGATCGCCATCTGCTTGCCGGGCATGCCGTCGAGGATGAATCGCGCGGCGACTTCGGCGATTCGGCCGGAGCCCTTGGTCAGCACGACGAAGTTGATGAGTACGAGGATGGTGAAGACGGCGATGCCGACGGCGAAGTTGCCGCCGACCACAAAGGCGCCGAAGGACTCGATCACGCGGCCGGCGGCGCTCGTTCCCATGTACCCGTCGAGCAGGATCACGCGTGCCGCAGCCACGTTGAGCGACAGCCGCAAGAGCGTCGTCACCAGCAGTAGCGTCGGGAACGACGAGAAGTCGGTCGACCGCGCGGTATAGAGCGCGGCGAGCAGCGTCATCAGCGCCAGCGAGATGTTGAACGTGAACATGAAATCGAGGACGAACGACGGCA
>DATLUT010000020.1:0-7130 GCA_035532975.1 Allostellaceae bacterium
CGGCTCACGACGGCGCAGATGCGCGGCCTCGCGGCGATTGCGACCCAATTCGGCAGCGGAACGATTCGCCTCACCGTGTGGCAGAACATCATCCTGTCGGACATTAGCGACGCCAAGCTGCCCGGCGCGCGCAAGGCAATCGAGGAGATCGGCCTGAGCGCGGAAGCCTCGCCGATTCGCGGCGCGCTCGTCGCGTGCACCGGCAACACCGGCTGCAAGTTTGCGGCCACCGACACCAAGGCACAGGCGCTCTATCTGGCGCAATATCTCGAAACCCGGGTCAAGCTCGACCGACCGCTCAACATCCACCTCACCGGCTGTCCGCATTCCTGCGCCCAGCACTATGTCGGCGATATCGGCCTGCTCGGCGTGAAGGTTGCGCAGGGCGATGACATGATCGAGGGCTATACCATCGTCGTCGGCGGCGGTGCCGGCAGCGAGCGCCGCTTGGCGCGCGAGGTGGCGCGCGACGTGCCCTTCGCCGACGTCGCCGACCGCCTCGAGGCGCTGCTGCACGCCTATCTCGCACAACGTCGCGAGGCAGAGTCCTTCCAAGAGTTCACCAGCCGGCATTCGGTCGAACAGCTGCAAGCGATGTTCGCTGCGGAGCCCGTGTTGTGAGCCACATCGCGCCGCTCGTCCCCGAGAACGCCCCATTCAGCGGTTCTGAACGCGCCTTCATCAATGGCTGGATCGCCGCCTATTACGCGCCAGATATCGCTGGCGAATTGCCGGCCGCCGCGCCCGCGCCGCCCGCCGAAGAATTTCCCTGGCACGATGCTTCGCTGCCGATCGACCAGCGGATGGAGCGCGCCGCGGGCCGACCCATGCCGCAGCTGTTGATGGCGGCGATGGCACAGCAGGATTGCGGTCAGTGTGGCTACCTCTGCCACAGCTACGCCGCCGCCATCGCTGCGGGCACCGAAAAGGCGCTGACCCGGTGCGTTCCCGGCGGCAAGGAAACCGCCCGCAAGCTAAAGGAACTGCTCGAAAGCGGCACGCCAGTCGCTGCCGCCGCATTGGCAACGGCGGCGCCGGCGGCCGCAGTGCCCGCATCGGGTGCGGCCACCGCGGCTGCACGCTTTCGCAGCGCGTTACCTCTCAATCGCTCGGGTTCAGCCAAGGACACGCGGCAGGTCGTTCTGAACCTCTACGGCTCGGGTCTGCGCTATGAGTCGGGCGACAGCCTCGGCATTATGCCGACCAACTGCCCTGAGACCGTCGCCGCGATCATCGAAGCGCTGAGTGCCAACCCGAACACCGACGTCGACTGCCCGGACGGCAACCGGCGGTCGCTTCTCGAGGCGCTAAGCCGCGCCTGCGATATCGGCCGGCCATCGGACGAAGCCGTCGAGATTTTGGCATCACGCGCCCGCGATCCGGAGCAATCGCAGAAACTTCAGGCGCTCGCCGAAGGCTATCCCGGCGCGGAGCCTGAAGGCGCCGATCTGCTTGAGCTTCTGACTGTGTTCCCGTCGGCAAGACCGCCGCTGCAGGAGATGATATCGGCGCTGGCGCCGCTGCAGCCGCGGCTCTACTCGATTGCCTGCTCGCCGCTGGTGCACGGCGGCGAGGTTCATCTGACCGTCGCGGCGACGCGCTGGGAAAAGCGCGGTCGCGTGCGCAAGGGCGTCGCATCGTGCTTTCTTGCTGAGCGCGCGATCGCCGACCTCGAAATGCCGGTGTTCGTCCAACCGCCCCCCCATCCTTTCCGCCCGCCGCGATCGGACGATGCGCCGATCATCATGATCGGACCGGGCACGGGGATCGCGCCATTCCGGGCATTTCTGCAGGAGCGGCGCGAGAACGGCGCCAAGGGCCGGAATTGGCTGTTTTTCGGCGACCAGCGCCGCGCGACCGACTTCCTCTATGAGGAAGAGCTAACGGCCTGGCAGAAGGATGGCCTGCTGACGCGGCTCGACGCCGCGTTCTCGCGCGACCAGCCCGAACGCATCTATGTGCAGCAACGCATGCGCGAGCAATCGGCCCGGCTCTGGAGCTGGCTCAACGACGGCGCCTATGTTTACGTCTGCGGCGCGATGGCGATGGGCCGCGATGTCGAAACGGCGCTCGCGGCCATCGTCGCCCGGCAGGGCCGCATGGGCGTCGGCGCCGCCAAGGGGTACCTGGCACAACTCGGGCGCGAGGGCCGCTTCGTGAAGGACGTCTACTGATGCCGGCGCATTTTCCGATCTGTCTCGATCTCGCCGGCAAGCGTTGCCTCGTCGTCGGCTCGGGGCCGGAGGCGCAGCGCAAGGCCGCGGCGCTGCGCCGCGCCGGAGCGCATGTGACGATCGCCACGCAATTCGCGCCCGACGACCTTGACGGCTGTATGCTGGCTATCGCGGCGGATGTCGACCTCGCGCTGGGCGGAACTGTGTCGCGCGCAGCGCGGGCTCGCGGCATCCTGGTGAACGTGTCGGACCGGCCTGAGCTGTGCAGCTTCATCATGCCGGCGGTGATCGACCGCGCGCCGGTTGTTTTGACGATATCGACCGGTGGCGCATCGCCGGCGCTAGCGCGGCGCCTGCGCGAGATGCTCGATGCCATCGTGCCGCGGCGGTTGGGCGCGCTTGCGGCGCTCGCCGGCGAATTCCGAGTGCGCGTGCGGCAGAGGATTCCCGATCCGACGACGCGACGGGCGTTCTGGGATCAGCTTCTCGAGGGCCCAGTGGCGCGGCTGGCGCTTGCCGGCGAGCAAGAAGCGGCACGCCGACGACTGGAAAGCGCGCTCGCCGTCGAAGCCGACAGCCGGGTCGCGCCGCGCGAGGTCGCTTAGGCGCGCCGCGCGGCCGCGCGCGCAGTGATCTTTCGCCGCCGGATCAACGTACCGGCGCCCTCGGCAAAGAGCTCGAGCAGAATGGCATGCGGCACGCGCCCGTCGATGATGACCGCCGCCTCGACGCCGCCCTCGACCGCCTCGACGCAGGTCTCGACCTTTGGGATCATGCCGCCCGAAATCGTGCCGGCGGTGATCATCGCCTTGGCGTCGGTCACGGTCAGCTCGTGCACCAGCTGCTTGTTCGCGTCGAGGACGCCCGGCACATCGGTGAGCAGCAGCAGGCGCGTCGCCTTAACCGCCGCGGCAACCGCACCGGCCGCAGTGTCGGCATTGATGTTGTAAGTCTCGCCCGCCGTGCCGACGCCGATCGGCGCGATCACCGGTATGATGTCGGATTTGGCGAAATACTCGAGCACTGGCGCGTCGACCGCGTAGGGCTCGCCGACGAAGCCCAGGTCGAGCACCTTTTCGATATGGCTGCCGGGATCGGCTAGCTTGCGAGTGAGCTTCCGCGCGCGGATCAGGTCGGCGTCCTTGCCGGAGAGGCCGATGGCGCGACCGCCTGCGCGGTTCACGGCGGTAACAATCTCCTTGTTGATCGAGCCCGACAAGACCATCTCGACGATTTCGACCGTCGCCTGATCGGTGACGCGCAGGCCGTCCACGAACGAGCTCTTGATCTTGAGCCGCTCCAGCATCTGGCCGATCTGCGGCCCGCCGCCGTGGACGACGATCGGGTTGATGCCGACCTGCTTGAGCAGAACGACGTCGCGCGCGAACCGGTCGGCGATGTCGGTGTCGCCCATCGCGTGGCCGCCGTATTTGATGACGATCGTCTTGCCGGCATAGCGCTTCATGTAGGGTAGCGCTTCCGACAGCGTTGCCGCTTTCGTGGCGGCGTCGGGCGGCGTCGGTTGGATCTTCTCGCTCATGGCGGGGGGTTTATAGCCGCATCGGCGCTAGGTCGCCAGCGCGGCGAGCAGCGCGCGCAGCTCCGGAATGCCGAGACCGGTTTCGGCACTGGTCGCAGGCACGAGCGGGAAAGCGCCGGGATAGCGCGCGAGGACATCGGCCGTTGCGGCAACGCGTGCGTCGCGCTCGGTCGTCGAGAGCTTATCGGCCTTGGTGAGAACGGCCATGACCGAGACGGCGTGATGCGCGAGCAGATCGAGAGCGAGGCGATCCCCATCCTTGAGGCCGTGGCGCGCATCGACCAGCAGCAGCGCGCGCTTCAGCGCGCCGCGGCGGGCGAGATAGAAGCTCACGGTCTGGCCCCAGCGTCGCGTCTCGGCGTGCGATACCGCGGCGTAACCGTAGCCCGGCAGGTCGATCAGCATCAGGCGGTCGCCGACGGCAAAGAAATTGATCGCGCGCGTGCGGCCCGGCGTGCGCGAGACGCGGGCGAGGCCCTTACGGCCGGTCAGCGCATTCAGCAGGCTCGATTTGCCGACATTGGAGCGGCCGACAAACGCCACTTCGGGCAAGCGCTCGGGCGGCAGCGCCGGCGGCCGGTCCGCGGCCGCGACGAAGCGGCTTTCAGCCGCAAATAGCCGGCGGCCACGCTCGATCGCCGCCCGACCGCCGGCGGACGGCGCGGCGGCGGTCATGGTCTCAGGTGGCGCCGGCGCGCCGCATGATCACCCATTGCTGCGTGATCGAGAGCAGGTTGTTCCAGCTCCAGTAGATCACCAGGCCAGCGGCAAAATGCGCCAGCATAAAGGTGAAGACGATCGGCAGGACCATAAACATCTTGGCCTGGACCGGATCGGGCGGCTGTGGGTTGAGCTTCTGTTGCAGGAACATCGTCGCGCCCATGATCAGCGGCCAGGCGCCGATGTGAAGGACAGCATGTAGGGCGGCGATGTGCGGCGGGGCGAACGGCAGCAACCCGAAGAGATTGACGAAGGTCGTGGGATCGGGTGCCGACAGGTCGTGAATCCAGCCGTAGAACGGCGCGTGGCGCATCTCGATGGTGACGTAGAGCACTTTGTAAAGCGAGAAGAAGACCGGAATCTGGATGACGATCGGCAGACACCCCGCCATCGGATTGGCGCCAACGCGCTTATAGAGCGCCATCATCTCCTGGTTGATCTTCTGCTTGTCGTCGCCGAATTTCTCACGCAGCTTCTGCATCTCCGGCTGAAGCTTCTTCATCTTGCTCATCGCGCGGTAGGACTTGTTCGCAAGCGGGAAGAAGATGAGCTTGATGATGACGGTGAGCAGCAGGATCGCGAGTCCAAAATTGCCGATCAGCTTGTAGAAGAAACCGAGAGCCAGGAAGATCGGCTTGGTGATCCAATAGAACCAGCCGAAATCGATCGCGCGGTCGAAGTTCGGAATGCCGTATTGCGTCTCGTAGCGATCGAGCAGCGCAACCTCTTTCGCGCCGGCAAAGGCATGGCTCTCTTCGGTCGCGGTCGCACCTGGCGCAATGTCGCGTGCGGCCCCGACGTAATCGGCCTGATAGACATCGACACCGCCGGATTTGCCGTATTGCAGCTCCGCCGTCACCTGCGCGTCCTGCGGCGGAACGAGGGAGGTCAGCCAATACTTGTCCGTGAATCCGAACCAGCCGCCCTTGGTGACGAATTGCTCGTGCGGGTTCTTCTTCATTTCGTCGTAATTGAACGGGTCGCACCCCAAAAGGATCACGCACGAGCCGTCATGGAGCTTGCCGTCAGTGACGCCGATCGGCCCTTCGTGCAGCAGATAGGTGGCGGAGACCTCGATCCCGCCCTTGCGCACGTCGACGACATAGGGCGAAAGCTTGACCGGCGCATGGCCGCCGTTGGTCACGTGATCGGTGACGGTGAACATGTACTCGGGATCGATGGCGATGTGCCGCGTGAACTTGAGCCCCGCGCCGTTGTCCCAGGTGAGGTCGACCGGATGGGCGGGCGTGAGCGCGCCGCCTGACGCAGTCCAGCGCGTGTCGGCGCTCGGCACCTTCACGCCCGGATCGGCGGCAACCCAACCGAACTGGAGGAAATAAGGATGCTCGCTGCCATCAGGGGCAAGCAGTACGATTTCGGGACTCTTGGGATCAACCGTCTCGCGGTACGTACGCAGAGTGAGGTCGTCGATTCGGCCGCCGATCAGATTGATCGAGCCCTTGAGGTGCGGCGTGTCGATGGCAACGCGCGGCGCGGCGGCCAGCACCTGTGCGCGGGGCGCGGTCTTGGCTTCGCCAGACACCGTCGGAGCACCCGCAGCCGGAACGTTCGTTGTGCCAGGTGCCGCCGCGTTACCCGTGGCACCCGTTTTCGCCTGCTGCGTCGCGGGCGGCGGCGGCGCGGGCGGCCAGATGCGCTCGGATAGATATTGGAAGCCGATCAGGATCGCGATCGAAGCCGCGATGGCAATAAACAGGTTGCGCTGGTCCATATCAGCCCCGCGCCGGTGGCACCGGGTCGACACCCGATCCGCCCCAGGGGTGGCAGCGCCCGATCCGCTTCACCGCAAGCCATGAGCCGCGCGCGGCGCCGTGCAGGTGCACCGCCTCCGCGGCGTAGTGCGAGCAGCTGGGCCAATACCGGCAGTTCGCGCCCAGCACCGGTGCGACCAGCAACTGGTAAGCTCGGACGAGAACCTGCAACACCGGACTCAAGACGCGCCCCTGTCGGCTTGGCCGCCATCAGCGCGGTAAGCGCCGACTTTCTTCAGCGCCGCTTCGAGATCGCCGAGCAGCGCGTCGAACGGACGGGTCAGCGTCGTGGTGCGCGCAATCAATACGAAATCGTGCTCGGGCGCGCCATGCCGGCCGATGACGCGCTCGGCCGCCGCGCGCAGGCGGCGGCGTGCACGATTGCGCGCAACCGCGATGCCGACCTTCTTGCTGGCGGTGAATCCGACCCGCGGGACGACCGCGCCGGCGCAATGCGCCGCTTGCAGGATAAGGCCGGGCGCCACGTGTTTGCGCCGGCTTGCGGCAACCGCAAGGAATTCGGCACGCCGCTTCAGGCGCACGATCTTGGTCATCGGCTGCGCCTCCACGGCCGCAACCCTCGGGTCAGGCCGAAAGACGCTTGCGACCCTTGGCGCGACGGCTCGCCAGAACACGGCGCCCGCCGACCGTCGCCGAGCGCGAGCGAAAGCCGTGGCGGCGCTTGCGGACAATTTTGCTCGGCTGATAAGTGCGCTTCACGGCAGTCACTCCGGCGAGGCTTCTCGCAAAATCGACGGCGCTGTATACGGGAGCGAGTGGCCTAAGTCAACGCCGCAGCCTCGCGCCAAAGTGACAAAGCGAGAGGGGTCAATGGCTTAGGATGGCCGCCGGTTCGGATCGGCGGCGGCGCCGTCGGAGGGGCATGGCCGGGCAGAGCAGCAATCGCATCGGAGGCGGCCTGTC
>DATLUT010000021.1:0-7060 GCA_035532975.1 Allostellaceae bacterium
GGTGGCGATGTTGCCGTAGCCGGTGAGCATGACGACGCGCGCGCTGGGCCGCGCCTTGCGGAGCGCCTTGACGACGTCGAGGCCGCTGCCGTCGGTCAGACGCAGGTCGACGACGGCGAAGGCCGAGGGGGCGCTGGCAACGGCCTGCACGCCGCCGGCGACGGATTCGGCGGTTGCGACAATGAAGCCGCGCCGTTCCATTGCCCGCGCCAAGCGCTGGCACAGCGGCGCATCGTCATCGACGATGAGCAGCGTGCGATCGCCCTCGGGCAGGCCGGCAAGCGCAGGATTCATCTGGATATCGCCTTTTGCGTCACTCATTTCGCCGCCGCCGCCATTGTCGCATTCGTCCCCGTTGCCGTTTCGATCCGGTGCTCGTCGCGCTCGAGCTGCGCCCGGCGCCATTCGACGACGACGTGCGCGCCGCCATCCGCAACGTTGGCGAAGGACAGCCGCGCGCCGGTGCGCTCAAGCAGGCTCTGGGCGATGAAAATGCCCAGACCCATATGCGCGCCGTCGTCGGCGCGGGCCGATATATAGGGTTCGCCGACGCGCGACAACATCGGCGGCGGGAAGCCCGGTCCATCGTCGACGATGTCGACTGCGACCGTATCCTCGCTCCAACTCGTCGTCACCGTGACCTCGCTGCGCGCGAATTCGATGGCATTGCCGATCAGGTTGCCGAGGCCGTGCAGGACTTCGGGGCTGCGCGGTACCAGCGGCTCGGCAAGCGCGCCACCTGCCGGATCGCGGCTGGCGCCGGTGTCGTGCACGACGCGCACGCCGGCGCGGTGATGCGGCTCACCAGCCGACTGCACGATGGCCGAGAACGGCACCCGGTTGAACGGCATCGCCTCGCCTTCGCGGGCACGGCCGAGCTCGGCGAGAATCATGCGGCAGCGCTCGCTCTGGCTCAGTAACAGCTGTGCATCCTCGGCAAAGGGGCTGTCCTTGGCCAAGTCGTGGACGAGCTCCTTGGCGACCACGGCGATCGTCGCCAGGGGGCTGCCGAGTTGGTGCGCGGCGGCGGCGGCCAAGGCGCCGACCGCGGCGACCCGCTGCTCGCGTGCCAAGGCCAGCTGCGTCGCGGCATAGGCGTCGCGCATCCGGCGCGCTTCCTCGGCGACGAACCAGTTGTAGCCGGTGATGAAGAGGCTCGACGACACCAGGGCCATCCACATGCCGAGAACGTAAATCGGCGCCGGCTCGATCGCGGCGCCGGACCGCGCCGGTAGCGGCAAATGCGCGACCGCCAGCACGGTGATCGCGGCGACGGTCAACGCCGAGAGGCCGACGACGGTGCGGCGCGTCAGGATGGTCGCCGACACCGTCACCGGTGCCAGCATCAGCATCGCGAACGGATTCTGCAGACCGCCGGTGAGGAAGAGCAGCACGCCGAGCTGCAAGGTGTCGAAGGCGAGATAGATTGCCGCCTCGCGATTGCCGAGCCGCGCCGCCGCGCGGTTCGAGATCCAAGCGACGACGTTGAGCAGCGCCGAGACCGCGACGACGCCGAGCGCTGCCGACAGCGGCAGCGCGAAGCCCAGCGCGTAATGCACCACGAGCAGCGCGGCCGCTTGGCCGATCACCGCGACCCAGCGGATCAACACGAGCATCCGCAGGCTGACGGCGACGTCGCTGCGCAGGAGTGGCAGCGGCGGGGCTTCCGCCTTGAACGGACTGGGTTTTTCGCTGAGCGCGGGCATCTACCTATTATACACCGCGACACCGCGCGGCAAGCGGGCGCCGGCTGGCGCGGCGGCCCCGCTTTCCGCCATAGTGCGCCCCCATGTCGGACACCGCCGCCGTCGAGGTCGAGAACCTGGTGAAGCGCTACAAGCGCGCGACCGCCGTCGACGGCATTTCCTTCGCCGTCGCGCGCGGCGCGTGCGTCGCGCTCCTCGGTAGCAACGGCGCCGGCAAGACGACGACGTTGGCGATGCTGCTGGGTCTCGTCGCGCCGAGCGCCGGCACAATCCGCGTTCTGGGCGAGGACATGCTGCGCCACCGCCATCGCGTGCTGGGCCGCATGAACTTCTCGTCACCCTATGTCGACCTGCCACAGCGCATGACCGTGCGGCAGAACCTTGACGTCTACGCCCGGCTCTATGGCGTCGCCGACGTGCGCGCGCGAATCGACGCTTTGGCGCGCGACTTCCAGCTCGAGACGCTGCTCGACCGCGCGGTCGGTCGGCTCTCGGCCGGACAAAAGACGCGCGTCGCGCTCGCCAAGGCGCTGTTGAACGAACCCGAGCTCCTGCTGCTCGACGAGCCGACGGCGTCGCTCGACCCCGACACCGCCGACTGGGTGCGCGGCTATCTCGAAGCCTGGCGCGCGCGCACCGGCGCGACCGTGGTCCTCGCGTCGCATAACATGGCCGAAGTCGAGCGCCTCGCTTCCGACGTGCTGATGATGCGGCGCGGCCAGATCGTCGATCGCGGCGCGCCGCACGCGCTGGTCCGGCGACACGGCCACGACACACTCGAGCAGGTATTCCTCGCCATCGCGCGCGAGACCGAGGCGGCCGCGCCGTGAGCAGCGCAGTCGCTGCCTTCTCCTTCCGCCGCGTCGGCGCGATGGTGCGGCGCTATGTCTATCTGCTGGTCGGCTCCGGCCCACGGGCGCTCGAGCTGATCTATTGGCCGATCGTGCAAATGATTCTGTGGGGTTTCACCAGCCAGTTCCTGATGACCAACAGCTCATACGTCGCGCGTGCTGGTGGCGTGCTGCTCGGCGCCGTGCTGCTGTGGGACGTGATGTTCCGCGGCCAGCTCGGCGTGTCGGTCTCGTTCCTCGAAGAGCTGTGGTCGCGCAACCTCGCCGGTCTGTTCGCGAGCCCGCTGCGCCCGATCGAATGGGCGGCGGCGCTCGTCGTGATGAGCCTGATGCGCGTCCTGGTCGGCCTCGTGCCGGCGGCGCTGCTCGCGATCGTGCTTTACCACTATTCGATCTTCACCCTCGGCCTGCCGTTGCTCGCGTTCTTCATCCTGCTGCTGGCGATGGGCTGGGGCATCGGTTTCATCATCGGCGCGTTCCTGCTGCGCTACGGGCTCGGCGCCGAAAGCATGGCCTGGGCGGCGGTCTTCGTGCTCGCGCCGGCCGCGGCGATCTACTACCCGGTCGCGATCCTGCCGGTCTGGCTGCAATACATCGCCTGGGCCATCCCGGCGGCGCATGTCTTCGAGGGCATGCGCGCGGTGATGTTCCACGGCCAGTTTCCGCTGGCGCATCTTGCCGCCGCTTTCGGACTCGACGCGCTCTACCTGGCGATCGGAGTCGGCGCGTTCCTCGTCGCTTTCGAGATCGCGCGCCGGCGCGGCTCGCTGCTGCAGAGCGGCGAGTGACTTGTAGCCGCCGGCCCGGCTTGCCATTAGAATCGCCGCCGCTATGAACTTCGAAGACTTCACCCGCGACTGGCCGGCCCGCCGCGCCGATGCGCGGGTGGCCTTAACCTTCTTCACCCGGCTGGTCTGGGGCGAGCGGCCGCCACCGGCGCTCGGCGAACTGGCGGCCGCGAGCTGGGCGTTTCCGCTGAGCGGCCTCGTCATCGGCGTCTGCGGCGCCGTCGCCTACGCCATCGTCGTCCGATTGGGCGTGCCGGTTCCGGCGGCCGCGCTGCTCGCGGTCGCGACCACCGCACTGGTCACCGGCGGCCAGCATGAGGATGGCCTCGCCCGCACCATCGAAGGTCTGGGTCGCGGCGACGACATCAACGAGCGGCTGCGCCTGATGCGCGACGGTCCCAATGGCGCGCTCGGCGTGCTGGCGATCGTCCTCAGCGTCGGCTTGCGCGCCGGCGCGCTCTTCGCCGTCGGCGACGCGTTCGGCACTAGCGGCATCAGCGGCGCACTGGTCGGCTGCCACGTGATCGCGCGTGGCTTGCTGCCGGTCGTGTTGCGCTGGGGCGAGCCGGCGGCGCCCGGCGACTGGGCCGCCGAAGCCGGCCGGCCCGAGGCCGCGAATGTCGGCGCGGCGGTGGCAATCGCCGTGGTCGTCGCGCTGCTCGCGCTCGGCATCAAGGCAGGGGTGGCCGCGCTCGTCGTCGCCGCGGTGGCGATGGCGGCGGCATCCTGGGGCGCGCAGCGGCGGATCGGCGGCTTCACCGGCGACACGTTGAGCGCGATCGAGCAGGCGGGCGAGATCGCCGTATTGCTGGTTGCCGCAGCCTGGACGTGATATCGCGCGATACGCGGGTCAGTCGTCGACGGCGGTGCGGCGGAAGTTCATCTGCCGCGCGGGCGTCGCGGCCGGCTCCGGCACAACGCCTCGATGGACGTAAACGCAGAGGTCGTTGCGCCACAGCTCGAAGGTCTCGGCGTGCCGCATCACAGTGGCGAGAATGCCCTTGGTGACGGCCCGCGGCAGCGTCAGCGCGCGGAGCGCCTCGATCGCCATCACTTTGCGGTTGCTGTCGAGCAAATAGCAGCGGAATTCAGCCACCGTATCCCCAGCGTTGGCGCCATCGCGCGAAAGTTCACCCCACCCTGCAGTGGAATGGTTAAAACCCAACAAAGATGGGCAAGCCGCATCCCGAGACCGCCGAAATCCGCCTTGCGGCGCTGCGCCGGAAGCCGCGTGCCGCGCGCCGCCTGGCCGTGGTGCCTGGCGCGGATTTGACGGCGGCATTGACGGTGCTCGGCGCGCTGGCCGCCGCGGGCTATGACGTCGGCCCGCTGCCGCGCGATGCCGTTGCGCTGCGCGAGCAGCTGTGGGCCGCCGACGGCGAGGCGATCATGCTCGGCAATTACGACGCGTTCCATGCGACGCTGCCGGCAGCGCTGCGGGATGTGGTCGCGGCGCGCTGGGGTGCGGCGGAGCGCGACCCCGAATATCGGCCGGGACAGGTCGATTGCGGCCGCTTCGTCGTGCCGGCGCTATGTTTCGGCGCCGTCGCGGTGATGCGGGCGGAGCCGGCCGGCGCAGCGGAACCGCCGCGCCATCATGCGCTCGCGCGCATCGCCTGGATCGCCGACGGGTTTCGCGCCGATGCGGTGATCGCGTGGACGCCACTCGGCGTCGCGCTGACGCTGCCGGTGCTGATGCCGGCGACCATCGGTGCGCCCGATACGGTCGAGCTTCTGGCCGCGCTCGAAGGTGACGCCGCGGCGCTGCGCCGGTGGCGCATCACATGATCACACGGCTGAGCCTCGGCTGGCGCCCCTATCTGCTCCTCGGCCTGCTGTGCCTTGGGCTTTACGTTCCGGGCATCGCTGCGTTGCCGCCGACGGATCGCGACGAGGCGCGCTTCGCGCAGGCGACGCGCCAGATGCTCGAGACCGGCGACTGGCTGCACATCCGGTTTCAGGGCGAGGCGCGCAACCAGAAGCCGGCCGGCATCTACTGGCTGCAGGCGCTTTCGGTGGCGGCGACGAGCGACGCGAAGAGTCCGGCGATCTGGCCCTATCGCCTGCCGTCGCTGATCGGCGCGACGCTCGCCGTGCTGCTGACCTTCGCGCTCGGCCGCAATCTGGTCGGCGGGCCGGCGGCGCTGCTTGGCGCCGCGCTGCTGGCGTCGTCGCTGAGCCTGACCGTCGAGGCGCACCTCGCCAAGACCGACGCCACGCTGCTCGCCTGTGTCGTCGCGGCGCAGCTCGCGTTGGGCGAGATCTATCGCCGTGGCCGCGCCGGGATGACGGCATCGTGGCCGTGGGCGTTGTTGTTCTGGACGGCAACGGGCGTCGGCGCGCTGATCAAGGGACCGGTCGCCCCGCTGCTCGCGGTGCTCACCGTCGCAGCGTTGCTGCTCGCCGACCGGGACGCCGCGTGGCTCAAGGGGCTGCGCGCGTCGTGGGGCGTGCCGCTGGCGGTTCTCATCGTCGGGCCCTGGCTCGCCGCGATGATGAGCGCGACGCACGACACGTTCATCGCCGGCTCGCTCGGCCGCGATTTCTTCGGCAAGATCGTCGGAGCGCAGCAGAGCCACGGCGCGCCGCCCGGCACCTATCTGCTGCTGCTGGCGCTGATCTTCTGGCCCGGGTCGCTGTTCGCCGCCGACGGCGTGCTCCGCGCCTGGCACGAGCGCGAGCGGCCGTCGCAGCGCTTCCTGCTGGCATGGATCGTGCCGTTCTGGGTCGCGCTCGAGCTGGTGCCGACCAAGCTGCCGCATTACGTCCTGCCGGTGCTGCCGGCGCTTGCGCTCTTGGGCGCGCACGCGCTGTTCAACGCCAACGCGAGGCCGCGCTGGGTACGGCTCGTGGTCGCGACGCTGTGGACGGCGGCGACGCTGGCGCTGGCAGGCGGTCTCGCCGTGGCGTCGCGGCTGCTGGGCGGCGCAGCGTCGCTGATCGGCATCGTTGCCGCGCTTGCCGCGCTCGCTGGCGGCGCTGCGCTGCTGTGGCGCGCGTGGTCGAAACCCGGCCCCGCGTTGGCGGCCGGCGCGGCGCTGCTTGCCCTCGTCGTGATCCCGTCCGGCCTCGGCCAGGTGATTCCTTCGCTCGACCGAATCTGGCTCTCGCGCAGCGCCGCCGCGCTGGTCGCGCATGACCGCCCGCCGCACGGCGGACCGGTCGCGGTCGTCGGCTACAACGAGCCGAGCCTGATTTTCCTTCTCGGCACCACGACCAAGCCGCTCGACGCCGCCGGTGCCGCCCGTTACCTCGCGGCCACGCGCGACGGCCGCGCCCTGGTGGAGGCGCGCGACGACGACGCCTTCCGCCGCGCCCTCGCCGCGCTCGGCCGCGATCCGCAGGCGATCGGCCATGTCAGCGGCATCGATTATTCCAACGGCCGGCACATGACGCTCACCCTCTACGCCGCTGCGCCGGGCTGAGCGTCGGTCAGCGTGCGTTTTGCAGCAGCTGCGCGATCGCGCGGTTGTCGGTCGTCCAGCCGAGTGCGTCGCGGCCGGTGTAGTCCTGCTTGCGCGGATCGGCGTGCGCCGCCAGGAGCGCCTTCACCGTGGCGGTGCGGCTATTGGCGACGGCGAGCATCAGCGGCGTGACACCCTGATTGTTTTGCGCGTCGACCGGCGCGTGCGCCGCCAGCAACATGTTCAGCACTTCGGTGCTGCCGCGATCGGCGGCCCAATGCAACGCGGTGTTACCGAGCTTATCGCGCACG
>DATLUT010000022.1:0-3603 GCA_035532975.1 Allostellaceae bacterium
GGCTGACTACGTCGTCTTCGGCGGCTTCCAGTGGGCGCGCGCGATCAGCGCGTTCGCGCTGCTCGACAAGGACGATGTCGTCCATGCCTGGCGCGAACGCATCCTCGATCTCTATGACGGGCTGGCCCGCAAGGTGCCGGCCTACGCCGCCTGAATCAGCGGATTCGCGCCATATTTCGGGTTTGGCGGGATCGGCTGGCCTGTATTACTGTTTGGCCAAGGCTTACGGAACCGGCGGGCGCCGGACCGGAGTTCAATTCTCGGGGAGGGGGTATCCATGAATCGACGTAAATTCATCGCGGCCGGCGGCGTTGGTCTGGCGGCGACGGCTGTTGCCGCGCCGGCGATCGCGCAGAGCGCGCCGGCGCTGAACTGGCGCCTGGTGGCGAGCTGGCCCAAGAGCCTCGACACGCTTTATGGCGGCGCGGCGTATTTCGCGCAGCTCGTCGGCGAGATGACCGACCAGAAATTCCAGATCCGTGCCTTCGCTGGCGGCGAGCTTGTGCCGCCGTTGCAGGTGCTCGACGCGGTGCAGAACGGCACCGTCGAGTTGGGCCACACCGCTCCCTACTATTACGTCGGCAAGGATCCGACGTTCACGTTCGACTGCACGGCGCCGTTCGGCGCCAACTACCGCATCCAGAATGCGTGGCTGCGGAACGGCGGCGGCCGCGCGCTGATGGACGAGTTCTATGCGGGCTACAACGTTGTTTCCATACCGTGCGGCAACACCGGCACCCAGGCGGGCGGTTGGTGGCGCAAGGAGATCAAGACGGTCCACGACCTCAAGGGCGTCAAGTTCCGCATCGGTGGCTGGGGCGGCGCGGTGTTGTCGAAGCTCGGCGTGGTGCCGCAGATGCTCGCCGGCGGCGATATCTATCCGGCGCTCGAGAAAGGCACGATCGACGGCGCCGAATGGGTGGGGCCGTACGACGACGAGAGGCTCGGCTTCCAGAAGGTCTGTAAATACTACTACCACCCCGGTTGGTGGGAAGGTCAGGCGCAACTGTCGGCTTACATCAATCTCGACAAGTGGCGCTCCCTGTCGAAGACCTATCAGGCGGTGATCAAAGCTGCCGCAGCCGAGGCCAACAACTGGATGATCGCCAAGTACGATGCGGACAATCCGGCGGCGCTCAAGCGGCTGATCGCCGGCGGGACGCAGCTCCGGTATTGGTCGCGGCCGATCATGGACGCGTGCTTCAATGCGTCGCGTCAGCTTTACGCTGAGGAATCGGCGCGCAATCCGAAATTCAAGAAGGTCTACGACGAGTGGACGCCCTTCTTGGCCACCGAGGACGAGTGGATGCGGGTCGACGAACAGCAGTTCGACAATTTCATGTACGCCAAGGTCGGCTCCCGCCGGGCGTAGACGCGGCGCGGATCTAAACGACGAAAGCCCCGCCGTCGCCGGCGGGGCTTTTTTCGTGCTGGCGCTTTTCCGTCGCCGCTACTTGAAATCCGTCGGCGGTCCGGTGTCCTCCTCGGTCGGCGCCTGGAAATGGATGGTGTTGGGATTGATCTTCGACGCGGTGTCGAGCGAGGCGAGCACGATGTTCGGAAAGAAGATGATGGCCGACACCATGATGACCTGGATGAACACGAACGGGATGATGCCCCAATAAATCTGGCCGGTGGTGAGCGGCGCCAACCGCTTACCCGTCACTCGGTCGGTGTATTCCTCGCTCGGCGCAACGCTGCGCAGGTAGAACAGCGCATAGCCGAACGGCGGATGCATGAACGAGGTCTGCATGTTGACGCCGATTAGAACGCCGAACCAGATCAGGTCTATGCCGAGTTTTTCGGCCACCGGGCCCAGGAGCGGAATGATGATGAACGCGAGCTCGAAGAAATCGAGAAAAAACGCGAGTAAGAACGTCAACAGGTTGACGACAATCAAGAATCCGACCCGGCCGCCGGGCAGCCCGATGAGCAGGTGCTCGACCCAGAGGTCGCCGTTGACGCCGCGGAACACCAGGCTGAACACAGTCGAGCCGACCAAGATGAACATGACGAAGGACGACAACTTGGCGGTCGTGTCCATCGCCTGCTTGAGCAGCTTCCAGTCGAGCCGGCGATTGGCGAGCGCCAGCGCCAACGCGCCGGTCGCACCCATCGCGCCACCTTCGGTCGGCGTGGCGATGCCGAGGAAGATGGTGCCGAGCACCAGGAAGATCAGCGCCAGGGGCGGCATCATGACGATGATGACCTGGCGTGTCAGCTTGCTGAGGATGCGCAGATTGAGGAACCTGTCGGCCAGCGCGATCGCGTAAACGGCGGCGCCGACGGAAGCACAGGCCCAGATCGGCTGAAGATAGCCTCTATCGATGAGGTACCAGGCGGAGACGACGCTGCCGAGCGTGATCACGGCGAGTGACAGGTAGCCGGCCTTGCCGCTTGACTCGCGTACGGTGATCGCGTCGGGCGGCAGCCCCGGCACCGCCTTCGGCCAGAAGATCGAGACGATCAACATATAAACGCCGTAGAGCACGGCGAGGCCGACGCCGGGAATGAACGCACCCTCGTACATGTCGCCGACCGAGCGGCCGAGCTGGTCGGCCAAAACGATAAGCACGAGGCTGGGTGGAATGATCTGCGCCAGCGTGCCGGACGCCGCTATCACGCCGGCGGCAACGCGCCGGTCGTAGCCGTAGCGGAGCATGATCGGCAACGAGATCAGGCCCATCGAGATCACCGATGCGGCGACCACGCCCGTCGTCGCAGCCAGTAGGGCGCCGACGAAGACGACGGCGTAGGCGAGGCCGCCGCGAACCCGCCCGAACATCTGGCCGATGGTGTCGAGCAGGTCCTCGGCCATGCCGCTGCGCTCGAGGATGAGGCCCATGAAGGTGAAGAACGGGATCGCCAGCAGCGTGTCGTTGGACATGATGCCGTAGACGCGCTGCGGCAGGCCCTGGAGCAGATCGGGACCGAACAGGCCGTAATGGATGGCGATGGCGCCGAACAGTAGGCCGTTGGCGGCGAGCGAGAAAGCGACCGGATAGCCGATCATCAGGAGGACGACCAGCATCGCAAACATGATCGGTGCGATGTTGGCGATGAACAGCGCCGTCATGGCTTATCTCCGTGCAGCCATTCTTGCGGCACAAATTCATCGGCGGAGCCGTGAGCGTGGTGCGGCGTCGGATCGGGAATCAGACCCATCAGGAAGGCGATACGCTTGATGATCTCCGAGACACCTTGCAGCGCCAGCAAGAAGAAGCCGACCGGCATCATCAGCTTCACCGGCCAGCGCAGCAGGCCGCCGGCGTTGGGCGAAGTTTCATGGAGCATGTAGGATTCGGTGAATACCGGCCACGCTAGCGACATGATGATGAGCGCTATCGGCAGCAGGAAGAAAATGCCGCCGAGCACATCGATCCAGGCGCGAGTGCGCGGCGACAGCCGGCTGCCGATGATGTCGATGCGGACGTGCTCGTTGCGCAGCAGCGTATAGCCGGCGCCGATCATGAAAAAACCGGAATAGAGGTACCACTGAATCTCGAGCCAGCCGTTCGAGCTGTAATCGATGGTGTAGCGCATGACGGCGTTGAAGGCGCTTACCAGCACGGCGGCGAGAACGAGCCAATAGACCGTCTGCCC
>DATLUT010000023.1:0-3618 GCA_035532975.1 Allostellaceae bacterium
CCCAGCACCTGCAGAAGTGTTTCGGCATCAACGCCGTCGCCAAGAACGACTGCGCCGAAGGCGCGCATTCCTGCGCGGGTCAGGCCACAAAGGCGCGCGATCCGGGGTCGTTCGTGCTTCTGCCCGGTGGCGACTGCTCGAAGATCCAGGGCGGCAGCCTGAAGGCCGGCTGATCGCGAGGCGGCGGATGTCCCCCCGATCCACCGCCGCGCGTGCGGAGCGTCGCCCGATCCCTGCCCAGGCGGGGATCGGGCTGCGCTTTCCGCATCATCAGGCCGTTGCCGACACGCGGCCGGCGGTCGCGTGGCTCGAGGTTCACACCGAGAACTATCTGGGCGGCGGCACGGCTCCGCGCTATCTCGACGCCATCCGGCGCGACTATCCGGTTTCATGCCACGGCGTGGGCCTATCGCTCGGCAGCGCCGACGGGCTGGACCGCTCCCATCTCGAGCGCATCGGCCGCACGATCGAGCGCTTCGAGCCGGGCCTGGTCTCGGAGCACCTCTCCTGGAGCGTCGTCGGCGGCCACTATCTGGCCGATTTGCTGCCGCTGCCGATGACCGAGGAGGCGCTCGACATCGTCTGCGGACATGTCGACGAGACGCAGGACGTTTTGCGGCACCGCATCTTGATCGAAAATCCGTCGAGCTATCTGCGCTACCGGCATTCTGCCATTCCGGAATGGGAATTCCTGGCTGCGGTGGCCGATCGCACTGGCTGCGGCATCTTGTGCGACGTCAACAATATCTATGTCAGCGCCCAAAACCACGGATGGGACGCGGCCGCCTATCTCGCGGCGCTGCCACCGGCGGCGGTCGGCGAGATCCACCTCGCCGGTCACAGCACGCGCCGGCTCGACAACGGCGCGACGCTGCGCATCGACGATCACGGTTCGCGCGTCATTCCCGAAGTCTGGGCGCTCTACGCCGAGGCGCTGAAGCGGTTCGGCCCGGTGCCGACGCTCATCGAATGGGACACGAACATTCCGACGCTCGACGTCCTGGTCGACGAGGCACGCCGGGCGGCCGAGTTGCTTGACCCTGTCCGCGAGAAAGCGACTCATGCCAACGCTGCTTGAGCTCCAACGGGCGGTCTATCGTAATCTAACGGCGCGCGACGATGGCGCCACGGCGTACATCGTCGCGGATGAAATCGACGCCGCGGCGCGGCTGAATGTTTACCGCAACACGATGATCGCCAGCCTCACCACCGCCCTGCGCTTGTCTTATCCGGCCGTGCATCGGCTCGTCGGCGCTGCTTTCTTCGAAAGCGCGGCGCAGATCTTCATCGCGGCACAGCCGCCGCAGGGCGCCTGCCTCGACGATTACGATCCCGGCTTCGCTGATTTTCTCGCCGAATTCGCGCCGGCTGCGGCGCTCCCCTATCTCGCCGGCGTCGCCCGGCTCGACGGGGCGGTGAGCCGCGCGCTGCATGCGCCCGATGCCGCCGCGCTCGATCCCGGCGATCTCGCGGCGCTCGATTCCCGAGACCACGGCCGCGTCCGCCTCGTACCGCATCCCTCAGTGAGCCTGGTCTGCGCCGATCATCCGGTCGACGCGATCTGGCGCGCGGTGTTGGCGCGGGACGACGCCGCGATGGCGGCGATCGATCTTGGCGCCGGTCCCGTCCGGCTGCTGGTGCAGCGTCGCGACCATGGTCCCGAAATCACGCGTCTCGACGAGGGCGCCTGGCGCGTCACCAGCCGGCTCTGCGCCGGCCGCTCGCTGCCGGACGCGCTCGATGCCGGGGCCGAAATCGATGCGCCGGCGCTGCTCGCGGCCCACCTCGTGAACGGCGTGTTCACGGCCTTTGCCGTCGATCGGGCCGGCGACCATTCCATCATGGAGGATTGCGCATGAGCGCTCGGACCGGTTCATCGTTCGCGGATTCCGCCGCGGTGCGCGCCGTGGCCGGCGCGGTGCATTGGCTCGACGCCGTCCCCTATACGCTGCTCGCGATTCCCTTGCGGCTCGCCGTGGCCGTAGTGTTCTGGAATTCGGCGCAGGCGCATCTCGCCAACTGGGACACAACGCTCGAGCTGTTCGCGACCGAATACCGGGTGCCGCTGCTGCCGTCGGATCTCGCAGCCTATATGGCGGTGTCGATCGAAGTCAGCACGCCGATCCTCCTCGTGCTCGGCCTGCTGACGCGGCCGGCGGCGCTGGTCCTGCTTGGCATGGTCACGGTGATCGAGGTCTTCGTCTATCCGCTGGCGTGGCCGACGCATATCCAGTGGGCAGCGATGCTGCTGGTACTACTGTGTCGCGGGCCCGGCACGCTGTCGCTCGACGCGCTGATCCGTCGGTCCGTGATCGGCGACGCACCCTAATTTCGCAAGACGCCCACCCAAGTTGGGCGAGGATCAGAGAATGGCCACGAACACCGCGTTGCTGTCGACGCTGCGCGCCGGCGACGAGTCGGCGATCCGCAGCCTGGTCGCGACCTATCATGCGTCGATGGTCCGCTTCGCACGGACGATCGCGGGCGACGCCGGCGCGGAAGAGATCGTGCAAGAGGCATGGATCAAGGTCATTCGCGCCTTGCCGACCTTCGAGGGACGGTCGAGCCTGCGCACCTGGCTGTTCGCGATCGTGCGCAACGAGGCCGTCAGCCGCCTGCGCCAGGACGCCCGACAGCCGGAAACCGAGAGTGCCGACGTCCTGGCGGATCGCTACGGGCCGGACGGGACGTGGCAGACCCCGCCGGGCGCCTGGTCGCTCGATACGCCCGAGGCGGCGTTGGCGTCGAAAGACATGCAGGGCCTGATCAGACGAACGCTCGATGGCATGCCCGCCACCCAACGCTCTGTCCTGACCCTGCGTGATATCGAGGGACTTTCGTTCGAAGACATCAGTAACATTCTCGTGATTTCATCGTCTAATGCTCGGGTCCTGCTGCACCGCGGCCGACAGCGGTTGTGGCAGGCGATCGATGAATATCAGAAGGGTTGACTGTGTTGACCTGTCGAGACCTCGCCAAACATGCCGATCGCTATCTTGATGGTGAACTCTCGCTACGGGAGCGCCTCGAGGTCCGCTTTCACATGTTCTTGTGCAAGCATTGCTCCCGTTATGTGGAACAGCTCCGCCTGGCCATCGAGGCGTTGCGGCGTTCGGCGGACGCCAGCCAATCGCCGGAACCGCAAGAAGAAGCCGTTGGCGGCCTGTTGAGCGCTATGCGATCGGAGCAGTGTCGACATTCCCCGGCCTACGAGGACACCGTCAGCCGGGTATTGAGCGCCGTGCGCGAATCCCCTGCGGCGGCAGGCGACACGGCAGCGCCCGAAGTCGTCATCTACACCACGCCCTGGTGCCCCTATTGCCACCGCGCCAAGGCGCTGCTGCAGCGTAAAAACATATCCTATCGAGAAGTCAACGTCGCCGGCGATCCAGTCCGGCGTCAGGAAATGGCCGCGCTGGCCGCCGGCCGCACCACGGTGCCGCAGATCTTCATCGGCGGCCACGGCATCGGCGGCTGCGACGAGCTCCACGCGCTCGATGCCGCCGGCGACCTCGATCGTCTGCTCAGGCGCGCCTGACGCCGCGGGCGGCATCGACGGCGCCGTCTCATCACGAATTCGCGAGCGGGATTTTTTCGATGGCTGCGCCGCGTTTTGCG
>DATLUT010000024.1:0-8140 GCA_035532975.1 Allostellaceae bacterium
CGGACAACGCCGCACGGCTTCTTTGCGGCGCTATAGCCGGTTCGTCGGCGTTGCCAAGCGCATCCTGCCGGCGACCGCGCTGGCGCTTGTTATGCTCGTCGCGGTATGGCCGCGCATTCAGGGCGCCATCGATAGCATGCATTTCGCGCGGCTGCCGAAGATCGACGTCAGCCAAGCGCGCCAGGTCCGCATGGTCGATGCGCGCTACACCGGCGTCGATCGCGACAACCGGCCGTTCGTCGTGACCGCCGATACCGCAAGCCAGATGCCCAAAGCCGACGACGCGATCTCGCTCGACTCGCCCAAGGCGGATCTCGCCACGACCGCCGGCGGCTGGGACGAGCTCACCGCCTATGTCGGCCTTTATCAGCCGCAAGTGCAGCAGCTCGATCTCTTCGGCAACGTCGAACTCTATCAGAACAAGGGCAACGCGCTGCGTTCCGATAGCGTTACCATCAACATGGCGCAGGGCACGGCTGTCAGCCACGATCCGGTCGAAGGCGACGGCACTTTCGGCCACGTCCAGGCGCAGGGCTTGCGGGTCCTTGACCGCGGCCAAACCATCATTTTCACCGGCCACGCGACGCTCGATCTGAATTCGCGGACGAAGGCGACGCCGTGATCACGCGTTTCGGCACCGCGGTTGCGGTCGCGGCGCTGGCCGTGGGCGCCGCGACACCGCGCGCGGGCGCGCAGCTCGCTGGGTCGCAGCTTTCCAACCGGCCGATCCACATCGAGGCGGACCACGGCATCGAATGGCAGCAGGCCAACAGCGTGTACATCGCCCGCGGTCATGCCTCGGCCACGCGCGGCAACGCGACAATGACCGCCGACATTCTCTACGCCTACTACCGTCCGGTCGGCCAAGGCCTGAACCAGGCCGCCCAAACCGCCCCCAAAGCCCAACCTGCACCGGCGGTGCCCACGCAATCCGGCGCGCGCACGCAAAATCAGCTGATGGGAAGCTCAACGACCGAGATCTATCGGCTCGAGGGCGACGGTCACGTCCATTTTACCAATGACGACGAGCAGGCCTTCGGTGATCACGCGGTCTATGACGTGGACCAGGCGGTGATGGTCCTGACAGGCCAGGATCTCCACATCATCACGCCGAACGAGACGATTACCGCGCGCGATTCGCTCGAATGGTACGACAAGAAGCAGATTGCCGTAGCGCGCGGCGACGCCTTGGTGGTTCGCGGCGATCGCCGCCTGCGCGCCGACATCGTCACAGCGGACGTCGAGCAGAAGGACAACCAGCCCGCGCAAATCACGCGGGTCAACGGTTACGGCAACGTGCTCGTCTCGGCGCCGGGCCAGCTCGCGCATGGCGATGAGGGCGTCTACGACGTCGCACGGCAGGTCGCGACACTGATCGGCCACGTCCGGCTGACCAAGGGCGACAACGAGATGCGTGGGCGCTACGGTGTGGTCGATCTCAAGAATAACGTCAGCGAAATCCTGGCGGCGCCGCCCAATGCGGTGGCGAGCGGTCCGACGCCGCGCGTCGAGGGCTTGCTGGTGCCGAACCGCGGGCCGGGCGCGAGTGGCGCGCAATCGGATGACGGACAGCAGAGTGCGCGATGACGCGGCCGCCGACCGATCATAATCCGGCGCTGGGCCACGCGATGCACGGCGCGCATGCGCGCCCGCCCCATGCACGCCCGCAAGGGCCGCACGCTGCGCCGGCACAGCAACGCGACGGTACACCCCGCCTCGTCACCTCGAATGCGGGCCTGGTGGCGACCAATCTCGGCAAGAGCTTTAAGAAGCGTCCGGTCCTGCGCGCCGTCAGCATCGCGGTCCAGCGCGGCGAAGCGGTCGGACTGCTCGGACCCAACGGGGCCGGCAAGACAACCTGTTTCTATATCATCACCGGCCTGGTGCGCCCGGATGTCGGCGCGATCACGCTCGACGGCGAGGACATCACCGAGCTGCCGATGTATCGTCGCGCCCGGCTCGGTATCGGCTATTTGCCGCAGGAAGCATCGATCTTCCGCGGCCTTTCGGTCGAACAGAACATCCGGGCAGTGCTCGAAGTGGCCGAGCCCGTGCCTGAAATACGCGAGAACATGCTCGACGCGCTGCTGGCCGAATTCTCGATCACGCATCTGCGGCGTGCACCAGCGATGGCGCTATCGGGCGGCGAGCGGCGGCGCGTCGAAATCGCGCGCGCGCTCGCGACGCGGCCGAATTTCATCCTTCTCGATGAGCCGCTCGCAGGCATCGACCCGATCGCTGTCAACGACATCCGCGATCTCGTCGCGCATCTGAAGGATCGCGGCATCGGAGTTCTGATTACCGATCACAACGTTCGCGAGACCCTCGAAATCGTCGACCGCGCCTACATCTTGCACCAGGGCCAAGTGCTGATGGAGGGGGCGCCGGACGAGATCGTACGCGACGCCGACGTACGACGCGTTTACCTGGGCGAAAGGTTCAGCCTCTAGGTCGCCGCCATGGCCCTCACGCCGCGATTGGATCTGCGCCAAGGTCAGGCGCTTGTCATGACCCCGCAGCTGCAGCAGGCGATCAAGCTGCTGCAGATGTCGAGCATCGAACTCACGGCATATGTCGAAGGCGAGATCGAGCAGAATCCGCTGCTGGAGCGCGACGACGCATCCGACGACGACGGCACCGATGCCGGGCCGATGGCCGAGGACGCCGCGGCCGAACCTTCCTCCGCCGACGGCGACAATGCGGAGGACGAACGGCGCGATGTCGGTGCCGATGCCGCGGACGCTGCGGAGACTTGGCACGAGGAAGCCGGGCGCGAAGGCGAGGGCAAACTCGATTATGCCGGCGATCCCGAGGCGTGGCGTACCCGGAACGGCGTTGCGGCGGCTGACGGCCTGCCCGGGCTCGACCAGACGCTGACGCGGCCGATCAGCCTGCGCGAGCATCTGCAGGAGCAGCTGGCCGTCGAGATCCATGACCCGGCCGATCGCGTGATCGGCAGCCATCTCATCGATATGGTGGATGAGGCCGGTTACATCACCGGCGACTTCGCTGCCATCGCCGAGCTGCTGTCATGCGATGCGGCGCGCGTGGAGAAAACGCTGGCGCAACTCCAGCGCTTCGATCCGGCCGGCGTCTTCGCCCGCAATCTTGCCGAATGCCTTGCGCTGCAGCTCAAGGAGCGCGACCGTTTCGACCCGGCGATGCAGGCGCTGGTCGAAAATCTTCCACTGCTCGCGAATCGCAATGCGCAACAGCTGATGCGCGTCTGTCGGGTCGACGCGGCCGATCTCGCGCAAATGGTCGCCGAGATCAAGGCACTCAACCCAAAGCCTGGCCTTGCCTTCGACAAGGCCGCGCCCGAGGTGGTGGTGCCCGACGTCCTGCTGCGCGCGTTGCCGAACGGCGCGTGGGCTGTCGAGCTCAACAGCGAAAGTCTGCCGCGCGTCCTCGTCAACAACCGCTATTACGCGGAGGTCAGCGACGCGACGCGGAACAAGAAGGAGAAAGAATACCTGTCCGAGCGGTATCAGTCGGCGAATTGGCTGGTCAAGGCGCTGCATCAGCGCGCGACCACAATCCTCAAGGTGTCGCGCGAGATCGTCCGGCAGCAGGACGGCTTCCTGCGGCACGGCGTGCAGCACCTGAAGCCGCTGGTGCTGCGCGACATCGCCACGGCGATCGAGATGCACGAAAGCACCGTCAGCCGCGTCACCACCAACAAATATATCCTGACGCCGCGCGGCATCTACGAGCTCAAGTACTTCTTCACCTCGGCGATCGCGGCGGCCTCGGGCGAGGCGCATTCGGCCGAGGCGGTGCGCTTCCGCATCCGCATGCTCATCGAGGCGGAAACGGGCGAAATCCTGTCCGACGACCGGATCGTGGAAATTTTATTGAAAGAAGGTATAGACATCGCTCGCCGGACGGTCGCCAAATACCGGGAGGCGATGAATATCCCGTCCTCGGTTCGGCGTCGCCGCGAGAAGGCTCTGCAACTGTAATTGTGCAACCAGCAACAAACCCCGCGATGCAGATTTCCGACCTGCTGACTCCCAAATCGGTGACGACGCGGCTCAACGCCGCGAACAAGAAGCAAGCGCTGCAGGACCTCGCCAAGCGCGCGGCGCCCTTGATGGGCGTCGACGAGCGCGCGCTGTTCGACACGTTGATCGAGCGCGAGCGCCTCGGCTCGACCGGAATCGGCAACGGCGTCGCCGTGCCGCACGGCAGGTTGTCCGGCCTGGCGGCGGCGCGAGGATTCTTCGCGCGGCTCGAAAAGCCCGTCGATTTCGAGGCGGTCGACAACCGGCCGGTCGACCTGATCTTCCTACTGGTGACGCCTGAAGGCGCCAGCGGTGATCACCTGAAGGCCTTGGCGCTGGTCTCGCGCCTGCTACGCGACCGCAAGACCTGCGAGAAGCTGCGCGGAACCGATCGGGCCGATGCGCTGTATGCGCTGCTCGTCGACCACGCGGCGAGTCACGCCGCCTAAAGCGGCGCGGCGCGCGCTCTCGTTTTCAGCGAAAACGACTCAGTGGATGCTGAGCGGCTCGAGATCGTTCTGGCGAACCGTCGCCTGAGCGAGCGCCAGCGTTTTCGTCACCGCGACCGGCGTGCCGTCGGCGGCATGAATCGCAAAGGCCGCTTGTCCTTCGACCATGACGGACCGGATATAGGCGAACTCCTGGATTCCCCAAAGCGCGAATTCCTTCGCCGAGACGCTCTTGAGCCGTTCAATTTCTTGGCTATTCATGGCTGCCTGCCTTTCCATTGCTCGATCTGCTCGGACGGCGGATTTCGACTCGCTTGACCCGCTGCTCGGACGGGCGTCGCTCGAGATCGACATTGAGTAGACCGTTCTCGAGCCACGCGCCCGCAACCTCGATGCCGTCGGCGAGAACGAAAGATCGTTGGAACTGGCGCGCCGCGATGCCACGGTGGAGATAAGCGCGCTCCTTCTCATCGGCCTGCTTGCCGCGGATAACGAGCTGGTTGTCTTCGATCTGCACCGAAAGGTCGTTCATGGTGAACCCCGCGACCGCCAACGTGATGCGGATCGCGTTGTCGCCGCGCTGTTCGACGTTGTACGGGGGATAACCGTCGGGCGTTGCCTTGGTGACGCGATCGAGCGCGCGCTCGAACTGGTCGAAACCCAGCAACAAAGGCGAATTGAAGACCGACAAACGAGCCACCGGGACCTCCTCGATCGAGCTAAGTCCATCTGCGGGACCCCGTTTCGGGCGCCCCTTTCGGAAAACCAAGCGAACAAGCCATTCGGGCCTTGTCCGACAACCGAAATATGGGTTGGTGCGGCGGCACCATCAAGGGCGGCCCGCATCCGTTCCGGGATCGGCAAATTGCGGTGCCGCCCCAGCAACCGGAATGGCAATGTCCGTTCGCGGTCGCCGCTGCGGCGATGGAACCGCACGACAGCGCGATGCCCAAAAAGACGAAGGCCCGGCGCACACGGCGCCAGGCCTTCGATTGGTGGAGCCAAGGGGAATCGAACCCCTGACCTCTACAATGCCATTGTAGCGCTCTCCCAGCTGAGCTATGGCCCCGAATTGGGCGCGTTCTGCGGTCGGAACGCGGGAAATCTAGCGCGGCGCGGCAGGGCGGAAAAGGGCCTGCCGGTCAGCGGTCGTCCTCCTCATCGACGTTCTCGATAACCTCGGCCATATCATCCTCGTCCTCGCCGAGCTCCGAGGTATCCTCGAGCACCTCTTCGTCCTCTTCCCCGTCCTTTTTCTCCTCGCCGCCTGCATCCTTGCCGCGTCCCTTGCCTTTGCCGGCCTTCGCAGTCGCGGGCTCTCCTCCAGGTTCGGCCTCCTCTTCGGCGACAGGAATCTCGGTCACCGCTTCGCCTTCCTCGTCGGGCTCGGCGGCCAAATCGGCCTCGAGTTCCTCCTCCAGCGGCGCGACATCCTCGACCACCGCCGGCGCGGCGGCGCGGGACTTCCTGGTTTTGACCAGGGATTCGGCATCGAACGGCGCCCCGCATTTCGGACACATGACCGGATCACGTCGCATGTCGTAATAGCGCGTGCCGCAATTCGGGCAAATCCGCTTGGTACCCCACTCCGGCTTCGTCACATTGCCTCCGCTGCGATGCGAATGCTAAACCCACTTTGCGGCCCTTTGCCACGACGGCGCGCCGCTGTCAAAAGTTTATTCGTGTACGCCGAGGGCCAGCGTTCGGGACGCAATGCGGTCCCGTCGCGTCGGCAACCGTGCTGTGCTAAAGACAGCGCACCATCGAGGATATTTCATCCGTGACCGCGCTTTCATCCGGTTCATCGCGCCCGCTTCGCGGCCGTTGTCGCGTGCCGGGCGACAAATCGATCTCGCACCGCGCGCTGATTTTTGGCGCGCTCGCGATCGGCCGCACGCGCATCCGGAATCTTCTGGAAGGCGACGACGTTCTGCGCACCGCCGCGGCGCTGCGTGCGCTCGGCGCGCGCATCGAGCGCGGCCGCGACGGCACATGGACCGTGCACGGCGTCGGAACCGGCGGCCTCGTCGAGCCGATGGAGATTCTCGACCTCGGCAATTCGGGCACCGGCGCGCGCCTGCTGATGGGCGCGGTCGCGACACATCCGTTTGCGACGTTCTTCACTGGCGATGACTCCTTGCGACGCCGTCCGATGGCGCGTGTCATCGAGCCGCTGACGCGGACCGGTGCGCGCTTCGTGGCGCGCGACGGCGGCCGCCTGCCCTTGGCCGTGGTGGGAACGACGTCGCCGATGCCGATCGCCTACACGCTGCCGGTCCCATCGGCGCAGGTGAAATCGGCGGTGCTGCTCGCGGGCCTCAATACGCCGGGCGAGACCATCGTGATCGAACCGATCGCGACCCGCGACCACACCGAGAACATGCTGCGGTATTTCGGCGCCACGATCGACGTGACCATGGTCGACGATGGCGGCAAGCGAATCACGCTGGTGGGACAGCCCGAGCTGAAGCCCGCCGACCTGACCGTGCCGGGCGATCCGTCATCGGCGGCATTCCCCGTCGTCGCAGCGCTGATCCGTCCAGGCTCCGCGATCATGATCGAGGGCGTCGGCATCAACCCGCTGCGCACCGGTCTCTACCAGACCCTCGCCGAGATGGGCGCGCGCGTCACCTTTGCCAAGGAGCGCACCGCCGGCGGCGAGCGCGTCGCCGACATCAAGGTGAAAGCCGGCGAGCTGCGCGGCGTCGAAGTGCCCGCTACGCGCGCGCCGAGCATGATCGACGAATATCCCGTGCTGGCAGTCGCCGCCGCCTTCGCGACGGGCCGCACCGTGATGCGCGGTCTGGGCGAGTTGCGCGTCAAGGAAAGCGACCGGCTGGCCGCTATCGCCGACGGCCTCCGCAAATGCGGCGTCACCGCCGCGATCGAAGGCGATACGCTGACCGTCGACGGCAAGGGCGTGCCGCCCAAGGGTGGTGCTGTCGTCGCGGCGCGGCTCGACCACCGTATCGCCATGGCGTTCCTGGTGCTCGGCAGCGCCGCGCGCAAGCCCGTGCGCATCGACGACGGCGAGACCATCGCCACCAGCTTTCCGGGCTTCATCAGGTTGATGAACCGGCTGGGCGCACGCATCGCCAAGGCGAAGCGGTGATCATCGCCGTCGACGGTCCGGCGGCCTCGGGCAAGGGCACGTTGGCGCGACGGCTTGCCCGGCATTTTAGTCTCAACTACCTCGATACCGGCGCGCTCTATCGCGCCGTCGCGTTCCGGGCGCTCGCGGCTGGCGCCGATCCGGCCGATCCCGATGCCGCCGTGGCGGCCGCCAAGCAGGTCGAGACCCGCGACCTCGACAACCCCCGACTGCGGGACGACGAGGTCGCCCAGGTGGCCTCCGTTGTCGCGGCAATTCCGGGCGTCCGTGCCGCCCTGTTGGCGTTCCAGCGCGAGTTTGCCCGCCGGGGCAAGGGCGCCGTGCTGGACGGCCGCGACATCGGCACCGTGGTTTGCCCCGACGCCGACGCCAAAGTCTTCCTGACGGCCACGGTCGAGGCCAGAGCCCTTAGGCGATTCAAAGAGTTGCAGGCCACGGGCGGCGCCGCTATATACGAGCGCGTCCTGCAGGATATGAAGCTTCGTGACGCGCGCGATCGGGAGCGCCGAACCGCCCCGCTGCAGCGTGCGTCTGACGCCTTCGAGCTCGATACCACCGCGCTCGATGCCGACGCG
>DATLUT010000025.1:0-4602 GCA_035532975.1 Allostellaceae bacterium
GCTCGATCAGCGCGAGCGCTTCGAGGCGCAGATGATGGCGCGCGACCACGGCGACGAAGAGGCGCAGCGCCTCGACGAGGATTTCGTCACCGCGCTCGAATACGGCATGCCGCCGGCCGGCGGACTCGGCATCGGCATCGATCGGCTGGTGATGCTGTTGACGGATAGCCCGTCGATCCGCGATGTCATCGCCTTTCCGACCATGCGGCCGAAAGCCTAGCGGCCGTCAGGTCGTGGCCGGTCGCCGCAACATCGCGAAATAGAGTCCCGCCGTCGCCAGCGCCATCGCCAGGATCACCGCGCCCATCGGCACCGGCGTGCCATCGTAGAGCGCGTTGACGGCATAGCCGGCGGCCGCGCCGCTCGCCATCTGGATGACGCCCATGAGCGCCGCACCGGTGCCCGCCATGTGCGGCACCGGCTCGAGCGCGGCCGCCATGGCGTTGGGCGCTACCACCGCCTGGCCCCAGATATAAAGCATGAAGCCCGCCATCACGCCGCCGGCGCCGCCCCAACGCGTGATGCAGGCCGCCAGCACGATGACCCCGCCGATGATCGTCACCGAGAGGCCGAGGCACAGCACGCGCGCGTGGCTTTGGCGGCGCAGCAGCTGCTTGTTCGACAGCGCACCGATCACCAGTGCCACCGCCGACAGCGCGAAATAGAAGCCGTAATGCTCGGGCGCGATGCCATAGATGGTGATGAACACGAACGGCGAGCCCGAAAGGAAGGCGAAGATGCCGGCCCAACACAGGCCGTTGACCAGCGCATAGCCGAGGCACATGCGGCTGGTGAGAAACGCGCCGTAGTTGCGCGCCAAGCGGCCGAGACGCAGCGCATCGCGGTCGGGCGCCGTGAGCGATTCGGCGAAGGCGAAGCCGATCACCGCGAGGAGCGTGCCGGCGAACAGCGCCAGCACGACGAAGATCGCGCGCCAGCCGAAATGCACCAGCAGCCAGCCGCCGACCAGCGGCGCAACCAGCGGCGCCAGCGCGAACACCGCGGTCAGCGACGAATACATCTGCGCGGCGTGCGAGCCGCCGTAATGGTCGCGCACCACGGCGCGCGCGAGTACCGGACCGACGCAGCCGCCGAAGCCCATGACCAGGCGCGCCGCGATCAGGACGCCGATGCTCTGGCTCACGGCGCAGGCTATCGCCGCCGCGACGTAGATCAGCAATCCTCCGATCAGCACCGGCTTGCGCCCGAAGCGGTCGGACAACGGGCCGTGGAAAATCTGGCCGACGGCGTAGCCCGTGATGAAGAGGCTCAGCGTCAGCTGGACGCGCTCAGGCGATGCGTCGAACGCGGCGCTCAACGCGGGCAGCGCCGGCAGGCTCATGTCGATGGCGAGCGCGGTCAGCGCCGTCATCGCGCCCAGGAGCACGACCAGGGCACGCGAATCGGAGCGGATCATGGCTCGGCCGGCGACGCGGCGCTCAGGGATTCTCGAGGCTGAGGACGCCGCTGTCGATGTCATAGGCGAACAGCTCGGCGTAGCGGCCCCAGTTGATCACGGTCTCGAAGACTTGGCGCGCTTCGTTCTCGGACAGATAGTCCTCGAGCTCGGCGAGGAAGCGGCCTTCGGGCGCGCTGTGACCCGGCCGCTCGTCGAGGACCCGACGGATGTGCGCGGCCAAGGGCACGGCACGCCGCAGATGGTCGGCAAAGATCTGCTTGCGGTTATGGAGGTCGGCGGCGGCAAACGCCTGGCCGGCCGGCAAGATCTCGATGTCGCCGCCGCCCACCTGGGCGAGGCCCAAAAGCTGGAGCGTCTCGACCAGCACCATCAGGTCGTCGGTCGACAGATGCTCGCTCTCGGCCAGTTTCGGCAGGTCGGCGCGGCCTTCATAAGGCGGCTGCGACAGCGCCTCGAGCAGGCCAATGAGCTGCTGGATCGACGCATCCGGCACGCGATAGCCCACACCAATCGGCTCGGCTCGGCGCTTCGCCCCCTCGACGCCGGGCACCGTGGTCAGCAGCGTGTAGACCTGATCGACCAGGCTGCGGAAGATCGGGTTGGCCTGATCGCGCGGCCGCGGCAGCGGCACCGGGATGTCGGCGCGGATACAGCCGGGATCGCTGCCGAAGACGATGATGCGGTCGGCGAGAAACACGGCATCCTCGATGTTGTGCGAGACCAGGATGATGCCCTTGGTCGGAATGCGCCGGTCGCGCCACAAATCCTCGACGTCGCCGCGCAGCGTCTCCGCCGTCAACACGTCGAGCTGCGAGAACGGCTCGTCGAGCAGCAAGACGTCGGGATTGACCACGAGGGCGCGGGCGAATCCCACGCGCTGGCGCATGCCGCCCGACAGCTCCTTGGGATAGGCCGATTCGAAGCCGTCGAGACCGATCAGGTCGATGGCAGCGATCGCGCGGCGGTGGCGCTCGTCGAGGGGCACGCCCTGGGCCTCGAGACCGAGCTCGACGTTGCCGAGCACGGTGAGCCACGGAAACAGCGCGAAACTCTGGAACACCATGGCAATGCCGGTGACCGGGTCGTCGATGCGGCGGCCACGATAGGTCGCGAAGCCGTCCGATGGTTCGGTCAATCCGGCCAGGACGCGCAGGAAGGTCGACTTCCCCGATCCCGACTTACCCAGGATGGCGACGATCTCGCCCTCCTTGAGGGTGAAGTCGATATGATCGAGCACCAGGCGGCCGGGGGATTCGCCGGTCGCATAAGTCTTGCACACGTGGTTCGCGGCAACGAGCCCGGTGCCGACATCCGCGGCGAGGGTGGTCTCGGCGGCCATGTCATGGATCCTTCGTCAATCGAGCCGCAGCCGTTCTTCGGCGAGGTGATAAAGGCGTCGCCACACCAGGCGGTTGAACACCAGAACGTAGATGCAGAGCACCGTGATGCCGAGCGCGATGCGCGGGAAGTCGCCCGCTTCGGTTTCGGTCGCGATATAAGCGCCGATCCCCGTCGCCCGCAAGGTCGTACCGCCCCAGCGCGCGATTTCCGAGACGATGCTCGCGTTCCACGAGCCGCCCGACGCGGTCACGGCGCCGGTGACGAAGGCCGGAAAGATGCCGGGCAGGATCAGCCGGCGCCACCACAGCCACCTCCTGACGCCGAGATTGCTGGCGACCAGCAGATAGTCGGTCGGCAATGCCAGCGTGCCGGCGATTACATTGAACAGGATGTACCACTGGGTGCCGAGGATCATCAGCGGCGACAGCCAGATCTCGGGCGTCAACCGGTAGACGACGATCAGCGACACCACGATCGGGAAGAACAGGTTGGCCGGGAACGCGGCGAGGAATTGGATCACCGGCTGGATGCGGCGGGCGAGCCGCGGCCGGAGACCGATCCAGACGCCGATCGGGACCCACACCAGCGCCGCCAGCGCGATCAGCACGATGACGCGCAGCAGCGTGATGGCGCCGAGAACGAAGACATGCCCAACCTCGGCCCAGCCGACCTCGGCGCGGACGAAATGCGCGATATCGACCAGTGCCGCCGTCGCGCCAGCCAGCAGGACGACCGCCCACGCGATGTCGAACACGCGACCGAGACGCCGCCGCCGGCGGGTTGCTCGCGGCAGCGCCGGCAGCGTCTGCGACACGCGGCTCGATATCCGCGCCATCAGGGCGAACAGTCGCGCCAGGCCTCGGAACACGCGCGCCCGCTGCAGCATCACCAGGAACCAGGGCGCCTCGATTTCTTCGCCGACAATGGCTTCGACCTTGAAGCGCTGCACCCAGGCAAGCAGCGGCCGGAACAGCAATTGGTCGTAGATCAGGATCAGCACGAGCATGGCGAAGATGGCATAGCCGACGGCATGCAGGTCGCGCCGGTCGATCGCCACGGCGATGTAGGAGCCGATGCCCGGCAACAGCACGTTGGTGCCGTTGACGCTGATCGCCTCGCTGGCCACAACGAAGAACCAGCCGCCGGATACCGACATCATCATGTTCCAAACCAGCTGCGGCAGCGCGAACGGCATCTCGAGCTGCCAGAAACTGTGCCATGGCGACAGGTGGTACATCCGTGCCGCTTCGCGCAGGTCGTGCGGCACGCCGAGGAAGGACTGGTACAGGCTGAACGTCATGTTCCACGCCTGCGACGTGAAGATGGCGAAGATCGCGGCGCATTCGTAGCCGAGGAGGCTGCCCGGGAAGAGCCAGATGAATCCGGTCACGGTGATCGACAAGAAGCCCAGGATGGGCACCGACTGCAGGACGTCGAGGATCGGGATCAGCAGTTTCTCGGCCCGCTTGCTCTTCGCCGCGGTGGCCGCGTAGACGATGCTGAAGGCCAGCGACGCGGCCAGCGCCAGCGCCATGCGCATCACCGTCCGCAGCGCATAGGCCGGCAAATAGCTGGGATCGAGCGAGATCGACAGCTGCTGGCCGAGATGGAACGGCTGGCTCATCTGCGTGCTCGCCCAGGCGAGCAGGATGAGCCCGCCGAAGACCAGCGGCAGCGCGATGCCGTCCCACACGCTCGGCCGCAGGCGCGACGGCCACGCGACGATCGGCAGTCCCCAACGCTGCGCCATGATCTTCGCTCCGCTCGCGCGCCATTCTCTGGATTGGCGCCCCGTCTTTAGCGCAGACTCGGGGGCGGATGAAAGCGCCGTGGCAATCGAA
>DATLUT010000026.1:0-5247 GCA_035532975.1 Allostellaceae bacterium
CGACTATGCGCTCTATCTGCGGCGCTCCTACGCGCGCTCGATGGGCTATTCGCCGGAGATGCTGACGCGGCCGATCGTCGGCATCGCCGATACCGGCAGCGGCTTCAATTCCTGCCACCGCCTGATGCCCGAACTGATCGATGCGGTGAAACGCGGCGTCATTGCGGCGGGCGCGCTGCCCCTGCCCTTTCCGACCATCTCGCTGGGCGAGGTCTATCTCAGTCCGAACAGCCTTTATCTCCGCAACCTGATGGCGATGGACACCGAGGAGATGATCCGCGCCCAGCCGATGGACGCGGTCGTGCTGATCGGCGGCTGCGACAAGACCGTTCCGGCGCAGCTCATGGGCGCGATCTCGGCGGGCGTGCCGGCAATCCAACTTGTTACCGGACCGATGATGACCGGACGCTATGGCGGCGAGCGGCTCGGCGCCTGCACCGATTGCCGCCGGTTCTGGGCGCGCTTCCGTGCCGGCGAGATCGACCGCCACGCGATTACCGCCGTCGAGAACACGCTCGCGGTCACCGCCGGCACCTGCGCGGTGATGGGTACGGCAAGCACGATGGCGGCGATGTCGGAAACGCTTGGCATGATGCTGCCGGGCACGGCGGCGATCCCGGCGGTGCACGCCGACCGCTTGCGCGCCGCCGAAGCCACCGGCGCGGCGGCGGCGCAGCTCGCGCGCGGCAAGCTGGCGCCGGCGCAGATCGTGACCGAACGATCGATCGAGAACGCGCTGCGCGTGCTCTTGGCGATCGGCGGCTCGACCAATGCGGTGCTGCATTTGGCGGCGATCGCCGGCCGGCTCGGCCTGGCGTTTCCGCTCGAGCGCCTAAACCGTTTTTCGGATGCGACGCCGGTGCTGATCGATCTCAAGCCGACCGGCGAGCACTACATGGAGGACTTCTTCGCCGCTGGCGGCGTCGGCGCGGTCCTGCGCGAGCTGAAACCGCTGCTGCATCTCGATTGCCGCGCCGTCACCGGCGAGACGCTGGCCGAGCGCCTGGCCGAAGATGCGGGCTTCGTCGACCGCCGCGTCATCCGCAACGTCGGCACGCCGCTCCAGAAACAAGGTGGCCTGGTCGCGCTGTTCGGCAGCCTGGCACCCAAAGGCGCAATCCTGAAGCGCGCCGCCGCCGACCCGACTCTCTTCGAGCGCGAGGGCCGCGCCGTGGTGTTCTCGTCGCTCGAGGACGTGGCGGCGCGCATCGACGATCCCGCGCTCGAAGTCACGCCCGATGATTTTCTCGTGCTGCAGAACGCCGGACCGGCGAGCACGGCCGGCATGCCGGAGGCGGGCTCCCTGCCGATTCCCGGCAAGCTCGCGCGCGCCGGCGTCAAGGACATCGTGCGCATCTCGGACGCGCGGATGAGCGGCACTGCCTACGGCACGGTGGTGCTGCATGTCACGCCCGATGCCGCGAGCGGCGGTCCGCTCGCGCGGGTCCGCAGCGGCGATCGCATTCGCCTGAGCGTCAAGGAGCGCAAGCTCGACGTGCTGGTTGATCCGGCGGAACTCGCCCGCCGTCCGGTGCCGCCGCCGGTCAGGCCGGCGCGCGGCTATGCTCGGCTCTATCACCAGCACGTGCTGCAAGCCGATCAGGGCTGCGATTTCGATTTCCTGCGCGGCGCCCGCGGGTGAATAGGGAGGAAAACGCGAGGAAGCCCATGCGGCGGATTGGGCACATCGTCGACGCGGTGGACCACTTGACGGACCGTGTTGCGCGCGTTGTGTCCTGGGCGACGGTCCCGATGATCGGCGCGCTCTTCATCGCCGTCCCGCTTCGGTACATCTTCGACTACGGATCGAGCTACTTGGATGACTGGCCGCAGATGGGGCATTCCGCGCTGTTCCTCATCGGTGCGGCCTACGCCTTGCTGACCAATGATCACGTTCGCGTCGACATTTTCTACCGATCGATGAGCCGGCGCCGGCAGGCGCTGGTGGACTTCTTCGGCACCGTGCTGTTCCTCCTGCCGTGGTTGGCGGTGATCGGCTGGTATGTCTGGCCGATCGTCCGTTCGTCCTGGCGCGAGCTCGAGGAATTCCCCGAGACCATGACGCCCGGGTACTTCGTCTCGAAGTCGCTGATCCTGGCGTTCGTCGTGATGGTCGGGCTGCAAGGAATTGCGAACGCCGTGCGCGCGGCGAGCATCCTCATCGCACCCAAGGAGTCCGACCGATAATGGCACTCCGTCGGGCTTTGTCGCCTGCCCCAGCAGGCACCAGACGATGACGGGTGGCCTGATCGATTTCCTGCCGCTGGCGATGTTCGCGGCCGCCCTCCTGCTCCTGATGCTCGGCTTCCCGATCGCCTTCACGCTGGCGGGCACGGCGATAAGCTTCGCGGCTCTCGGCCACGTGCTCGGCATGTTCGACTTCGCCCTGCTCGGCACCATCCCGCTGCGCATCGTCGACGTCATGGATAACGACCTGCTTCAGGCGATCACGATCTTCATCTATCTCGGCGTTGTCCTGCAGCGCAGCCACATCGCGGAGGAGCTGCTCGAAAGCCTTTCCGTTCTCCTCGGCAATCGGGCCGGCGGCCTCGCCATCGCGACGTTGCTGGTGAGCGCGCTGCTCGCGCCGGCGACCGGGCTCATTGGCGCGATGGTGGTGACGATGGGGCTGGTGGCGCTGCCGACCATGCTCCGGTCCGGCTACGACCCGAAATTCGCCAGCGGCGTCGTCGCGGTCGGCGGCACGCTCGGCACGATCCTCCCGCCCTCGATCATCATTGTCATCCTCAGCGATATCATGGAGCAGGCTTACGTCCAGGCACGGCAGTTTCGTCCCGATGCGACGGTCATCCCGATCAGCGCAACCGACGTGTATCTCGGCGCTCTCGCGCCGGTTGGCCTGCTGTTCGGGTTGTATCTGATCTACATCCTCGCGGTGGCAGCTCTCGCGCCTCGACGCTGTCCGCCGTTGCCTTCCCATGCCGCGGGACGCCTCGACACGGCACAGCTTGTCTTACGCCTGGCGGCGCCAATGCTGCTGATGGTGGTCATGCTAGGGGCGATCGTGAGCGGCCTCGCCTACACCGTCGAGGCAGCGGCCTGTGGCGCAGTTGCCGCAACGGTGCTCGTGCTGATCCGGCGCGAGATGAGCTTGTCGCTGTTCGCCGACATCCTTCTCACCACGCTCAAGCTGAGCGCGATGGTGTTCACGCTGCTGCTCGGCGCGCTGACGTTCTCGCAGGTATTCCGCGGACTTAATGGGAGTCTCCTGATCGCTCATCTGTTCGCGCAGTTGCCCGGCGGACGGATCGTGGCCGTGGCGGCGGTCATGGCCGTGATGTTCGGCCTGAGCTTCTTTCTGGACGCGCTGGAGATCATGTTCCTCGTGTTGCCGCTCACGGCGCCGGCGCTGCTTGCCATGGGAATTAATCCGATCTGGCTCACGGTGCTGATCGCCATCAAGCTCCAGACAGGATTCCTGACGCCGCCACTGGGATTCGCGCTGTTCTTCCTGCGCAGCGTCGCCCCGCGGCAAGTGACCACGGCCGACATCTATCGCGGCGCCCTGCCCTTTCTCGCCATTCAGGTGATCGTCTTGGCCCTGGTGTGGATCATGCCCGGCTTTGTGACTGTGCTGACGAACACCGGGAGCCAGGCCGCCGCCGCTGGCACCACCGCGGGTCACGCCGGCGCAGGGCTCCATCACCAGCATGTGCTGCAGGCCGATCAGGGCTACAACGTCGATTTCGTGCGCGGCACGCCGTGAAACCAACAGGAGGACAGACACAATGAAAATCCACAACCCCGCCGCCTCGGCGCCGCCCAACGGTCCTTATAGCCTCGGTGTCGAGATCCCGGCCGGCCAGCGGCTGCTGTTCATCGCCGGTCAAATCCCGTTGGCCAAGGACGGCAGCACGCCGCAAGGCGTCACGGCGCAGGCCGAGCTGGTCTGGCGCAACATCATCGCTGTCCTCGAATCGGCCGGCATGGGCGTTGAGAACCTGATCAAGATCAATCAGTACCTGACCAAGGCCGAGAACATTCCCGGTTATGGCGCGGTGCGAAGCAAGGTGCTGGGCGCGGCGCGGCCAGCCTCGACCATGGTCGTCGTGCAATCGCTGGTGAAGCCGGAATGGCTGGTCGAAGTCGAGGCCAACGCCGCGAGATAGCCTAGCGCTTGCCGCGTGCGTCGACCGGCCAGATCTCGACCAGCGTGTCGCCCTCGACGACGTGAAAGAAATCGTGGAGGTTCACCGTCGGATCGCAATGCGGCGTGACGCATTCGATCACCGTGCCGAGCGGTGGCCGTGCCGCGCCCGCCGGCGCGAACAGCTTGCCGTGCTCGTCGCCGAAGAATTCATAGCGGCTGCCGGGCGGCGCGCCGCGCGCCGGCTCGGGCAACGGCCCGTCGGTGGCAAAGCTCTTCAGTCCGGCATCGGTGACGACATAGGTCGGCTGATTGACGCTGACGACTGCCGTCGCCACGAAGAGCGATGTTTCGAAGGGCGGCGCGTTGCGGCCGTCAGCGAGCGCGCGCAAATATTCGACATCCATGAAGACATAAGAGCCGGCCTGCAGCTCGGTGAAAACCCGCGCTTCGGGATCGAGATCGAACGTGCCGGTGCCACCGCCGGTGACGGTCGCCGCGGACAGGCCGTCGTGCGCGAGCTCCTGCAACAGGCGGCGCAGCCGATCGGCGAGGTGTAGGCTGCGCTCGCGCCGCTCGGCGCGCGACGGCACGTGCTGCAAATGGCCGGCATACGCCTGGATGCCGGCGAAACTGAGGCCCGGCGCGGCGCGCACCGCGCGCGCGAGCGCTGGCGCCGCGTCGAACGCGCAGCCGGTACGGCCCTGGCCGGCGTCGACGTCGACAAGCACGTCCAGGGGCGTCGCCACGTCGCGCAGCGCGAGACTCAATGCCGCGACGGTGTCGGCATGATCGACGACGACGCTCAGGCCGCGGTGCGGCATGTGAGCGAGCGCCGCCAGGCGGGCGATCTTCGCCGCGGTGGCCGGCGGCGAGGTGATGTGCACGCCGGGGATGCCAGCGCGCACCATGATCTCGGCCTCGCCGAGCGTGACGCAAGAGACGCCGAGCGCGCCGGCCGCAATCTGCCGGCGGGCGATGACGACGGATTTGTGCGTCTTGACGTGCGGCCGCAACGCCACGCCGGTTGCGCGCGCATGCGCCGCCATCGCGGCAATGTTGCGGTCGAGCGCCGGCCGGTCGACCACCAGCGCCGGCGTGTCGAGCGCGGTGCGACCGCCGGCGCGGCCGAGCAGGCC
>DATLUT010000027.1:0-2235 GCA_035532975.1 Allostellaceae bacterium
ACAGCAGCTGCAGCAGATGCAGCAGGAGCGGCAGCAACAGCTTCTGCAACAGCATCTGATGCAGCAGCAACAGCAACTCCAATTGCAACAGCAACCGCCCGGCTCGGGTCGTTAACGCGACCGCATTGGCGCGGCGCGCGGTTTGTGCCAGAACTTGCGGCCCACAATTTGTCGTCGCAGCGGGGGACCCTGTCAGCCATGCCAAAAGGCAACGTCCACAAGATCGCTGTCATCGAAGGCGACGGCATCGGCCACGAGGTCGTGCCGGAAGGCATGCGTGTCCTCGAAAAGGCCGGTCGCAAATTCGGCTTTTCGCTCCAGTTCAGGCGTTTCGACTGGTCGTGCGAGAATTATGCCAAGACTGGCCGCATGATGCCCGCGGACGGCCTCGATCAACTGCGCAAGTTCGATGCGATCTATCTCGGCGCCGTCGGCTTTCCCGGCGTGCCGGATCACGTCTCGCTGTGGGGCCTGCTGGTGCCGATCCGGCGCGGCTTTCTGCAATACGTCAACCTGCGCCCGGTGCGCCTGCTCCAGGGCCTCGAGAGTCCGCTCAAGGGCCGCGCGCCGAAGGACATCGACATGGTCATCGTGCGCGAGAACGTGGAAGGCGAATACTCGGAGATTGGCGGCCGGCTTTATGCCGACATGGCGGAGGAGGCGGTGTTCCAGCAGGCGGTATTCACCCGCAAGGGCTGCGACCGCGTCATGCGCTACGCCTTCGAGCTGGCGAAGAAGCGGCCGAAGAAGCACATCACGTCGGCGACCAAATCGAACGGCATCACCATCTCGATGCCGTATTGGGACGAACGTTTCGCCGCGACGAAGAAGAAATATCCTGGCGTCAAGGCCGACCAGTTCCTGATCGACATCTTTTGCGCCCACATGGTGCGCCATCCCGACTGGTTCGACGTCATCGTCGCCAGCAATCTCTTCGGCGATATCCTCTCCGATCTGGCGCCGGCGGTGGCCGCGGGCATCGGCATCGCGCCCGGCGCCAATATCAATCCTGAAAAAGACTATCCGTCGATGTTCGAGCCGGTGCACGGCTCGGCGCCCGACATCGCCGGCAAGAACGTCGCCAATCCGATCGGCCAGATCTGGTCGGGTGCGATGATGCTCGACCATCTGGGCCATCCCCAGGCGGGCGCGGCGATCGTCAAGGCGATCGAGACGGTGATCGCCGAGACCAAACTGCGCACGCCGGACCTCGGCGGCAAGACCAAGACGACCGAGATGGGCAAGGCGATCGCCGACGCGTTGTGACCGGGCATCGTACAGGCGGATGGCTGCCGCCCTGACGAGGCTCCGGCCATAGCAGTCGCACTTACCTCCCCAGGCAAGCCGCTAAATTACTCTGTTGCCTTCGAAATTACGGATGTTACACTTAAAAATTAGATCGGTTTCCGGGGCAGGACGCAGAACGCGGCTCTCCGATGTGGCGATCGGCGATCAGTTTCGAGTGGCAACGCGACCCTCAGGGATATCGCCTGGTGGGCGCGGACGCGATGTCGTTCACGCGGTCGGCGCCATCTTCGACTTTCCGTCTGCCGTTCGGCGAGGCGCCACTAGGCCGCGACGCCGGACCGCGACAGCGCATCGTGCGGCGCGGCGGCCAACTCGTGCCGTACCGTCCCGTCGATGAGTTCGGCTTTCTGTTCAAGCATTTCGTCAACGCTGCGGGCGACGCGCAGGGGCTCTTGGGCTTCGTCGAGAAGTTCGGCCCACTGACGCCGGCTGGCCTCAAGACCGAACAGGGGGATCCCGTTGCGCCGATCCTCGAGCACGCCGCCGCGATGCGCGAATATCTCGGCCATTACCACGCGGATGGGCGCGAACTGATCGAGCGGATCGCCGTTCAGCACGGCGGCATCACCCTTACGGGGACGGTGGTGAAGCTCGGCTTGGACTTCGAGGCGAATTCCCCGCGCTTCCAGTTTTATCCGCGCTCCTTGCTCGATGCCTTGTGGCTCCAACTCGGACAGGTCCTGGCGAACGACGTCGCCATCCGGCAGTGTCAATACTGCCATGAATGGTTCGAAGCCGGACCCGGCACTCGGCGCCGGACCGACGCCAAGTTCTGCTCGGACCGGCACAAGGCCTCCTTTCACAGCGGCAAGCGCGGCGGCACCAAGAGCGAGACCGACGTGCCGGCGGTTCCCGCCCTTGAGCCGCACCTCGATTAGTTCCGGCGCGCTGGACCAGGCGATCGCCGACGCGCTCTGATTGCGCCGT
>DATLUT010000028.1:0-2542 GCA_035532975.1 Allostellaceae bacterium
CCCGAGCGTTTCCAGCGCGAAGTCCAGCGCGTCGCCGGTCACCTGCCAGAAATCCGCGTGCCTGTCCTGCAGCGCCCTGAGCCAGGTGTATTGCAGCTGCTTGTCGCGCCACAGCGCGGTGAGCGGGGCAAGCTTGTCGCCGAGCACGTCGCGGCATTGGGCCGCCGCCGAGGCGTAGTCGAATATCGTCCCATAGGCATCGAAGACACAGGCTCGGATGCCGGGAAGCGCGATTGCCACGTACTCACTCCCGATGGGTCATGTGGCGGTTCCGCGGATCGGATAATTCTTCTCCTGCACGAATTTCAGGCCGTTCAGCACGCCCTGAAGGTCGGGCCGGGCAAAGGGCGCATTCGAGATGTCGATGACTTGTGCCTGACCCTGCGGATTGACTACGAACAGGCCGGGCTCGGGGAACGGCCGGTCCGTCTCCTGCGGTGAGCGCGGCTCGGAGATATAGAGGCCGAGCGTCCGCATCTGCTCGAGCGTGAGGCCGTAGCCAACGGGAAAGCGCCAGCCTTCCTCGGCTGTCTCGCTCTCGGCCTTTTCCCGGAGGTCGCCCGAAACCGCGACGACCTCGGCGCCGAGGGCGCGAAACTCGTCGAGCAGGCCGTCGAGGCCCTTCAGATAACGCTTGCAGATCGGGCAATGCTTGCCGCGATAGATCACCACCATCTGCCAGCCGGCGCCGCCGCCGATCTTGATCTCGCCGCCGCCGACCTTCGGCACGGACAGCGCCGGCATCGCCGCGCCGGCTCGCAACTTCGGTATCCCACGCATAGCGCTGCCTCCTTCATTTGATTCGCAGTGTGCATCAGAATCGTGTCGTCATCTGGGTAAGCCACAGCGGCGAAGTGTTGACCAGGAACGCCTCGAATGGTCGGTCGAGGCCGGTAACGATGAGCACGCCGATGAGTCCGGCAACGGCGCCGAGCGCCATTCGACCCTGGCGGCCGACGGTGCGCAGGGCGCCGCGCCAGCGACCCGCGATCCGCTGCGACAGCACGCCGAGGCCGATGAGTGGCAGGCTGGCACCCAACGCGAAGGCGAGCATGGTCAGCGCGACCTGGCCGAGCGCACGATTCTGTGCGGCGAGGAGCGACGCGGCGCCAAGCGTCGGTCCGACGCACGGACTCCAGGCGATGCCGAGGGCTATGCCGAGAAGAAATTGTCCTCTCACGCCCTCTAGGGCGAAGCGCTGCGTCGCGCCGTCGACCGTCGAACTGAAACGGCCCACGGCCAGCGCAAAGCGCTCTTCCAGCGGCGGCACCAGCAGAACGAGCGCGAAGGCGATAAGCATGAGTGCGGCGAGGCCGCGCAGCCACGCCGCGTCGAAGCCGAGCGCGAAGCCGATCGTCGCCACGAACAGGCCGGCCGCGGTGAAGGACAGCGCGATGCCCGCGGCCAGCGCTGCCGGCGCCCAGCGGTGTCGTGCCAACGCTGCACCGAAGACGATCGGTAGGATGGGTAGCACGCAGGGTGACAGGATCGAAAACACGCCCGCCAGGAACGCGAAGGCGCCGGTCGCCACCATGGCTGTCAGCCCGCGGTCGACTGGAGCAGCTTCGCAATCGATTTCTCGTCAGTGTCACCGACCGAGCGGCCGGTTTCGGTCGCGCCCTTGAAGCCAATCAGCGTGCTCTGCTCCGTCGCTTTGAACGCGCGCACCGTGTCCTTCTGCTTATCGAAGTCGACCTTGAAGACGATCAGGTTGCGGTAGGCGGGCTCGCTTTCAAGCTTTTCGAGGATTGGCGTCTGCGCGGCGCACGTCGGGCACCATGAGGCCCAGATCCGTACCAGGATCGGCCGGCCCTCGTGCTGGGCCTCGGCGAAGCGGGCCTGATCGAACGGCACGGTTTCGGCGGCGAAAGCGGGAAGTGCCACCAGCGGCATCAGAGCGATCAGGAGCGTGCGAAGGATACGCATGGTTCCATCCATTCCGTTGGCCAGCAGGCGGCGATCGTGGGCCCGGGCCGTATAGGATTCGTCACGATATCGGAAAAGGTTACGGCGGCGGCGCTGAAGTTGCACCGCCGCCGTAAGAGCACAGCAGCCGAGGCGGGGGGACACCTCGGCCGCTGCTTGATGGGAGTGCACAGCTGCGCACCCGTTGAAGTTAGTCACCGACCGCGGGTGCCGTCAGCTGGTCGCTGTAGGCGCCGCCACCGAACGAACCGGCGGACGCGGTGATGGTCTGGCTCGTCATCGCCTGCTGCTCCGACTGGCCGGCCGATGCGGCTTGCGCCAGGGGTGCCGACAGCGCGGCGGCCAGGACCAACGCGCGCAAAATGAAAGACGTACGCATGAGACTTCTCCTTCGATCATGAGACGATGGCCGGAATGGCCGCGCTCTCTACAGGATTAGACGCTCGTCGGCGGGCGTTGTTACAACCGGCGCCCGCGCAAAACGCGGCGCAGCCATCGAAAAAATCCCGCTCGCGAATTCGTGATGAGACGGCGCCGTCGATGCCGCCCGCGGCGTCAGGCGCGCCTGAGCAGACGATCGAGGTCGCCGGCGGCATCGAGCGCGTGGAGCTCGTCG
>DATLUT010000029.1:0-7703 GCA_035532975.1 Allostellaceae bacterium
GCAGCGGCGCCGGCGGTATCGGCGCTGACCACCGGCTTGAGGCCAAGCTTGCGGATCAGCCGCCGGCATTGCGACAGCGCGTGGACGTGGCTGCGCACGGTTCTGACCGTTTTGAGCGACGCGCCGGGCACGGCGAGCAGCTGATGCTTCACGCGCTCGAAATGCTCGCCGATGATGTAGAGGCCGGACTCGGGCAGCAGATGATGGATGTCGGCGACGCGGCCGGCGACTGAATTCTCGATCGGCAGCATGGCGAGCTCCGCACGGCCACGGCGCACCGCCGCGATCACGTCCTCGAAGCCGGGGCAAGCTAGCGTCGCCATTTTCGGGAAAACGTGACGGCAGGCGAGATCGGAATAAGCGCCCGGTGCGCCCTGAAAGGCGATGCGGCGGGAAGATGGTTTTGTGGCAGTCATGAGCGGGCGGGGTCCGGCCGCGCCCGCATCAGACCGCGGGCGCGTTCGAGGTCGGCCGGAGTATCGACGCCGAACGGCACCGCGTCAACGAGCGCCGCGTCGATGCGCATACCGGTATCGAGCGCGCGGAGCTGCTCGAGATTCTCGCGCTGCTCGCTGGCGCTGGGCGGCAAAGCAATGAACCGCGCCAGCGCGGCGCGGCGGTAGGCATAGAGTCCGATGTGATGGTAGGGCTTGCCGCCGCCGGGCGGCGGCGTCGCGCCGCGCGAGAAGGCGAGGGCGCGTGCGATCGTCTTGCCGCAAAACTCGGTCCACAGCTTGACGACGCTGCGGCTGTCGAATTCGCCGAGCTCGAGCGCGGCCGCGAGCGTCGCGATATCGCAGGCGGGATCGGCCAGCGGCGCGAGCGCGGCGCGGATCGCCTGCGGATCGAGCAGCGGCAGATCGCCCTGCACGTTCACGATCACGTCGTGCACGGCGCGCGGGTCGATCGCCTGCAACGCCTCGAAGATGCGGTCCGAGCCCGACGGATGATCCGGACGTGTCGGCACCGCGCGGCCGCCGGCGCGCACGACCGCATCGATGATCGCCGCGTCGGCGGCGGCGACGATAACGGGTCCGATTGCCGCTTCGGTCGCGCGCCGCCAGACCTGGATGATCATCGGCGCACCGCCGATCTCGGCTAATGGCTTGTCGGGCAGCCGTGTCGACGCCAAGCGAGCGGGGATGATGATGATCGGGTTCAGAACCTTGGCCTTTAGTAGTCGCCGGAGTTTGGCCCGGAGCAGGGCGGGAATTGCGGCGTTATGCCGCATGGAAGCCAGACCCTGCAACCGGCCTTTTTCCGGCAGATTTCGTTTGAGTTGGCATGGGAAATTGAGTTTCCTGCCGCCGGGCTGAGTGCACGAGGGGGATCGAGCTTCGCATGTCGTTCGAGATGAACAAGATCGCGGGGGCGATACTGGTGGCGATGATCGTCGCCATGGTGTCGGGCATCATCGCGTCCAAGCTGGTCGAGCCGATGCCGCTCAAGAAGAACGCCTACGAGGTTGCGGCGGCGCCCGAAGCCAAGCCGAGCCAGAATGCGGCTGCGGCCCCAGCCGGCCCGCAGCCGATCGAGCCGTTGCTGGCCAGTGCCAACATCGACGCCGGCAAGAGCCATACCTCGGTTTGCCAGACCTGTCATACCTTCGACAAGGGCGGCGCCAACAAGATCGGCCCCAATCTCTATGGCATCGTCGGCGATAAAGTCGCCGAGGGCCGTAACGGATACGCGTTCTCCGACGCGCTCAAGGGCAAGGGCGGCACGTGGACGGTCGACAATCTGGACGCGTGGCTGACCAATCCACAGGCCTTCGCCAGCGGCACCAAAATGACCTTCGCGGGCATCGCCAAGGCCAAGGACCGCGCCAACGTCATTGCCTATCTCAATTCCCTGAGCGATCACCCGCAACCACTTCCGAAAGCGCCGCCGGCCGCCGCGCAGCCCTCTGGCAAGTAGCCGCCGACGCCCTAGAATAGGGGCGCCATGACGGAACGAGTCACGGCTGCACACTTGGCCCTTGCCGGCGCGCTCGCCGACAAGGCGGGCGCCGTCATCCGCCGCTATTTCCGCAGCGGGATCGCCGTGGAAAAAAAGCCGGACGACACGCCAGTCACGGTGGCCGACCGCGAGGCCGAGGCGGAGATGCGCGCCTTGATCGAGGCGCGTTTCCCCGACCACGGCGTGCTCGGCGAAGAGCATGGCCGCACCCGGCCGGAGGCGGATTACGTCTGGGTCCTCGATCCGATCGACGGTACCAAATCGTTCATCTCCGGCGTGCCGCTGTTCGGCGTGCTGATCGCGCTCACGTTCAAGGGCGTACCGGTGCTCGGCGTCATCGACCAGCCGATCCTGCGCGAGCGCTGGCTTGGCGCGGATGGCCGCAAGACGACGCTCAACGGCAAGCCGATCGCGACGCGCGCCTGCTCCGCTCTTGCCGATGCGACGCTCTACGCGACGTCGCCCGAAATGTTCGCCGGTGCCGACGCCAGCGCCTTCGCGCGCGTCCGCAGTGCCGCCAAGCTCGCACGTTACGGTGCTGACTGTTATGCCTACGGGGTATTGGCGGCCGGTTTCGTCGACCTAGTGATCGAGGCGGGGCTCAAGCCTTACGATTTCTGTGCGCTTGCGCCAGTGATCGAGGGCGCTGGCGGCGAGATGAGCGACTGGGCCGGTGAAACGCTGTCGTTGCGTTCGGATGGCCGGGTGGTCGCCGCGGGCGATCCAGCCTTGGCGGCTGCGGCACGATCGGCGCTAGCGGGCAAATAACGATTCCGGCAGCGCGGCCCCCCGACTAGAGTAGCGCCGGTATGAAACGCGCCTTCGCGCTCGTCTTCGCAGTCATCGTCGGGCTCTCCTGGGCCGCGGCGCCTGCTCGGTGCGAACCGCGCCAGGGGCTGTCGCTGTTCGGCGAGCTCAAATATCCGCCCGACTTTAAGCATTTCGACTATGTCAATCCGAACGCACCCAAGGGCGGTGCCATCAAGTACGCCGCGACTGGCACGTTCGATTCTTTCAATCCGTTCATCCTAAAGGGCGAGCCGGCGGACGGTATCGGCCTGATGTTCGACACCCTGATGGTATCGGCGGACGATGAGCCCGCCTCGTCCTATGGACTTGTCGCCGAAAGCGTCGAGGTTGCGCCCGACAAGAAATCGGTGATCTACAATCTGCGGCCGGAGGCGCGGTTTTGGGACGGCACGTCGATCACGGCCGACGACGTGGTATGGACGTTCAACACCCTCAAGACCGAGGGCCATCCGCGCTACCGGCTCTATTACGCTGACGTGCTCAAGGCGGAAGCCTTGGGCGCGCATCGCGTGAAGTTCACCTTCCGCACCGGGACCAATCGCGAGCTGCCATCGATCGTCGGCGAAATGCCGGTCCTGTCGAAGGCCTATTGGTCGAAGCACGCGTTCAGCAAGACGACGCTGACGCCTCCGCTCGGTAGCGGTCCGTATAAGATCGTGGATTTCCAGCCCGGTCGCTACGTCGTCTATCGCCGCATCGCCGACTACTGGGGCAAGGACCTGCCGGTCAACCGTGGGCGCTATAATTTCGACGAGATCCGTTACGACTACTATCGCGACCAGTCCGTGGCACTCGAGGGATTCAAGGCCGGCGCCTATGATATCCGGATCGAGAACGTCGCCAAGAATTGGGCGATCGGTTACGACAGCCCGGCGCTGAGCGCCGGCTGGATCAAGAAGGAGAGGATCCCGAACAAGGTGCCGCAGGGCATGCAGGCCTTCGGCTTCAATTTGCGCCGGCCGCTGTTTCAGGACCGGCGCGTGCGCGAGGCGCTCGGTTACCTGTTCGATTTCCAATGGACCAACAAGGCGCTGTTCTACGGCGCCTATACGCGCACCGAGAGCTATTTCGCCAATTCGGAACTCGCGTCGTCGGGTATGCCGAATTCGGACGAGCTTAAGATCCTGGACAAGTACCGTGGCCAGATTCCGGACGCTGTCTTCGCCACGGTGTTCAAAGCGCCGACGACAAACGGTAGCGGCGACATCCGGCCCAATCTCCATGAGGCACTCAAGTTGCTCGCGGCCGCCGGTTGGACCGTCAGGAACGGCAAGCTGGTCGACGCACAGGGCCGGCAATTCCAATTCGAATTTCTGCTTGCCCAGCCGGAGTTCGAGCGCGTCGTGCTGCCGTTTGCTCAGAACCTGGCCCGCATCGGCATCGTCTGCAACGTCCGCACCGTCGACCCAGCGCAATACGAGAACCGGATGCGCAACTACGATTTTGATATGGCCGTCGTGCTCTATCCCGAATCACTGTCGCCCGGAAACGAACAGCGCGAATACTGGTCATCGCAATCGGCCGACGAACCGGGGGGGCAGAACTATCTGGGCATCAAATCCAAGGCGGTGGACGATCTGGTGAATCTGATGATCGACGCACCGGATCGACCGAGCCTCATCACGTGCACGCGCGCGCTCGATCGCGTGCTGCTCGAAGGCTACTACGTCATTCCCAACTGGTACCTGCCGTATTTCCGCGTCGCCTACTGGGACAGGTTCGGGCGACCGAAGACCAATCCGCCCTACGCACTGGCGCTCAACACATGGTGGTACGACAAGGGCCGCGCTGACAAGCTCGCGGCGGAGCGGAAATAGGCGCCGATGCTCGCCTACGCGCTGCGCCGTGTCCTGCTCATCGTTCCGACGCTGTTCGCGATCATCCTAGTCAACTTCATCATCGTGCAGGCCGCACCGGGCGGACCGGTCGATCAACTGATTGCCCAGCTCAAGGGCACCGGCGGCGGCGCCATGTCGCGCGTCACCGGCGGCGGCGGCGAGCTCGGCCTGAGCTCAACCTCGGCGACGCAGGCCGCGGATCAGAGCCGTGGCGCGCGCGGCCTCGATCCCCAATTCATCGCCAAGCTCAACAAGCTCTATGGTTTCGACAAGCCTCCGGCCGAGCGCTTTCTGCTGATGATCAAGAACTACGTGACCTTTAATTTCGGCGAAAGTTTCTACCAGGACAGGCCGGTGATCGACCTGATCGCCGAGAAGCTGCCGGTTTCGATCTCGCTCGGCCTGTGGGCGACGTTGATCATCTATCTCGTTTCGATTCCCCTCGGCATCCGCAAGGCGGTCCGCGACGGCAGCCGTTTCGACATATGGACCAGCGGCGTGATCATCGTCGGTTACGCGATTCCGTCCTTTCTCTTCGCGGTTCTGCTGATCGTGCTGTTCGCTGGCGGCAGCTACCTCTCGATCTTTCCGCTGCGCGGGCTCGTGTCGGACAACTGGGCGAGCCTCGACTGGCCGCACCGCATCTTCGATTATTTCTGGCACATCACGCTACCGGTGGCCGCGCTGATGATCAGCGGCTTCGCCAGCCTCACGATGCTGACCAAGAACTCATTCCTCGAGGAGATCAACAAGCAGTATGTGATGACCGCGCGCGCCAAGGGACTCACCGAGCGCCGCGTGCTCTATGGCCACGTCTTCCGTAACGCCATGCTACTCGTGATCGCAGGCTTTCCGGCGGCCTTCGTCGGCATTCTGTTCACCGGCGCGCTGCTGGTCGAGGTGATCTTCTCGCTCGATGGATTGGGCTATCTCGGCTACCAGGCAGCCATCGGCCGCGACTATCCCGTGATGTTCGCGACGCTCTACATCTACACGCTAATCGGGTTGGTGATGAAGCTGATCAGCGACCTAACCTACATGTGGGTCGATCCGCGCATCGATTTCGGGACGCGCGGCCAGTGACTGCGCCGGCGCTGATTCCACAGCCGCTGGGCCGCCGTCGACTGCTCGGCCTGCCGATCAGCGTCGTCACGCACCACCGCCTGTTGCGCTTCGCGGCCAACCGGCGCGGCTTTTGGTCGTTGTGGATTTTCCTGGTTCTGTTCGGGCTCAGTCTGTTCGCCGAGTTTATCGCCAACGACCGGCCGTTGATCGTGTCCTATGACGGCCACTGGTTCTTTCCCGTTTTGGCCGACTATACCGAGCAGAATTTCGGTGGCGATCTGCCGATCGTGGCCGATTATCGCGACAAGGAGGTTGCGGCGCGCATCAACGCGCACGGCTGGATGGTGTGGCCGGTGATTCCGTTCAGCTACGACACGATCAACTTCAACATTGGTCGTCCGGCGCCGTCGCCGCCGTCGGCACAGAATTGGCTTGGCACCGACGACCAGGGCCGCGACGTGCTGGCGCGGCTGATCTATGGCTTCCGGCTGTCGGTTCTGTTCGGTCTCGCGCTTACCGTCTCGAGCTCGATCATCGGGGTCACCGCCGGCGCCATCCAGGGCTATTACGGCGGCCTCATCGACATCTCGTTCCAGCGCTTTCTCGAGATCTGGTCGGGCCTACCGGTGCTCTATCTGCTGATCATCCTGTCGAGCATCGTGCAGCCGAATTTCTGGTGGCTGCTGGGCATCATGTTGTTGTTCTCGTGGATGTCGCTGGTCGATCTGGTGCGCGCCGAATTCCTCCGCGCGCGCAATTTCGATTACGTCCGCGCGGCGCGCGCGCTCGGCGTTTCCGATCCGGTGATCATCTGGCGGCACATGCTGCCGAATGCCATGGTGGCGACGCTGACCTTCCTCCCCTTCATCCTCAACGGCTCGATCACCACGCTGACCTCGCTCGATTTTCTCGGATTCGGTCTGCCGCCTGGCTCGCCCTCGCTGGGCGAATTGCTGGCCGAGGGCAAGGCCAACCTCCAGGCGCCCTGGCTGGGTCTGACGGCATTCTTCGTCCTCGCCTTCATGCTGAGTCTGCTGATCTTCATCGGCGAGGCCGTTCGCGATGCCTTCGATCCGCGAAAGGGCGGGTGATGGCGCTGCTCGAGGTCAGCAATCTCGGCGTGAATTTCGGCTTGCCCGATCGGGTGGTCGAGGCGGTGAAGGGCGCATCGTTCACGCTCGATAAGGGTGCGACGCTGGCACTGGTTGGCGAATCAGGCTCCGGCAAGACCGTGACCGCGCTGTCGATCCTTCAGCTGTTGGCGTCACCGCCGGCGCGTTATTCGCCCGGCAGCAGCGTTCGCTTCGACGGTGCCGAGCTCGTCGGCGCGCTGGAATCTGAGCTGCGCCATATCCGCGGCGGGCGCATCGCGATGGTCTTCCAGGAGCCGATGACCTCGCTCAACCCGCTCCATACCGTGGCGAAGCAGATCGGCGAGGCGCTCTGGCTGCACAAGCGGATGAACGGCGCAGCCGCGCGCGCTCGCACGATCGAGCTGCTTCAGCTGGTTGGCCTACCGGAGGCGGAAACCCGCCTCGAATCCTATCCGCATCAGCTCTCAGGCGGCCAGCGCCAGCGTGTGATGATCGCCATGGCGCTCGCCAACGAACCCGATCTGCTGATTGCCGACGAGCCGACGACGGCGCTCGACGTCACCGTGCAGGCGCAAATCCTTGATCTGCTGCGCGAGCTTCAGGCCAAATACGGCATGGCGGTGCTGTTCATCACCCATGACCTCAACCTGGTGCGCAGGCTCGCAAGCCGCGTCGCCGTGATGCGGCTTGGCCGCATCGTGGAGGCGGGCGAGACGGCGGCGGTGTTCGCGGCGCCCCAGCATCCTTATACGCGCATGTTGATCGAGGCCGCGCCGAAGGGCGCGCCGCCGCCGGTCGTCGCGGGCGCGGCGACGGTTGTTTCGGCCGACGATCTCAAGATCTGGTTCCCGATCCGCAAGGGCTTCCTGCGCCGCGTCGTCGGCCACGTGAAGGCGGTGGACGGCGTGACCATCGAGCTGAAGGCCGGGCGCACGCT
>DATLUT010000030.1:0-9183 GCA_035532975.1 Allostellaceae bacterium
CCCGCAAGCCGAAGGGTTTTACGACGTCCACAAGGAGCGGCCTTTCTTCCGCAGCCTGGTGACGTTCATGATCTCGGGCCCAGTCGTGGTCCAAGTACTTGAGGGCGAGAATGCGGTCGCACTCAATCGTGAGATCATGGGCGCGACGGATCCGGCCAAGGCGGCGCCGGGCACCATCCGCAAGGACTTTGCCGAATCGATCGAAGCCAACTCGGTGCACGGCTCTGACTCGGCCGAAACCGCGAAGCGCGAGATCGCCTTCTTCTTTCCGGAGCTCTAGACCAGAAAGTAGGCGAGCAGCGACAGGACGACGACGATCGTCGCGACCGTCCAGCGCATCAGCCGGGCGAAGCCCAGCCAAGTTTCGCGGTGCGTCTCAACGTCAAACGTGCTCATCGAAAAAACCCCCGAACGCAGGAACCCGGCAAGCTATAGCGCGGCGGCCGGTTTTTGCAAACCCCCGAGCGGTCGCGTCAGCGCGGCGCCGAGCGCCAGCGCGTAGAACGGCAGCCACCAGAGCTGATAATTGTGATGCGCCGTCGGCGCGGCGAGGATCGCCGCCAGGGTCAGCGCGGCCGCCAACGCGCAACGCGCGGCAATGTCCGGCGATCGGCGCCAGACATGAACGGCGACGGCAAGCGCCAACGCTGCGAAAACCGACCGGGCGACGATCGCAGCGCCGGACGGCGCAAAGGCGAGCCAGCTTGTGCTGTCGGGCGGGCGAATTGCGTTGAACAGCACGACGTTGTCATAGAACGCAGCGGGCGCGACGAGTGCATAGGGCAGAATCGGCAACAAGCCGATCACCAGGCCCAATCCATAGCGCAGCCGTGCGGCATGGCCCGGCGGCACGAGGCAGGGAACGAAGGCGGCCCCGGGGAATAGCTTCGCCGCAACCGACAGGCCGACGCACAGGCCCGAGAGAAAGTCGCTGCGCCTGAAGGCGACGAACGCGACGAGAAGCGGCACGACCGCGGCGAGGTCGGTCACGCCCTTGGCAAAGAGCTGCTGTGCCACCAGCGGCAACGACAAGTAGAGCGCGGCAGCGATGGCGCCAGTCGACCACGAGCCGGCACGGCGCCCGATCTGCAGCATCAGCGCGACGGTCGCGCCTTGCAGCACCATGTTGGTGATCAGAACGCCACGGGCGCCGAGCAACAGCCCGAGCGGCAGGTAGATCGCCGGCATGACCGGCAGGTATTTATAACCTCCGAAAGCGCCGCCGAGCTCCGGGTCGATCGGCAGCGTGTAAGGGTTCTGGCCAGCGAGCATGGCGTGACCCGCGGCCATGGTCGTCGTCGCCATGTCGATCAGCCGCGGGTGCACAAGCCGCACCGCGCCATAAGTCAGCTCGACAATGGCAAACACGACCACGAGCGCGCCTAGCGTGCGTCCGACGCTCGTATCGACGTTCGGTCGACGGAGCGTCAGCAGAATTATCGGCACGCCGGCAAGCAGCGCCAGAAGCACCAGGGCCTTCCAGGGCCCGGCTTCGCTCCAATTGAAAATCTGCACCAGGCCGATTGCCAGCCAGAACAAGACCGCGATTAGGATGCGTTTCACACTCACGCCGTCGCGTCGAGGCGCAGCGGGCCGGGGCGGCCGTCGATCTCGACGCCGTCGGCGAGGACGTGCACGCGGCCCTCGGCGATGAGCCGCAACGCCAGCGGATAGGCGCGATGCTCGACGGCGAGCACGCGCGCCGCGAGCGTATCAGCCGTGTCGGTCGGCATCACGGGCACCGAGCCCACAACGATGATCGGACCGCTATCGACCTCGTTGCGCACGAAATGGACCGTGCAGCCGTGGCGCTTGACCGCCGCTGCAATCGCCCGCGCATGCGTGTCGAGGCCGGGAAATTGCGGCAGCAGGGAAGGGTGGATGTTGATCAGTCGGTCGCGCCAGGCTGTCACGAAGGCACTGCCGAGCACGCGCATGAAGCCGGCGAGGCAGACGAGCTCGACGCGCGCTTCCCTGAGTACCCGGTCGACGGCCGCATCGAACGCGTCGCGCGTGGCGAATTCGCGGTGCGGCATCACACGTGTCGGAATGCCAGCCCGTGTTGCGCGCTCGAGACCTTGCGCGTCGGCACGATTGGACACGACCAGCACGATTTCCGCCGGGAAATCCGGCACCGCGCACGCGTCGATCACCGCCTGAAGGTTCGAACCGCGGCCGGAGATCAGCGCCGCGATCCTCAGCCGGGCCACGCGCGCTCCAGGTTGACGAGATGGGCGCTGGCCTCGCCGGCGCCCTTGACGATCCGGCCGATGCGATGGACGCGCTCGCCGGCTTCCGTCAGGGCGCGCGCAACGGCATCGGCGCGATCAGGCGCGGCGATCGCGACCATGCCGATGCCGCAGTTGAAAGTCCGCGCCATCTCGTCCCGCGCGATGCCGGCAGTGCGCGCGAGCCAGGTGAAGACTGGCGGCAGAGTCCAGGCCGCGGCGTCGATCTCGGCGACGAAGCCGTCGGGCAGGACGCGCGGCACGTTCTCGACCAGGCCCCCGCCGGTGATGTGGGCATAAGCCTTCACGCCGCCAGCCTTGAGCGCGGTGAGGCACGGCTTCACATAGAGCCGCGTCGGCCGCAGCAGTTCGGCGGCCAAGCTGTGCGATGGGGCGAAGGGCGCTGCCGCCGTGTATGACATCCCTGCGTCCTCGACGACGCGCCGCACCAGCGAAAATCCGTTGGAGTGCAGGCCATCGGATTCGAGACCGAGCACGACGTCGCCTGCTGCCACGCTCGCGCCATCGAGCACGCGGTCGCGCTCGACCGCCCCGACGGCAAATCCAGCCAGATCATAATCGCCAGCGGCGTACATGCCCGGCATCTCGGCGGTCTCGCCGCCGATCAGCGCACAGCCGACGGCACCGCAAGCGGCGGCGATGCCCTTGATGATCGCCGTCGCCTGCTCGACCGCGAGCTTGCCGGTTGCGAAATAATCCAGGAAGAAGAGCGGCTCGGCGCCCTGCACCACGAGGTCGTTGACGCACATGGCAACGAGATCCACGCCGATCGTGTCGTGCTGGTTCGCCGTGATCGCGACCTTGAGCTTGGTGCCGACGCCGTCCGTGGTGGCGACCAGGATCGGATCGCGGTAGCCGGCCGCCTTGAGATCGAACAGCGCGCCGAATCCGCCAAGACCGGCCGCGGTGCCGGCGCGCGCGGTTGCCTTGGCGAACGGCTTGATAGCCTCGACCAGCGCATCGCCCGCGTCGATGTCGACTCCGGCGTCGCGGTAGCTGCGACTTTTCTTGGGGTCAGCCATTCGCGCGCTTTCTACGCCAGGACGGCGACGATGAAAAGCCCGACCATGTTAGACTGCGCCGATGAAAGCGCCTGCGCGGGCGGCTGCGGTCTGGCTCGCCGGCTTCTGCAGCTTCCTCGACCTCTACGCACCGCAATCGATTCTGCCGATGATCCGCGACCTCTACCGAGTCGGGGCGGTCGAAGCCAGTCATCTGATCAGCGCCACCACTCTGGCGGTGGCGCTCATCGCGCCGTTCACCGGTGCGGCCGCCGACATGATCGGCCGTAAGCGCGTGATCGTGACCGCGATGGTCGTGTTGATCGTGCCGACGGTGATGATCGCCCTGTCGACGACGCTGCCGGCGATGGTGTTCTGGCGGTTCGTGCAGGGATTGTTGTTGCCGCCGATCTTCGTCGTCACCGTCGCCTATATCGGCGACGAAGTGCCGATCGCCGAAGCGACCGGTGTCGCCGGCATCTATCTCTCCGGTAGCTGCTTCGGCGGGTTCTTCGGCCGCTTTCTGTGCGGCATCCTCGTCGGACCTTACGGAACGCGTGGCGCGTTTCTCGGCTTGGCGCTCCTGACGGCGCTGGCGGCCATCGGTGTCGGCATTCTGATGCCGCGCGAGCGAAATTTCGTGCCGAGCGCGGGGCCCGCCCACGCGCTGCGCCATATTCTCGGCCACGTGCTCGATCCGCATCTCGGCGGACTGTTCGTCGTCGGCTTCGGCGTGCTGTTCTCGTTCGTCGCCACGTTCACCTACGTGAATTTCCATCTTGCCGCACCGCCCTTCAACCTGTCGGCGGCCGCGCTCGGCACGATCTTCGTCGTCTATCTGGTGGGCGTGGCGACGACGCCGCTCACCGGCAAGCTGGTGCGGCGGTTCGGTCGGCGCCGGCTGGCGATCGCCGTGCTCGGACTGTGGATCGGCGGCTTGCTACTGACGCTGACCAAGAGTCTCGCCGTGATCGTCTTCGGGCTGGCGGTCGGCGCCGGTTGCGGCTTCATCGTGCAGACCACGTCGACCGCCTATGTCGCGCTGTCGGCTCAGCGCGCCCGCTCGTCGGCGGTCGGGCTTTACGTCACCTGCTACTACATCGGCGGCAGCGCCGGCGCCGTCCTGCCGGGCTACGCCTGGAACCACGCCGGCTGGCCGGGCTGCGTCGCCATCGTCGGCGTCGTGCTGCTGCTGCTGATGGCGATGGTGCGGCGGTTCTGGCGCGAGCCCGCCATGCGTTCGCCCGGCGCAACCTAACGCGCGCCCGAGATGCCGAGGATCGCGCCCGAGACATAGGACGCCTCGGCCGACAGCAGCCAGAGGACGGCGTTCGCGACCTCGTCCGGCCGGCCCGCGCGTTTCATCGGCACCCCCGGAAGCAAGCGCGTCAAGCGGCCAGCCGGATGAAGTTCGGTGTCGACAACGCCGGGGCTCACGGCATTGACGCGGATGCCTTCGGTGGCGACCTCTTGCGCGAGGCCGAAGGTGAATGTGTCGATGGCCGCTTTCGTCGCGGCATAGGGCACGGTTTCGCCGGCGCCGCCGAGCCGCGCCAGGGCCGACGAGACATTGACGATCGCACCGCCGCTGCCGCCATGCTTGGTCGACATGCGTTTCACCGCTTCGCGTGCGCATAGCATCGTGCCGATGACGTTAATGCCGAAAAGTTCTTCGAGCGGCACGGCTGGCACCGTGTCGATACGGCCGAGCGGGCCGAGAATGCCGGCGTTGTTGACCAGTGCAGTGACGCGGCCGAGCGCCTTGTCGGCCTCGGCAAAGAGTCGCTCGACGTCGGCTTCGCGGGCGACGTCGCCGGCGATCGCCACCGCCTTGCCCCCGGTTTTGGCAATCGCGGCGACGACCGCGTCGGCGCGGCTGCGATTGCCTTTGTAACTGACCGCGACGCTGTAACCGCGGCGAGCGGCGGCGGTGGCAACGGCGGCGCCGATGCCGCGGCTCCCGCCCGTGACGATCAGAACCTGCGATGAGGCAGTCATGGGATTCCTTTGCGCTTGCGTCGAACAGTGGGGCTATGGCCAAACTTGCAACGCCTATGATACGCGTGGCGGCGTGGAGTGCGACCGTGCTGATTGGAATGCTGCTGAGCGTTCCGATCAGGGCGGAGCCGTGGAGCGACCCGACGCTGAAGCCGACACCAGGCCCAACGCAGGTCATCGGACTGCCGTGGGACGGATGTCTTGCCGGCGCGGCCTCGCTGCCATGGCGTCGCTCGGGGTATGAGGTCCTGCGCCCGGGCGAGCACCGCTATTTCGGCGATGCCGCGACAGTGCGCTTCGTCGAGCGGCTCGGGCGCCGGGCACACGCCGCCGGCCTGCCGATGTTCTATGTCGGTGACATGGCGCAGCCGCGCGGCGGACCGATGTCGTCAAACCACGTGTCGCACGAGACCGGCGTCGACGTCGATATTTGGCTCACGCTCGACACCGTGCCGAACCTGCCGGACGCGGTCCGCCAGACGCTCGAACCGCCACCGATGGTGCTGCCCGACCAGAGCGCGATTGATCCCGCACGGTTCGGTCCGGGTCAGGTGACGCTGCTGCGCCTTGCGGCGCGCGATCGGGCGGTTGACCGCATCTTCGTCAATCCGGCGATCAAGCGGGCGCTGTGCGAAGGGTTTGGCGGTGCGGGCCACGGTGACCGGACTTGGCTGCGGCGCGTGCGGGCGTGGTATGGCCACAAAGCGCATTTCCACGTCCGCCTCAAATGCCCGGTCGGCTCACCGCTCTGCCAGAGCCAGCCGCCGGTGCCGCCGGGCGACGGTTGCGACCCCGCCATATTCGCGTGGTGGTCGCAGGAGCTCAGCAAGCCGAAGCCGGCCGTGCCGCCAACGCCGCGCGTTCCGCCGCCACTGCCCGCCGCTTGCACTGCGGTGCTGTCGGGACGCTAGGCGACCGTCGCCGCGCCGGTGTCGGCGTCCTTGACGCCGCGTCAGTATTGGCAACAGGGATATGCCGTATTGTAAAGTAAAAACCGGATTACATACGAATAGAAATTAGTTTTTACAGTGTATCAGTAAGTAAATACTTGCCGTTCTGGCCATTAACCATAATAATCCCGCCGAACAGCCGTCTCGGACGTGCCGGTGAGGAGAATTCGATGAATTTCGCTCGTGCCTCGGCCGTGGGTCTCGTGCTTTGCGCGCTGGCCGCGCCGGCCTTCGCTCAGACCTTCGGCTCGCCCGGTACCGGGCCCAATGGCCCCTACATCCGCGGCGAAGGCGGCTGGTCGCACATGAATGACATGACCGGCAACACGACCACCGGCACGACCTATACCTCGAAGCAAAACGAAGGTTACGCCGTCGGCGGCGCGGTTGGCTGGAAGCTCGATCAGCTGCGGCTCGAGCTCGGCCTCGATTTCAGCAACGCCGGCGTCAAGGAAGTCGACCTCAACAACGTCCGGAGTAATACGGCGGGTGGTTCGGTCAAGAACACCTCGGCCATGGTGCGGGCGCTGTGGGATCTGCGCACCGGCACGCCCTTCGTGCCGTATATCGGCATCGGCGTCGGCGCGTCGCATGTCAGCCTCGATAACGTGCGCTCGAATGGCACGGCGCTGAGCAATTCGTCCGACAACGTCTTTGCCTATGAGCCGATCGTCGGCGTCAATTACCTGGTGACGCCGAACCTTGCGCTCGGCCTCGAATACCGCTACTTCGCAACCGTCGATCCCTCGTTCGGCTACACGCCGGGCGGCCGTCTCGGCCTCAAGAACGAAAGCCACAACGTGCTCGCCAGCTTGACGTGGTATTTCGGCGTGCCGGAGGCGACTCCAGCGGTGCAGCCGGGTCCGCCGGCCTATCAGTCGCAGCCCCAGGCCGGCCCGCCGATGGTGCCGCCAGCGCCGCCGCCTGCGCCGACGGCCTATCTCGTCTTCTTCAATCTCAATAGCGCGGCGCTGACACCGGAGGGTCGCAACGTGGTCGCCCAGGCGGCCGCGGCTTTCCAGCAGAACGCCAAGACCCAGATCAAGCTGACCGGCTATACGGACACGTCGGGTTCAACAGGTCGCAATCTCGCACTCTCACAGGCGCGCGCCGACACCGTACGCGACGCGCTCGTGCATCTCGGAGTGCCGGCGGGCGATATCGGCGTTGCTTGGGAGGGCGAAGCCGATCCGCGCGTGCCGACGCCCACGGGCGTGCGTGAGCCGCAAAACCGACGCGTCGAAATCGTCATCCCGTAGTCCGCGGCGGGGGGAGCGAAAGAAGGCCCGGCTCTGCCGGGCCTTCTTTTTTGCGCTCGGAGAGTTCGCGCAGCGCCCAACCCGCCTGGCACTGCGACGCGCTCGCAGCGCGGCCGAAACATCCAGAATTGTGACGTCGCGGAGGTGGAAAAATCCGCACGCAGCTTTATGGTGGCGCCCCGCGAGGCACCATGACCATCCCGTTCTCACAGCCGTTCCAGGAATTCGCGCGCCTGTTCGCCGAGGCGACAGCGCGCGAGCCGTCCGAGCCCGACGCCGCGACGCTGGCCACGGCGACGCGCGACGGTCGGCCGTCAATCCGCATGGTGCTGGTCAAGGCGGCGGACGAGCGCGGCTTCGTGTTCTACACCAATCTCGGCAGCCGCAAGGCGCGCGAGCTCGCCGGCAATCCGCGCGCGGCACTGCTCTTCCACTGGAAAACGCTGGCGCGCCAGGTACGCGTCGAGGGCGCAACCGAAGCCGTATCTTCGGCAGAAGCGGACGCGTATTTCGGCTCGCGCCCGCGCGAAAGCCAGCTTGCGGCCTGGGCGTCGCGTCAGTCGGACGCAATCGAAAGCCGCGACGTACTCGAGGCGCACTTCCGGGAGGCCGCCGCCCGCTTTAGCGGCCAAAAGGTGCCGCGCCCTCCGTTCTGGTCGGGCTATCGCCTGGTGCCTGATTACTTCGAGTTCTGGACCTTTCGCCCGCATCGGCTGCATGATCGCGAAGCCTATATTCGCGACGGCGGCGGTTGGCGCGGCGAGAGGCTATTTCCATGACCGAGGCGATGCCGCGAGGAGAGTCGATACGGCGCGTCGGCGTGCTGATGCGCCGCGCGACCTACGCGTCGATCGCGGTTGCCGGCACGCTCGTTGCGGTGAAACTGGCCGCCTGGGTGGAGACGAACTCGGTCAGCCTGTTGGCGAGCCTCATCGACTCGCTGCTCGACGGCGCGGCGTCCCTGGCGAACCTGATCGCGGTGCGCCAGGCGCTGGTGCCGCCCGATCGCGAGCATCGCTTCGGCCACGGCAAGGCGGAGCCGCTGGCGAGCCTCGGCCAGGCGGCTTTCATCGCCGGCTCTGCGGTGCTACTGCTGATCGAGGCGATCCAGCACCTGATCCATCCGCGGCCGATCATCAACACCCAGGCCGGCCTTGCGGTGATGGTCTTTGCGGTCGTGGTGACGTTGGTGCTCGTGCTTTATCTGCGCTCGGTCGTCAAGCGCACCGGCTCGCTGGTGGTCAGCGTCGACGCCTTCCACTATCGCGCCGATCTCGTGCTCAACTTGGCGGTGATCGCCGCGCTGTTGCTGACGGTCGAGTTTCATTACGTCCTGATCGATCCGATTTTCGGCGGCGCCATCGCGCTGTGGATCATCTGGGGCGCTTGGCAGGTCGCGAACCAGGCGATCGTGCAGCTCATGGACCGCGAGCTTCCCGACGCTGAGCGCGAGCGCATCCGCGCCATTGCGCTGGCGCATCCCGAGGTGCGCGCGGTGCACGACATGAAGACGCGCGCCGCCGGACCGATCTCGTTCATCCAGATCCACCTCGAGATGGACGGCGCGTTGCCGCTGACCCAGGCGCACCGCATTGCCGACGAAGTCGAGGCCAGCATCCTGGCGGTCTATCCGCGCTCCGAGGTGATCATCCACGAGGACCCCGCCGGGATTAACGAGCCGCGCGCCGCCTATACGACGCGCTAACCTTGCTTTCTTTTAATCCGC
>DATLUT010000031.1:0-5460 GCA_035532975.1 Allostellaceae bacterium
GTGTTTCTCATCGAAGAGCCGATGGCGGCAGCGATCGGTGCCGGCTTGCCGGTGACCGAGCCAACCGGCTCGATGGTCGTCGATATCGGCGGCGGCACCACCGAAGTCGCTGTGCTTTCGCTCGGCGGCATCGTCTATTCCCGATCGGTCCGCGTCGGCGGCGACAAGATGGATGAGGCGATCATCGCGTATATCCGGCGCAACCATAACCTGCTGGTCGGCGAATCCTCCGCCGAGCGCATCAAGAAAGAGATCGGCTCGGCCTGCATGCCGGAGGAAGGCGAAGGCCGCATCATGGAGATCAAGGGTCGCGACCTGATGAACGGCGTGCCAAAGGAAATCGTGATCTCCGAGCGTCAGATCGCCGAGAGCCTGTCCGAGCCGGTCGGCGCCATCGTCGAGGCGGTCAAGGTGGCACTCGAGCATACCGCGCCCGAACTCGCTGCCGACATCGTCGACAAAGGCATCGTGCTTACCGGCGGCGGCGCGTTGCTCGGGAACCTCGATTACGTCTTACGCCATTCGACTGGACTGCCGGTTTCGATCGCCGACGACCCACTATCCTGCGTCGCGCTCGGCACCGGCCGTGCCCTCGAAGAAATGAAAACGCTGCGTAACGTACTGATAAGCATGTATTAGTGATGTTTTTTTTGTGTCGGAGCCATGTACGAAACTGGCAATTCCGTGTAAAACGTGCCTGATGGCGGTGTTGACGGGGGACGGCACCGCGATTTGGCGGAAGCTATCGGGACCATGACCAGCGGTCGGCGCCAATGAGAGTTTCTGCCCCCGTTCGCGCGACAGTCCAGCGGCTGACGCTCCCTTTTCTGATTTTCATCTCGGCGCTCCTGGCGGTGCTCGGCAAGGCCGATGTGCTGCTGTTTGATCGCGTGCGCGTTGTGCTCGCCGACGCGTTTGCGCCGGCGCTCCAGGTTGCAGGCGAGCCTATCGTGTCGGTTTCGAAGGCGATTGGTGCCGTCGAGGACGTGGTGACCGTCTATCGTCAGAATCAGGAGCTCAAGCTCGAGAACCAGCGGCTGCTGCAATGGCAGCAAGTCGCGCGCCGTGTCGAATCCGAGAACGAGGAACTCCGTAACCTCGCTAAGTTCGCGCCGCAGGGTGCGGTCTCGTCGGTTGCGGCCCAGGTGATCGCCGATTCGGGGGGGGCGTTCCTGCGCAATGTCCTGGTCAATGTCGGTGGAAACGAGGGTGTCACCCGCGGCCAGCCGGCATTGACCGGCGACGGGCTCGTCGGCCGCGTCATTGAGCTCGGCGACCGCACGGCGCGCATATTGTTGCTGACAGACATCAATTCACGCATCCCGGTTGTCGTCGAAGGCACGCATGAGCGCGCCATGCTCGACGGCGACAACTCGGATCAGCCGCGTCTGGTTTACTTCCAGCCCAAGACACCGGTGAAGCCCGGCGACCGTATTGTCACCAGCGGTAGCGGCGGCATCTTTCCGCCCGATCTGCCTGTTGGCGTCGTCGCCTCCGTCAACGGCGTCATCCGCGTCGAGCCTTACGCGGATTTGGCGCGGCTCGAAATGGTGCGAATCGTGAACTATGGTCTCGACGGTGTGCTGCCCGACAACGCGATCCCAGCGCCACATGCTAGACGTGGGCCGCACGCCCGGGCGGCTGCACCACGGTAATCATGCCGTATTCCCGAAATCGCGATTATTTCGGCTTCATTGCCCGCATGGTGCCCGGTACGACGACCTTCCTGTTCACGCTGTTGTCGCTGCTGCCGTTCCATGTGCCGAGCTTCGGCTCGATCGCGCCGAGTTTCGCCCTGATGGCGGTCTTCCATTGGACAGTCTACCGGCCCGATCTGCTGCCGCTCGGCGTCGTGTTCTTCGCTGGACTGCTGCTCGATCTGCTCAACGGCACGCCTTATGTCGGCTTGTCGGCCCTGGCGCTGCTATTGGTGCGGACCGGTGTCTTGAGTCAGCGGCGCCTGTTCAGCCACCGGCCGTTTTCGGTGTTGTGGCTCGGGTTTTTCGGCGCGGCTGCCGGCGCGTTCGCGCTCGAATGGGCGTTCGTTAGCCTGATGCAGGTGCAGCTGATGGTGCCGCGCCCGTTCATCTTCCAGACGCTCGTCACGGCCGCCTGCTTTCCGATCGGCAGCTACATTCTGGCGTTGGCGCATAGGGCCATGCCGGCGTTGAGTGCGTGACATGAAACGCGGCAACGCGCGCGGCAAGATCCTGACACGTCGCGCCATGGTTCTGGCGGGCGGCAAAGTGGCTCTGCTGACCGCGTTGGCAGGCCGGCTCTATTACCTCCAAGTCGTCCAAGCGCCGAAATTCGCCATGTTGGCCGACGAGAACCGAATCAACATCCGGCTTCTAGCGCCGCCCCGCGGACACATCGTCGACCGCTTTGGCGTGCCGCTGGCCGTCAATCGACCAACTTACCGCGCGGTGGTGATTCCAGAACAGGCGGGCAATATCGACGAGACCCTCGACGCCGTAGCCGAACTCGTGCCACTCACCGAAGCCGACCGCCGCCGCGTCCTGCGCGACATGCGTAACCGGCACAGCTTCGTCCCGATCGCGCTGCGTGAGGATATGAATTGGAACGAGATGGCGCGCATTGACGTCAACGCTGTCGACCTGCCGGGGGTATCGATCGATCAAGGCCTCATACGGCATTATCCGTTCGGCGACGAGACTGCACATGTCGTCGGCTACGTCGCTCCGGTCTCGGAGCAGGAGCTTAACAGCGACGATCCGCTCGTCGAGCTGCCCGATTTCCGTGTCGGCAAGAGCGGCATCGAGAAGGAATTCGACCTCGAGCTACGCGGCACCGCTGGTACCAGCGAGGTTGAGGTCAATGCTTTCGGTCGGGTGGTGCGCGAATTGGCGCACGAGGACGGCATCTCCGGTGAGCAAATCGTTCTCGGACTCGATATGGCGCTCCAAGACCTGGCGATGCGCCGTTGCACGGCGCAAGGCTCTGCGTCCGCCATCGTCATCGATTCCTGGACCGGCGAGGTGTTCGCGCTCGCCTCGGCGCCCGGCTTCGATCCAAGCGCCTTCGCCAGCGGTTTGACTCCGGCGCAATGGAAAGCGCTGGTCGAGAACCCGTACAATCCGCTCGGCAACAAGGCGATCGCCGGAATCTATGCGCCGGGCTCCACCTTCAAGCCGCTCGTTGCCTTGACCGCGCTCGAGGCAGGCGTGTTGACGCCGGATACCGAGTTCTATTGCCCCGGTGAGTTCCACCTTGGCAACGCCGTGTGGCATTGCTGGAAGAAAGGCGGCCACGGCACGCTCGCAGTGCGCCGCGCGATCAAGGAATCGTGCGACGTCTTCTTCTATCACACGGCAGATCTGGTCGGGATAGATCGGATCGCGCAGATGGCAAACCGGGTCGGGCTCGGCCTCAACGTAGACATCGACATTCCCGGTGCCAAGAGTGGTCTCATCCCGACGCGGGCGTGGAAGCGGGCAACGACTGGCGTTGCTTGGCAGCGCGGCGAAACAATCAGTTGCGGTATCGGCCAGAGCTTCATTTCGGTGACGCCGCTGCAGCTCGCGATCTATGTCGCTCGCCTCGCCACGGGCCGCCTGGTCAAGCCGGTGCTAGCGCGCAATCAGGGCGTGATGACCCCGCAGAGCGCCGTCGCCACGGAGATCGATTCGGCATTCGGCCCGCTCGGCGTGCAACAGAAGCACCTCGATCTGATCCACGATGCGATGTACGGCGTCGTCAACGAGCCGCACGGCACCGCTTACGGCGCGCGCATCGTCGACCCGACGATGGCGATGGCTGGCAAGACGGGCACGTCCCAGGTTCATCACATCGCCAAGGACGTGCGCGATCGCGGTGTCGTCACCGGCACGAAGATACCTTGGAAAGACCGCGATCACGCGCTGTTCATGGCCTTCGCGCCGGCCAGCACGCCGCGCTATGTCTGTGCCGTTGTGGTCGAGCACGGCGGCGCGACCGGCGGCGAGGGCGGCGCGGTCGCCGCGCCGATCGCCCACGATCTGCTGCTCGAAGCGCAAAAGCGTGATCCCGCGCGTCGCGTACCGAGCGAGCCGTTCGACGTCGCCAAGCTGGCGCAGGGCTGAGCGACTTTCATGCGCTGGCTGTACGATCCTTCCCGCCCGCAGCAGACCGTAAGCGTCAAGCTGCTCAATGTGAACTGGCCTCTCGTCGCGTTGATCACGACGATCGCCGCCGTCGGCTTCGCGATGCTGTATTCCGCGGGTAACGGCAGCTGGCACCCGTGGGCTTCGCGCCAGGTTGTGCGCTTCGTCGTCGCGGCTCTGATCATGCTCGCAGTGGCTGTAGTCGATATCCGTCTGTGGCTACGCGTCGCCTACGGTTTCTATGCGGTGACCATGGTGCTCCTGATCGCGGTCGAGGTGCGCGGCGCGATCGGCATGGGTGCGCAGCGCTGGATCGACCTCGGCGTGATCCAGATCCAGCCGTCGGAATTCATGAAGATCGCGCTGATCATGGTGCTGGCGCGCTATTTCAGTGGCCTGCCAGCGGAGGACATCGGCAATCCATTGAAGCTGATCGTGCCGGGGCTACTGGTCTTGGTGCCAGCCGCGCTGGTGCTGAAGCAGCCCGATCTCGGAACCGCAACGATGCTGGTGCTCGGCGGCGCGGCGATGTTCTTCCTGGCTGGCGTGCGATTGTGGAAGTTCGGCGTCGTGCTGGCAGCGGCGGGCGCGATCGTGCCGTTCGCCTGGCACCACTTGCGCGAATATCAGAAGAACCGGATCCTGACCTTTCTCAATCCGGAGAGCGACCCGCTCGGCGCCGGTTATCACAGCCTCCAGGCCAAGATCGCGGTCGGCTCAGGCGGAGTCTTCGGCAAGGGATACCTGTCAGGGACCCAGGCACACCTTTCGTTCCTGCCGGAGCGCCAGACCGATTTCGTCTTCACCATTCTGGGCGAGGAATTCGGGCTGGTCGGTGGCCTTATGCTGCTCGCGCTTTACGTCGTCGTCTTTATCTACGGTTATGCCATCGCCTTCCGCTCGCGCAGTCATTTCGGTCGGTTGCTGGCCTTCGGTATCACGACAAACTTTTTCCTCTACGTCTTCATCAACATTGCCATGGTGATTGGACTGTTGCCGGTGGTCGGCGTGCCGCTGCCGCTGGTCTCGTATGGTGGCACCTCGATGCTGACAGTGATGTTCGGCTTCGGCCTGCTGATCAGTGTCTACGTCCACCGCGACGTCCGCTTTGGCCGCTACGGCGACGCCGACGCCTAAGCCCATGCGGCTCGACAACCCGACGGCAGGTTGTTATATACGGCGCCTTCCCGCGCGGGTGCATAGCTCAGTTGGTAGAGCAGCTGACTCTTAATCAGCGGGTCGCAGGTTCGAGTCCTGCTGCACCCACCATCTTCACGCCTGTTGGTGGCGTTCTTTCCGGCGTCTGGGGGCGAGCGGTCAACAATTAGGCCTCCGCGCTGCCGGTCACCGTGATCTC
>DATLUT010000032.1:0-2934 GCA_035532975.1 Allostellaceae bacterium
TCGCCGGCGGCGCCGCACTCGACCGCGCCGTGGGCGACATCCTGGCGGCGCTGCGCGACCGGCCTTTCGTCTTCAACCTCGGCCATGGCATCCTGCCGGAGACGCCGCTCGCGCATGTCGAGCGGCTGATGCGGCTGGTGCGCGGGGGGCCATGACGCGAACGGCGGTGGTGCTGTTCAACCTAGGCGGACCGGATTCCTCGGCCGCGGTCCGACCGTTCCTCTTCAATCTGTTCTACGATCGCGCGATCATCGCGCTGCCTAACCCGTTGCGCTGGCTGGTGGCACGAACAATCGCCAAGCGCCGCGCACCGGTGACGCGGCAGATCTACGCCCAGATCGGCAACGCCTCGCCGCTGCGTGCCAACACCCGCGCGCAGGCCGAGGCGCTGCGCGTCGCGCTCGGCAGCGGCTATCGCGTGTTCATCGCCATGCGCTACTGGCATCCGCGCGCCACCGCCGCCGCCGCCGCGGTCAAAGCGTGGCAGCCCGACGAGGTCGTGCTGCTGCCGCTCCATCCGCAATTCTCCGGCACCACGACGGCGTCGTCGATCGCCGATTGGCGCGACGCCGCGACCAGGATCGGCCTCCGGGCGAAGGAGCGCGTGGTGTGCTGCTATCCGACCGAGCAAGGCTTCGTCGCCGCCATCGCGCGCGGCATTGCGGCCGAGCTCACGCGCGCGCCGGCGGACGCGAAGCTACGGGTGCTGCTATCGGCGCACGGCCTGCCGCAGCGCATCGTCGATCGCGGCGACCCCTATCAATGGCAGGTCGAGGCGACCGCCGCGGCGGTGCGTGCGGCGGTGGGACGACCGGCGCTCGACATGCGCGTCTGCTATCAGAGTCGCGTCGGCCCGCTCAAATGGCTGATGCCGTCCACCGAGCACGAGATCCGCGTGGCCGGCCGCGAGGGCGTCGGCGTCATCGTCGCGCCGGTCGCCTTCGTCTCCGAGCACTCCGAGACGCTGGTCGAGCTCGACCGCGACTACCGCAAGCTGGCGCGCATCGCCGGCGTGCCGTTCTATCACCGCGCGCCGACCGTCGGCGCCGCCGCGGAATTCATCGGCGGCCTCGCCCGGCTGGTCCGTGCCGCGCCGTTGGCCGGCGCGGGACGGCGCAATTGCCCGGAGGGCTTTCCGCAATGCCCGGCGATGGCGACGCCATGAGCGTGCTCGCGCCGTATTATCCGTGGCTCAAGGCGCTGCACATCCTGAGCGTCATCGCCTGGATGGCGGGCATGCTCTATTTGCCGCGGCTTTTCGTTTATCACGCCGGCAGTGAGCCCGGCTCAGCGACCTCCGAGACCTTCAAGACGATGGAGCGGCGGCTCTATCGCGGGATCATGACGCCGGCGATGATTGCGACCTGGATTTTCGGCATCGGCCTGACGCTCACCGGCGTCGTCGTCTGGACGACCTTCTGGCTCTACGCCAAGCTGGTGCTGGTCGCCGGCATGACCTGGATGCACATGATCTTCGGCCGCTGGCGCGGCGCCTTCGCCGCCGACGCGCGGCCGCATGGCGCCGGCTTCTATCGCGCGATCAACGAGGTGCCGACGCTGCTGCTGATCGGCATCGTCATCCTGGCGGCGGTGAAGCCGTTCTAACGCCGCGCGGACGCGCTTGGTCACGCAAAGCGGGTTTGACTCGGAGGCCGGTTTTGGCTAAGGGTTCTAGCAGAAGACCGGCCCGTCTCCGGCTCTCGTCTCTTCATCTGCATCGCTGATCCGCGCACGGCCCTGGCAGGACCGCCCGCTCTTCCGCCAAACCAATCCATCCGGCCCGCCGGCCGCACCCCTCTCCCCAGACGTTTTTCCCGCGAAAGCCGCAACCCCGATGAACCTCCAGGAACTCAAGCGCAAAACCCCCGCCGATCTGCTCACCTTCGCCGAGGAGCTGCAGATCGAAAGCGCCTCCAGCCTGCGCAAGCAAGAGCTGATGTTCGCCATCCTCAAGACGATGGCCGACAAGGACCAGGCGATCTTCGGCGACGGTGTGCTTGAGGTGCTGCAGGACGGCTTCGGTTTCTTGCGCAGCCCGGAGGCCAACTACCTGCCCGGGCCGGACGACATCTATGTCAGCCCGTCGCAGGTCCGCCGCTTCGGCCTGCGCACCGGCGATACGATCGAGGGCCAGATCCGCGCGCCTAAGGACGGCGAGCGCTATTTCGCCCTGCTCAAGGTCAACACCATCAACTTCGACGACCCCGAGAAGCTGCGCCACCGCGTCAACTTCGACAACCTGACGCCGCTCTATCCCGACGAGAAGCTCAAGCTCGAGCTCGACGATCCGACCAAGAAGGACCTGACGACGCGCATCATCGACCTGATCGCGCCCCTGGGCAAAGGCCAGCGCGCGATCATCGTCTCGCCGCCGCGCGCCGGCAAGACGGTGATGATGCAGAACGTCGCTCACGCCATCGTCGCCAACAACAAGGAGGTCTACCTCATCGTCCTCCTGATCGACGAGCGGCCGGAGGAAGTCACCGACATGGCGCGCTCGGTCAAGGGCGAGGTCGTGTCGTCGACCTTCGACGAGCCGGCGATTAGGCACGTGCAAGTCGCCGAGATGGTGATCGAAAAAGCCAAGCGCCTGGTCGAGCACAAGCGCGACGTCGTGATTCTCCTTGATTCGATTACGCGTCTCGCGCGTGCCTACAACACCGTTGTGCCCAGCTCGGGCAAGGTGCTGACCGGCGGCGTCGACGCCAACGCGCTGCAGCGGCCGAAGCGCTTTTTCGGCGCCGCGCGCAACATCGAGGAAGGCGGCTCGCTCACCATCATCGCCACGGCGCTGATCGACACCGGCTCGCGCATGGACGAGGTGATCTTCGAGGAGTTCAAGGGCACCGGTAACTCGGAAATCGTGCTCGACCGCAAGGTCGCCGACAAGCGGACCTTCCCGGCGGTCGACATCACCAAGTCGGGCACCCGCAA
>DATLUT010000033.1:0-4560 GCA_035532975.1 Allostellaceae bacterium
AATGGCGGCGGTGCGGCCAACGGCTTGTCGCTCGACATCGCCGCCGGCGTGACCGGCGCCCTCGGAACGGTCAACGTCAGTTCGGGTCTCTATAGCCAGCTCTCCGGCATTCTCAACTCTGCTCTCGCCACGACGACCGGCTCGGTGGTGCAGGAGATCAGCAACCTCAATTCGACGCTGACGTCGATGAATCAACACATCACGTCGCTGCAGCAGCAGGCCCAGCAGCAGACCGTACTGCTAACGCAGCAGTTCAGTGCGGCGGAACAGACGTTGCAGCAGTTGACCACAGTCAGCAGCTTCCTCACCCAGTACTTCTCCGGTTCATCAACCACGAGCTAAATCATGAGCATGAATCAACTCTCTGCCTATCGCAGCGTCGATTGCGCCGGCGTGTCGTCCGAGCGCCTGATGATGGTGGCGCTCGATGCGGTGCAATTCTTCCTCACGCGCGCCGAAGCGGCCATCGACGACGAGAACCGAAATGAAAAGGCACGGGTTCTGGCGCGCGCCGGCCGCGTCATGGAATTCATGCTCGGCCTGACTGGCGTGCAGCCCGGCGATCTCAGCATCCGGCTCGGCAAGCTCTATCGCTTCGTCATCGAAGGCATCGTCAAGGGCAATGCCAACGACGACAAGGAAGCGATCGTCTCGGCGCGTACCGTGATCGAAGATATAGGCAAGTACTGGCGGCTGCGGTTCCCGCACGCCGACCTGTCCGTGCAATGACCATGCGATGGCGTTGCGCATCAGGAGCAACAGTGGACGATCCAGCAAGGAGTGGACGATGACGACCGATCCCATCAGCGGTGTGACGAATCCAATCGTTGCCGATACGACGGCGCCGGGCACGTCGGCGGCTGGCGGTGCCAAGCCGGACGCCGCGCCTGCCGCCGCCGCTGCTGCGGCGCCGGCGGATAGCGGCGAGGTCTCGCATGCTCAAACGCTTCTCAACGCGATCAGCACCATGGCCCAGAACATCCCATCCGTGGACCAGCAGCGCGTCGATCAGATCCGTGCGGCGATCGCGCAGGGTAAACTCCCGGTTAATGCGCAGAACATCGCGCAGCGGCTGATGGAGATCGAAACCCAGCTGGCCGGCCCGAACCGGCCGTCCTGAAGCCACCGTGGATAACGGGGATAATGGGGAAAATCGCGAAATTGTTATTGCAAAAAATAGGAAAATCGCTAACTTACAAAAGTGGGCATTCAGCCGCGCATCGCGGCGTAACGGCGACGTGAGACAACCATGACAGAGCATCGCGACCCTCGAGTGACCGAGATTTCCGACCGGATGGCACTGGCGTCGTCCGGTGGACGCAGCGTCGTGCGCGGTGAGGTCGTGTTCCCGAACAACATCGAGCGCCTGCGCAAGGCGAAGGGGCTGACGCAATCCGAGCTCGGCCGCATGCTCACGCCGGCGATGGGCGTTTCGACCATCTCGAAGGTCGAGTCCGGTGCGCGACGCCTGACCAATCTGCAGATCGAGGACATCGCGCGGGCGCTGGGCGTGCGTGCCGACGAGATTCCGGTGGTGAAGGGGCGTGATGCGCCCGCCGATATTCGCGAATGGGGTCGCGTGCAGCGCGATACCGTGCGGTGGAGCGTCGAGTCCGGTGCCGCTTCGATTGCCTACGTGCTGGCAGCGCTACGGACCAAGCATCGCAAGACGCTTACCGACGTTGCGCACGCCATCGGCAAGACCATCTCGGTCTATCACCGGATCGAGATGGCGACGCGGCTGGCGACGGCCGAGGAGCTCAAAGCGATCGCGGACTTCTACAAGATGTCCGAGCGCGCTCTGCACAAGATGATCGAGGAGCGGATCGCCAAGCACCAGCAGGACCTGAAGAAAGGCGTCGCGCCGGAGGATTTGTTGCCGCGCCGCCCGCGGGCCCTGCTCTGGGACAACGAGCGCTTTGCCGGCGTTGGCGTGCTCGAGCGCGAGGCGCTGCGGCGGTCGTTGCGTGTGGTGACGCCGCGCACGATCGAGACGCTGCCGGTCTACGGCGAGGTGACGGGCACGGCGAGCCCCGAATTCGTCCTCGACCGCACGGCGCCAGTCGGCAGCGTCCCGATTCCCGATTTCTGCGGCGGCGGCGACGGCTGGTTCGGCATCCGGGCCTATTCCAACCGCGTTGGCATCGCCCTGCGGCCGGGCTCGCTCGTCTACGTCAATACGCGGCGCGTGCCGACGGTCGGCGATCTCGTGATATTCGTGCGCAAGGACAAGCGGGCCGATTGCGCCGTCGTCGTCGGCGACGGCTTCAAGGATACGCGGCTGCGGATGTACAACCCCGAGGAGGAGATCGCCATCGACGATCCATCGGTCGCGGAAGTCTTCCGGATTTCTGCCGCGGTCTATCCCTAGAGCCGGCGCTGGCCGCCAGCTTGCCGGGCGTCAAAGATCTTCGTACCGCGCCATTTCGCGCTGCAACCACTGCCTGATCATGGCAAGGCGCCGCTCGGCGAGGACAAGGTCGGAAAAATACCCGATGTCGAGTGCAAGATCCGCCACCGCCTCCAGACACTGATCGATATCCTCGATCGGTAAGACGGCCTTCGGTTCGGCTTCGGACTCGATTTCACCCGGATAGTCGGGCTCGGATACGTCGCGGACAGCACAAACAGAAACTTGCTCAACCATCAATGCTCCCCCGGTTAAGCTTCTTTTACTCTGCTATTGGCGCGTTCTGCGCGACATCGCTTCTGTCATACCACTGGTAGTCACGCGCCACGCATCAGGCCGCCGAACGAAATCGAACTCCGCATCGCGCCGCCGATGGCGCTTCATTTCCGTTGGCCGTTTGCGATGGGCCGGGCGAAATCACCGCGATGAAGGATTGCGTTTTCAATTTTTTTGATCCGTTTCCGTCACTGCGGGCATCGGCAAACGTCGAATTTCGAGTTCAATTCGCATCATCGTCGCGTCGAAAATATAAGAGCGAATTGGCGTCATTCGGTCAAGCGAATAGACCGGCAATTTGGCATGGATTCAATGGGATAGAGACAAAAAAGACACACGATCGTTAGCGTTTCGTTATGCTGATTGACGCGCCGCGTGACTGTTAATATCCGGTCCCGGGATTCGGCCAGTTGGTGCCGGCGCGATTAATCAAATCCGCCGGCCGCGCGGCGTGAGCGGCGGGTGTCGACGATGCCGGAATACGAACGGGCATAATCGAAATTGCCGCTGTTGCCGAACCAGGCGCCGCGCCACTCGACGGCGTCGCCGGGATACTCGAAGCGCGTCGCTGTCAGGAATTGGTGGATCGTAACGCCGTCGTCGGACAGCGGCATGACCAGCCGGTGGCAAACCAGCGCCACTGCCCGGCTCGAATGATAGCGGTTGACCACGACAACCGGGCGCTTGCTCTCGCAGACTGCATGGTAATTGGCTTTGATGTAGCGCAGCCGCGCGCCCGAATAGATCTCGTCCATGTATTTCCCGGTCAGATCGGCGCCGTACGCTTCGACGATACCGGTGCCGACCAGCCGGAATCGGATCCGCCCGCTACCGTTGATGCGCTCGGTGATCTGCAGGTAGGGGAGGAGGGAGGGCGGAATTTCGGTGGCGTCGATGTCGCGCCGGCTTGGCGCTATGCGTGCTCCGCATTTGCGTTCCCAGTAGGCCAAGGCCGGCCCAAGAACCGGGTCGCCGTCAACATCGCCGCGAAACTCGAGCAACAATGGATATTCCCGCGTTCGTCGAGCCGGCTTCGCAACGAAGCCGATCGAGAGGTCAGGCAATATCCTCCGGTAACCTTAGGCTGGTCTTAAATCCTTAACGAGACGTAAAGGAGCCCCCGGTCGCCGATGCTCACGCCTTCTCGTCCGTCAGGCGTTTGTGGATCGCCAACAATTCGCGCCGATGCTCGCGGTCCGTCTTTGGATAGGCGAGGCGCACGCGGTCGGCACGACTGCCGTTGATATTCTCGTTTTGCACCGGGTCGCACCGGAGCCTCTCGCGAAGCTCGCGCAGGGGCACGTCGCCGCCCTGCGCTGCCGCGGATCGAGCCGCGACAGCAAGATTTGGACGCACGCCCGCCACAATGAAGACAAAGCTTCACAGCTTGGTCACCTCTTTTACAGATTTATCACTCCTCCATCCGGCTTGAGGCTGCCACGCTTTTTCGAATTCTGGGCGACGCCTGCGGTTGCACCTTGTTGTTGCGGTGCAGGGAGGATCAGTGATCCACCTCGGGCGTCGTCCCATCTGTCAGTGATTGCAGTCGAGTGCTTGACCGATAGCGGTCTTCTCAACGTCGATCTCGTGCGTGGCTCGTTGGAATAGTAGGTCACGCGTATCGAGAGTCACCGTCCGGGCGGTCCGGCCAACGGGAGGCAGGGAACCATGACGAGCCAGGAAGTCGCACGTTTCAAGACCATCTCGGCGAAGGAATTCGCGTATTGGGGAATGAAGGACTTCGTCTATATCCGGTGCCTCGTGGTGGAAGGGCAGCGATCCTTCGCGATCCATGCTGCCAACGGCACGCCGGTGGCGGTGATGGAGACACTGGTGGCCGCTCAGGCGGCGGTTCTTCAGAACGATCTGGAGCC
>DATLUT010000034.1:0-21605 GCA_035532975.1 Allostellaceae bacterium
TGGCCGATCGCCTATTAGGAATTGGCGACCGCAAAGCTGAACCTGCACCGGCCGTCCTCGGTGCTGTGGGCCATGCTCCTCTGGAAACCGCATTTGCGGCTCAATTGGTTCACCGCCTCCACGATCAGCATCCGACAGCCATGCCCGCCCTCCTATGGCTCGATGAACGCCTCACAGGCCAGGGTACATCGGTCGACGAGATCGTACGGCAAGAACACCAGAGTCAGGGCGCGCACAACGTAACGGTCCGCAACATCATTACGAGCATGCGGCTCATATCGGCCGTCGATTGGCCGGAGCTGTTCGAACGTATCAGCCTTGTCGATGCGGCGTTGCGTTCGGGCAGCGATTTCGCCGACATGGATTTTCCGACCCGAGATCTCTATCGCCGCGCGATCGAAGAGTTAGCGCGCGGCTCGATGCGCTCGGAACTCGACGTGGCGCGGCTCGCCCTTCAGCGCGCATCAAGCGCCGGCCACAATCCACAGCGCGGCGCCGACCCGACCCGGGAGCGCGACCCCGGTTACTATCTCATCGCCAAAGGCCGCCGGTCCTTCGAAAAAGAGCTTGGGTTTCGTGTTCCCGTCAGAGGATGGCTCGTTCGGGCCAACGCCGCCATCGGGATTTCCGGTTATCTCGGGGTCATCGTGGTCCTAAGCGCGATCATTGTCGCCTCGACCGTGTACTGGGCGGCGGAGCCAAAATGCAATTGGGCTCTTTACCTCCTCGCACTCGTGGCACTGATACCGGCATCAGACGTCGCAATAGCGCTTGTGAACCGTGGTGCCACGAACCGGTTCGGGGCGACGATTCTGCCGGCGTTGGAACTCCGCGACGGTATTCCGTCAGACCTGCGCACGATGATCGTCATACCCACACTCCTGTCGACACGAGGCGCGCTCGAGCAGCAGATCGAGCACTTGGAGGTTCATTATCTCTCGAGCCCGGATGGCGAACTCCACTTCGCTCTGCTTTCGGATTGGGTCGACTCTGCCACGGAGAGCGCGCGGGACGACGATGCGCTTCTCGGCGCGGCGGTCGAAGGAATCGCGCAGCTGAATCGGCGCTATGGCCCGGCTCCAACGGGCGAGCGATTTCTCCTGCTTCACCGTCGTCGCGTCTGGAACGAGCGACAGGGAGTGTGGATGGGGTGGGAGCGCAAGCGCGGAAAACTGCACGAGTTAAATCGCCTGCTCCGCGGAGCGACCGACACAACGTTCCTGACGCCTGGCGGCCATCCTCCAGTCATTCCTCCCGACATCCGGTACGTCATAACTCTCGACAGCGATACCCGGCTGCCGAGAGGAGCCGCGAAGCGGCTGGTGGGGAAAATGGCTCATCCCCTGAATCGCCCGAGGTTCGATCCTCGCACCGGGCGCGTGATCGAGGGATACTCTGTGCTTCAGCCGCGCGTCACACCGTCGTTGCCGACCGGTCGCGAGGGTTCGCTTTATCAACGCGTCTTCTCGAGTGCGAGCGGTTTGGATCCGTACGCGTTCGCGGTCTCCGACGTATACCAGGACCTATTCCATGAAGGTTCATACTCCGGAAAGGGGATCTACGACATTGATGCTTTCGAAGCGGCCCTGGCGGATCGAATCCCGGACAATTCACTCCTCAGCCACGATCTCCTCGAGGGTATCTTCGCTCGAGCCGGGTTGGTTTCCGACATAGAGGTCGTCGAGGAATTTCCTTCGCGGTACGACGTCGCCGCGGCGCGTCAGCACCGGTGGGCGCGTGGGGATTGGCAACTGCTCCCCTGGATTTTCGGTCGTGGGTGGCATTCGACGAGAGATCACGGCGTAGCTGCGATTCCATTGATCGGCCGATGGAAGATGATCGACAACCTGCGCCGATCAGTCTCGGCACCGGCCTCGGTCCTTGTGCTGCTGGGTGGATGGACGCTGCCCTTCACCTCTGCCTGGGTCTGGAGCGGGTTCGTTATCACGACGATCGCCATCCCTGCGCTGCTGCCGCTTCTCAGCGGAGTGGTGCCCAGACGGCTCGGGATCTCGAAGCGTACCCACATCCGCGCCATCGGAGTGGATCTCGAGTTTGCGCTTTCGCAGATAGCGCTCCACATCGCGTTCCTGGCGCATCAAGCGCTGTTAATGGCCGACGCCATCGCGCGGACGCTGTTCCGGCTGCTGGTCTCACGCCGGATGCTTCTGGAATGGATTACCGCCGCGCAAGCGAAGGTTGGTCCGCGGCTTGAGTTGGGCGGCTTCTATCGGCAGATGGCCAGTAGTGTCGCCCTCGCCGGGCTGGCAGCGATGCTGATCGCGTGGGTGAAGCCGGATACCTGGCCGGTCGCGGCGCCGTTCTTGGTCTTGTGGTTGCTTGCGCCAGCGATCGCCAGATGGGCCAGCCTACCGGCGGCAGTAGCGCTTCATCATGGGGTCTCCACATCGGATAGCCAATCGCTGCGGCTCGTCGCGCGCCGCACGTGGCGTTTCTTCGAGACCTTCGTGACTCCGGACGACCACATGCTTCCTCCTGATAATTTCCAGGAAGATCCGAAGCCGGTCCTGGCTCATCGGACCTCTCCGACCAACATGGGGCTTTATCTGCTGTCCGTCGTCGCCGCTCGCGATTTCGGCTGGCTGGGAACACTCGACACCGTGCAACGGCTCGAAGCAACTCTTCGGACGATGAACACTCTCGAGCGATTCCGAGGGCATTTCTACAATTGGTACGGCACGCGCGACCTGCGCCCGCTGGACCCAAAATATATCTCCTCCGTCGACAGCGGAAACCTCGCCGGCCACCTCATCGCCCTGGCAAACGCTTGCCGCGAGACACTCAGCGATCCCGTGACGGCCACGAACTGGGCTGCCGGCATCGCGGACGCACTCTCGCTCGCCCGAGAATCCGTGCAGGCGCTTTCCGACGAGCATCCGGATCAAGTCGCGACTCGCATGCGGTTCGGTGACACGCTGGATATGATCTCCGCGTCGCTTCAACCGATATCGACGACACCGGCAGGCATCGCGCGTCAACTGTCGGAGCTCGCGATCCACGCCGATCAGCTCGCCGGGCGCGCTCGAGAATTGGCCAGGGAGCACGGCGACGATGGAGGCGCCGAATTGGTGACTTGGGCAGAGGCCGTGGGCGCGACCATAAGAAGTCACCAGCGCGACCTCGACTCGCTGACGCCCTGGGCGGGTTTCATCGCAAGTGAAGAGGCCCATGCCGCAGCCGCGACCGCGGATTCAGCCAGCCATCCCGGCGAATCGCCAGAGATTTGCTTCGATACTGTTCCGAGCCTGGCGGATCTCCCGGATCGCTCCGAGATCGCCATTCGCGCCCTGTGGGACCACCGGGCACAGCTCGCGACCCAGACCGACGACGGAAAACATGCGATTGCGCGCGTTGACGCCTTAGTCGACGCTTTCGAGCAATCCGCTCGTACGGCCCGGCTGCTCGATCGACGCATCGCGGTGCTCAGCGATCTCGCGCAGACGATGTCCGACACGATGGAATTCGGCTTTCTTCTGGATCCGACGCGCCAGCTTCTCTCGCTGGGCTACCGAGCGGACGAAGGAACTCTCGACTCCAATTGTTACGATCTGCTCGCATCGGAAGCGCGTCTTGCCAGCTTTATCGCGATCGCCAAGGGGGACGTACCGGCTCAGCATTGGTTTCGGCTCGGACGCGAACTTACGCCCGTCGACCTCGGCTCTGCTCTGGTCTCGTGGTCGGGATCGATGTTCGAGTATTTGATGCCCTCCCTTGTGATGCGCGCACCGGCCGGCAGCGTTCTGGATGAATCCGCCCGGCTGGTCGTCCGGCGGCAAATCAGATATGGCGTCGATCTGGGCGTGCCGTGGGGTGTCTCGGAGTCCGCCTATAACGTGCGCGATCTCGAGTTCACCTACCAATACTCGAACTTCGGCGTTCCGGGCCTGGGTCTGCAGCGCGGCCTCGGCGAGAACGTCGTCATCGCTCCCTACGCGACGGCGCTGGGCGCCATGGTCGATCCGGAAGCCGCGGCGCGGAACTATGCTCGGCTGACCGCCGCCGGCGGCCGTGGGAAATATGGCTGGTACGAGGCTCTCGACTACACCCCGTCGCGTCTGCCCGCGGGCGAAAACGTGGCGGTCGTTCGCGCGCACATGGCGCACCATCAAGGCATGACCGTGGTCGCCATCGCCGACGCCCTCCAGGACGGCAAGATGCGCGCGCGCTTTCATGCCGATCCCATCATCCAGGCGACCGAACTCTTGCTGCAGGAGCGGCCACCACGCGATGTCCTGGTTGCCCGCCCCCGGGTCGATGAGGCGAAGGCGGCGGCGAACATCCGAGAGCTCGTCCCGCCCATGCTGCGCCGATTCCAATCGCCGCACGACTTGGTTCCCCGGACGCATCTTTTGTCGAACGGCAACTACGCTGTGATGGTGACGAGCGCTGGCTCGGGTTACAGCCGCTGGCGAGGCCTCGCGGTCACGCGGTGGCGAGAGGATGTCACCTGCGATTCCTGGGGCTCGTTCATCTTCCTCCGTGATGCGCACAGCGGCGATGTTTGGTCCGCGGGATACCAGCCGAGCGGCATGGAGCCGGATAGCTACGACGTTGCTTTCTCGGAGGATCGGGTCGAGATCATCAGGCGCGATGGCTCGATAACGACGACACTCGACGTAGCGGTTTCACCGGAGGCGGACGCCGAAGTTCGCCGCGTATCCATCTCAAACCGCGGTCATCAGGCCCGTGAGATCGAGCTGACATCCTACGCGGAGATTGTGCTGGCTCCGCGCGAGGCCGATAGAGCACATCCGGCGTTCTCCAAGCTTTTCGTGCAAACGGAGTTCGAAACCGATATCGGCGCGCTTCTTGCCACCCGGCGACGGCGGTCACCTGACGAACCGGAAATCTGGGCCGCGCATATCGCCGTCGTGGAGGGCGATACAGTAGGCGATGCGCAACACGAGACCGACCGCGCGCGTTTCATCGGACGAGGCCGCACAATCCGGGCGCCATTCTGTGTGACGCAAGGCCTGCCGCTCTCTGGCACGGTGGGCACCGTACTCGATCCCGTCTTCAGCCTTCGCCATCGCGTTCGGGTCCCTGCCGCGACAACGGTCCGCGTGGCGTATTGGACGTTGGTTTCTTCTTCGCGCAGCGAGATGCTCGATCTCGTTGACAAGCACCGCGACCCGACCGCTTACGAGCGCGCGGTCACGCGCGCATGGACGCAAGCCCAAGTACAGCTCCGCCATCTCGGTATTTCCACGGACGAGGCGCACGTCTTCCAGCGTCTCGCCAATCGGGTGCTCTATTCCGACCCGACATTGCGTCCGTCCTCGGAAATTCTACGGCGGAATGGATCCGGTCCCTCGGTCCTTTGGCCCCAGGGAATTTCTGGCGACCTGCCGATCGTCCTGCTTCGAATCGACGAAATCGAGGATCTGGAGATCGTGCGTCAGCTGCTGCGCGCTCATGAATATTGGCGGATGAAGCAGCTGGCCGTCGATCTCGTGATTCTGAACGAACGGCCTTCGTCCTATATCCAGGACCTCCAGACCGCTCTTGAGACGATAGTTCGGGCAAGCCGGTCGCAATCGGCACTGGCGGGCGAAGAAGTGCGCGGCACGGTATTCGTCTTGCGCGCCGACCTGCTTTCCGTAGAAGCCCGGGTTGCCCTCCAGGCCGTAGCGCGCGCAGTACTTCTCAGCCGCCGCGGCAGCCTGGCCGAACAGGTCAAGCGCGTGCGGGAGCCCAAGCCCGTGATAGCGCCGCGATCGCGACCGTCATCGGGGCGCCAAGATGCGAACGCCGTGCCCGCAAAGCCCGACCTCGAATTCTTCAACGGCTTCGGCGGTTTTACCGCCGATGGGCGGGAATATGTGACCATCCTCGGCGCCGAGCAATGCACGCCGGCGCCATGGATCAATGTGATTGCCAATCCCTCGTTCGGATTCCAGGTCTCGGCGGAGGGTGGCGGCTACACATGGTCGGCCAACAGCCGAGAGAACCAGGTTACATCTTGGTGGAACGACCCCATCTCTGATCAACCGGGAGAGGTCATGTATCTCCGCGATGAAGAGAGCGGAGATGTCTGGTGCCCGACGGCGCTCCCGATCCGGGAGCATGTCTCGCCGTATATCGCGCGGCACGGCCAAGGTTATAGCCGGTTTGAGCATGCCTCGCATGGGCTCTCCCTCGAGCTTCTGCAATACGTTCCGCTCGATAATCCGATCAAGATCTCTCGGCTGAAGATCCAAAACATCTCGGGGCGATCCCGCCATATCTCGGGCACCGCCTACGTGGAGTGGGTGCTGGGCACATCCCGCGAACGCTCGGCGCCGTCCGTGGTGACCGAGATCGATCCGGAGACCGGCGCAATGTTCGCGCGCAACGTCTGGCGTCCCGCGTTTGGCTCTCGCGTGGCGTTCGCCGATCTTGCAGGACGTCAGCAGGCGTGGACGGGCGACCGGACCGAGTTCTTGGGCCGGAATGGCTCCCTCGACTATCCAGCCGCGCTCGCGGGCGACGCTCCACTCTCAAATCGGACTGGAGCCGGTCTCGACCCCTGCGGCGTTTTACAGACTCACGTGCGCCTTAAGCCGCGCGACACGACGGAAATCATCTTCTTTCTGGGAGAGGCAGCGTCGGCGGAGGAGGCCCGGAGCCTGATCACGCGCTACCGAGCCGCGGACCTGGGCGCTACGTTAGATGCGGTGACTCGGTACTGGGACGGGGTCCTCGGCACCGTCCAAATAAAGACGCCAGACCGCTCCATGGACATCCTGATCAACCGCTGGTTGCTTTACCAAACGCTCGCCTGTCGAGTCTGGGCGCGATCGGCGTTCTACCAAGCGAGCGGCGCCTTCGGCTTCCGCGATCAACTGCAGGATGGGATGGCGCTCGCCGTGTCCAAGCCCGCGCTGACGCGAGAGCATCTGTTGCGCGCGGCCGGCCGCCAATTCCCCGCAGGCGATGTCCAGCACTGGTGGCTGCCGCATTCAGGCCAGGGGGTTCGCACGCAGGTTTCCGACGATCGCGTTTGGTTGGCTTACGCCGTCGCACACTATGTCGAGGTCACCGGCGATCTCGACGTATTAGATGAAAGCGTGGCGTTTCTCGAGGGGCCCGCCCTTCAGCCCGGCGAGCACGACTCGTTCTTCCAGCCCATGATCTCCGACGAGCGCGCCACTCTCTTCGAACATTGCGCTCTGGCTCTCGACAAGAGCCTTGCCATCGGCGGTCATGGCCTGCCGTTGATCGGGACCGGCGACTGGAATGACGGCATGAACCGTGTCGGGGAAGGAGGAAAAGGCGAAAGCGTCTGGCTCGGCTGGTTCCTTCACGCCACGCTCACGGCATTCGCGCCGTTGGCCGAGCAGCGCGGCGAAGCGGCCCGCGCCGCGGCGTGGCGTGCGCACGGCGTTGCCCTGCAGCGCTCTCTGGAGCGAGAGGGGTGGGATGGCGCCTGGTATCGGCGAGGTTATTTCGACGACGGCACACCGCTCGGCTCGGCCGAGAGTACCGAATGCCGGATCGATTCGATCGCTCAGTCCTGGAGCGTGCTCTCCGGCGCCTCCGATCTCGGTCGCGGTGCGCTCGCCATGGCGGCGGTGGACGAGCAACTGGTGCGCCGCGATGACGGACTCGTCCTACTCTTCGCCCCGCCCTTCGATCGGATGTCGCACGACCCCGGATACATCAAGGCATATCCGCCGGGCATCCGAGAAAACGGTGGCCAATATACCCATGCTGCTATTTGGTCGATGATCGCCTTTGCGATGCTCGGCGATGGCGAAAAGGCGTCCGAGTTGTTCTCGATCGTGAACCCGATCAATCGCTCGAGCACGCCGGGCGACGCTCTGCGCTATAAGGTCGAGCCATATGTTGCCTGCGCGGACGTCTATGCGGCGCCCGCGCATGTCGGGCGGGGCGGATGGACGTGGTACACCGGCTCGTCCGGATGGCTGCACAGAGCTGGCCTCGAGTGGATTCTCGGGTTTCGTCTAAGGGGAGCCTTGCTGGCTCTCGATCCGTGCGTGCCGAGGGCGTGGCCTCGCTTCGAGATCCTGTTCCGATATCGCACGGCGAAATACGAGATTACGGTTGAAAACCCGCATAAGGTCAGCCGCGGGGTCTTGCACGCCGCGCTCGACGGCGTGGCAGTGCCGGAAAGGCCGTTGCAAATCCCGCTGATGGACGATGGCAAGATCCATAGATTGCGCATTACGCTCGGATGAGCTGTATGTCGGCTCGTTGCACTTAGCGGACATTCCGCGACTGCGGTAGAGAGTCCGCTTATGGGATCAAAGCGGGCATTGATCAACCGTTGCTCGCCAATCTTACTTTACGAGGACACGGCCTAGTTGACGCTGCCGCCCAGATTCCGCAGCAGATCGCTGGCCTGCTGTTTGCCGTCGAATGGGCCGTGATAGGCGACGACGCGCTGCAAAAGGGCCCGGGCGTCGGCCTTCTTGCCGGCCCGGCTCAGCGCCACGGCGAAGTGATACTGCACCGACGGATCGTCCGGCATGCCATAGCTCGCCATGCGCAGATACTGCACCGCATGAGCGATGTCGCCTTGGGACAGCAGGATCCACCCATAGGTGTCGGCGACAGCCGGCGACAGCGGCGACAAGGCGTAGGCACGCGCCGCGGTCGGTCGCGCGCGCGCGTCGCCGCTATGAGCATAGATCCACGCGAGGTTGTTGAGGACCACGACGTCGTCCGGATTGCGCGCCACGATGGCTTCGAGCACGCCTTGCGCGGCCGGATAATCAGCCATCGACATGTCGAGATCGGCGAGCGCGTGCATAGCGGCGAGATCGGCCGGGTGACGGCCGATCCAGGCATGCAGCAGCTTCGCGCCCTGTGCCGGCTGTCCCGCCTTCGCCAGCACGGCGGCGTGCTGAACCACCAAACCTTCCGAAGGCGCAATTCGTTCGGCGCCGGCCAGCAGTTCGAGTCCGTCCTTGATCTTGCCGTCCTTGACCAGCACCGCAGCCATCCACTGTGCCGCGAGCGTCCGGCTTTCCGTGGCCGGCGCCAGCTTCTTGGCGAGTGCATAAGCCGGATTCCGTCCCGCGACCCGGTACTCGGCGTAGACGAGCTCCTCGCGATAGAGCGCCGATTTCGGTTCGAGGCGGACCGCCTTCTGGAGTTGGGCGTGTGCACCCGTCCAGTCGCCGTTTCCCGCGAGGGCATTGGCATAGCGATCGAAGGCAACCGCGTCATTGGGTTTCGCTTCGGTCGTGCGGCGATACGTGGCGACCGCGGCCTTGGTATCGCCCATCGCCGTCTGGATGCGGCCCATCATGTCGAGCACGGCGAAGTTGTTGGGGAACTGCTGGATCATCGGCCGCATCGTGTCGACCGCCTTGCTCCACTGTGATTGCGATGCATAGAGATTCGCGATCTTCAGATTGGGCGCCGGATTCGACGGATTGAGCGCGTTGGCGCGCTGCAGCTCGGCGACGGCACCGTCATAATCCTTCATCGCCGCCAGGACGTCGGCCAGGGCCAGGTGGGAAGCGATATCGTCGCTGTCGCGCGCGATCATGGCGCGATAGACGCTGACTGCGCTGTCAGGCCGCCCTTCACCCATGTAGACCTGGGCAAGATTGCGGCCAGCGACGGTGAACTCGGGATGCTTCCGATAAAGCACCGTGAAGATCTGCTCGGCGTTCGTCAGGTTGCCCTGCGCGATGCGAACCAAGCCGAGCAGATTGGCCGCGACGAGGTCGTCGGGCCGTGCCTTGGCCAATGCCTCGGCATGACGTTCGGCTTCGGCGATGTGATGCGCGCGCAGATCGGACAGGATGAGCGCGGGACCGGCGATGCCGGCGCCGCCCTTGCGGTTGAAGATCGACTCGAGCTGCTCGGCGCCGAGGCTGGTCTGGCCCACCGCGATGCGGCCGACCGCGACCTGGGTTCCGAGCCGCGGATTGTTCACCGTGCTCGCCGAGGCGCGATCGAGCGCCTGCGAGGCCTTGGCGTTGTCGCCCACGGCGAGATAGGCATCCGCCAGCACCGCCCAGGCTGCGCCGTCGTCGGGATTGGCGCGCGTGACCGGCTCGAGCAAGGTGATCGCCTGGTGCGGCTCGTTCTGGCGCAGGGCGATATCGGCCAGCAGCCGGTTGGCCAGTGGATTGTTCGGCACATGCGCGACGAAATTCTGCAAGCTGACCGCCGCCTGGGCGTACTGGCCGAGCGAGAACTGCACGGCGCCAGTCAGAAGCTGCGCTACTGGCAGGTTTGACAGCTGGAGGCTCGCCTTCTGCAGGAGATCGTTCGCTTTGGCGATGTTGCCTTGGCCGACGTCGATGAGCGCCTGGAGATAGGTACCTTCCGGACTGTTGGGGAATTCGGCCTGAACGTGCTTGACGTCCTTTTCGGCGGCATCGAGCTGGTTCAACGCGATTTCGAGGTTGGCGCGGCCGAGCAGCGCGATGGCGTTCTGCGGTTCGTGTTTCACGACCGCGTCGTAGCGCGCCAGTGCGCCGGAATAGTCGCCGCGCAGGCGCAACAGATCGCCCTTCAGCATCAGCGCACGGCTGTTGTCCGGCGCGATCGCGAGCGCCGCATCGACGTGCTGCTCGGCGTCGGTCGGCTTGTTCTCGAACATCAGAAAGCGGGCGGAGCCGAGCTTGGGCCCGATCGCCTTCGGGTCAAGCTGCTCGGCTTCGGCCAGCAACGGCGCTGCCTGATTGGGCTGGTGCAGGCCGAGATAGGCGAGGCCGCGCGCAAGGCGGACCGCGCTTTCGACCTGCGCAGGGCGGTGGCCGGCGGGAATCTCGCGCAGCACCGCGTTGAACTTGCCGCCGCGCAGCAGGCTTTCGGCGAGCAGCGGCGCGACCTTGGCTTCGTCGGCGCCACGGGCGAGCGCCAGACGCGCTTCAGCCTCGGCCGCCGGAATGTTGCCGATCTGGAGATAGAGCTGCCCCAGGCGGAGGTGGATATCGGCATTCTGCGGCTGGCTGCGCGCTGCGTTGCGCAGCTCGATCGTGGCACCGCGCAGATCGCCGCGATTGATCAGTTGCTGCGCCTGATCGGTATAGCCGATCGACGCGCGCGTGATCGACGGCGCCGCCACCAGCACGCCGAACGCCAGCACGAAGGGCAGGGCACGGCCGATGAAATCTGAACGGTTGATCATTTCAGTCTCCAGACGATCCGAGTGCGCACTCAGGAATGAACTTCAAGGCCGAGGTCTTCGAGGAGGCCGTAGAGCGTCGGCCGGCTTATGCCGAGGATCTTCGAGGCGCGCGACAGATTGCCGCCACTCTGTGCCAGCGCCATCTGGATGACGCCGCGCTCAGCCCGTGCCCGTGCCTCGCGCAGGTCGAGCGACCCAAAGGGCAGCTCGGCGGGCGCCAATTCAAGGTCCGCGGCGCTGACGGTCGCGCCTTCGGCCATCACTACTCCGCGCTTCACGCGGTTCTCGAGCTCGCGCACGTTGCCGCGCCATGGGTGGACGGCGATCGCGGTCAGCGCGTCGGAGCCGAAGCCCTTGACCTTGCGCGCGAACTGCTCGTTGAAGCGCTTCAGGAAATGGTTGGCGAGCAGGACCGGATCGCCTTCGCGCTCGCGCAGCGGCGGCACGGTGACGCGGACTTCGTTGAGCCGGTAGTACAGGTCCTCGCGGAAACGGCCGGTGCCGATCATGTGGTCGAGATCCTGGTTGGTGGCGCAAACGATGCGCACGTCGACCTGGATCGGCCGATGGCCGCCGACGCGCTCGACCACCTGGTCCTGCAGGAAGCGCAGCAGCTTCACCTGCATCGCGAGGGGCACATCGCCGATTTCGTCGAGGAACAGCGTGCCGCCGGTGGCGCCCTCGATCTTGCCGATGGTCTGCTTGATCGCGCCGGTGAAGGCACCCTTCTCGTGGCCAAACAGCTCGCTCTCGAGCAGCGTCTCGGGAATCGCCGCGCAATTGATGGCGACAAATGGCTTCTTCGCGCGTGGGCTCAGCCGGTGGACGGCCTGTGCCAGGACTTCCTTGCCGGTGCCGCTCTCGCCGAGCAGGAGCACGGCGACGTCGGTCGGCGCGATTTTCTCGATGGTGCGCAGGACGCGCGTCATCTGCGGGCTCGCGGCGACGATGCCGTCGACGGGCGAACGCGGCATGAGATCCTGGAGTCGGCGGTTCTCCGCCTCGAGCCCGTGCAGCTTCGCCGCACGCGCGATCATCAGCCGCAATACGTCGAGGTCGACCGGCTTCAGATGGAAATCGTAGGCACCGAGCTGCACGGCGCGCAGCGCGACCTCGCGACTCTCGTTGCCGGTGGCGACGATGACTTTAGTCTCCGGCGCCATGGCGAGGATCGCCTCGAGCGCCGCGATGCCTTCCGCCGCGGTATCGGCGGCGGGCGGCAAGCCGAGATCGAGCACGACCACCTGCGGTCGGACGCGGCGGAATTCGGCGATCGCGTCGTCGCGATTGGCGGCAAACGCCATCTCGCAATCGGACAGGGCCCACTTGTACTGGCGGGCGAGGCCGTCATCGTCCTCGACGATCAGGAGAGAGATTTTGCTGTCTTTCATGATTTCATGCCGCCGAGGAGACGGCTCCTTCTCGTGCTAGGGGAAGAATGATGCGCATGGTGGTGCCAGCGCCCAGTTGGCTGATGACGTCGAGCTCGCCGCCGGACGCGCGCACCAGCTCACGCGTCTGGTAGGCGCCAATGCCGCTACCGCTCGCCTTGGTCGTTCGGAACGGACGGAAGAGCTCGCTGTGGATGAATTGGGACTCCATGCCGGGCCCGCGATCGGTAATCTCGATCGCCAGCCGGCCGTCGGCGACTGCGCCGGTGATACTCACGACCGCGCCGGCCGGCGAGGCCTCGATCGCGTTGCTGAGGATGTGGGTCAGCGCCGAGCGCAAGTCTTCGGCCGGCATCGCAACGAAGGCCGTTGCCGGCACGCGCGTCTCGATCGGCACGGAGGCGCCGGCGAGCGCGCTGGCGACTTCCGCCACGATGCGCGCCGGGTCGACCGGCGCCGCGCGACCGGGTTCGGCGGCCGCGGCGGTTCGCGCGTTGAGCTGCAACAGCAAAGCGCTCATGCGCGCGGCCGAGCTCTCGACCGTACGGAAGGCGTCCGCCCGGAAAGCCGGATTGTCGCCGTGGCGCTGTGCGTTGATGGCGATCAGACGCAGCTGGCTGGCGATATTCTTGAGATCGTGGCCGAGGAACGCGAAGCGCTTGCCGTAATCCTCGAGGCGGCGCGCATCGGCGAGCTGCTGCGCGGCGCTTTCCTCGCAGATGTAGCTTGCGGCCTGGCGGCCGACCGCGCGCAGGAGATCGAAGCTCTCCCAATTGAGGTCGAGCGGTGCGCGCGGATGGGCAAGCGCGATGAAGCCGATCATGCGGCCGCTGTGGACCAGTGGAACGGCGAGCCAGAATTGGCGATCGGCGCGCCACGGCGCCGGTTTGGCCTCGCCGTCGAGTAATTGGATCCAGTGGCCGCCGCGAAATCCGGCGACGAACGTGCCCGTCAGCGGTTCGGCCAATTCGGCGGGCAGACGCAGGTTGAAGAACGCCGCGGGCCGGAAGCCAATGCCGTCGTCGATCAGCCACAGCGCGCCGCGCGGGCTATCGACGATGTTGGCGACGGCATGAATGACGCGCTGGCGCAGCTCGGCACCCGGCGCCGACAAAATGTCGATGAAGTTCATCCATTCGAGGCGATAGTCGTAGCGCAGCGAAAAGAAATTGCGCGATACCAGATAGCCGATCCGCGCCTTGATGCCGCCCGACGACAGCACCAGCGCCAGGACCAGCGTGCTGCCGAAGAGCGCGACGACTTGCGCTGCGGGCCCCCAGGCGCGCCCGCCCTGCTGCAACACCACGCCCAGGCTGGCGACGACGAGCAGGAATACGCCGCTCACCACCAGGGTGAAGGCATGAAAGACGACGCTGCGCGAGATGTGGTGGTCGATGCGCCAGTCGCGATTGCGCGCCAGCGTCAGCGCCAGGAACGGCGCGGCCAGGGAGGTTGCCGCGGGCCGCGCGTCGGCGAAGACCGGGTTCACGTGACCGGTCAGCAGGGCCGTGGAATAGAGGAACAGGCCATAAGCGAAGAAGCCGCCGATACCGATGCACAACGGAACGACGTTCCAGAGCCGCTTGGGCTCGATGTTGCGATAGACGTTCTCGACGAGCAGCAGGCCGGCGATCGCCAAGCCGGTGCGCGCGACGATCTGCGACCAAAGGAGCGTGCCGTCGCCGACGTGCACCAGATCGTTGGTGAGCGCGGCGATGCCCGCGAGCGCGCCGAAGCCGACCGCAAGCCCGCGCATGCCGTGCCTGAGACGGCTTTCCGTCTGCGGCCGCAGCAGCCATTCGAGCAGCGCCAGCCAGATCAATGCCTGAACAGTTTCGAGCGATTGCAGCGCGCCGCCCGCCACGCCCAATGCCAATCCCGCCGCCCACAAAGCCGTCGCGCCCGACGCGGCGAGGATGAAGCGACCCTCGTGCGAGGCCTTGCCGCGCGCCAGCGTGAACAGGAACAGCGCCGCGAAGGCAAACGCACAGATGGCGGAAGTGACGGCGGCGAAGGACATGGCTCAGCGCGCGCCCTCGCGGAACAGGATGACGCGCACGGTCTGGATCAGGATCACCACGTCGAGGAACAGCGTGCGGTTCTTCACGTAGTAGAGGTCGTAGGCGAGTTTTTGCCGCGCATCCTCGAGCGACGCGCCGTAGGAATAGTTGACCTGCGCCCAGCCCGTGATGCCCGGCTTCACGGAATGTCGCTGGTTGTAGAATGGAATGGACTCGGCCAGCTGATCGACGAAGAACGGCCGCTCCGGGCGCGGGCCGACGAAGCTCATGTTTCCTTTGAAGACGTTCCAGAGCTGTGGCAGCTCGTCGATGCGGAAACGGCGAATGATCGCGCCAATGCGGGTGACGCGCGGATCGCCGCTGGCAGCCCAGCGCGGCGCACCGTCACGCTCGGCGTCGGCACGCATCGAGCGGAATTTGTAGAGCATGAACGCCCGATTGTGATAGCCGACGCGCTCCTGGCGATAGAGCACGGGGCCGGGACTCTCGAGGCGGATCGCCAGCGCCGCCAGCGCGATCACCGGCAACGTGGCGACGAGCAGCATAAAGCTGACGATCAGATCGAAGGCGCGCTTCGCGAGGTTGACGATGCGGCCCTGGCGGAAGCCGTCGGAATAGATCAGCCAACTCGGCTGCAGCGCGTCGATATCGATGCGGCCATATTCGCGTTCCCAGAACGTCAGATAGTCGACGACGTTGACGCCTTCGATCTTGCAATGCAGCAGCTGCTCGACCGGCATGCCGCGGCGCTCGTCGGTCGCGACCACGACCTCGCGCACGCCCAGCTTGCGGGCGAATTTGGCGAGCGCGCGGTCGTCCTTGACGGCGTCGAGGTCGAGGTCCTCGCTGGCGACCAGATGCGGGTCGGCACCGATATGAACATAGGCGCGCGGCATGAAATAGTGGTTGGCGTGACGCCGCGCGAGCTCCGCGATGCGCTCGGCACGCACACCGGTGCCCAGCACGACGACGCCGCGACGGAACATCTCAATGTCGGAAAAGCGCAGCAGGGCCATGCGCGTGACGACGACGCAACCCATCCACGCCGCGGCGCTCTTGAAGACCAAGCCGTGCCACGAATCGGCCAGACCGCCGAGCATGTCGCGGGTCAGGAACAGGCCGCCGATCGCCGCCGCCGGTATCACCAACGCCAGCGCCAGCAGCGCCTTGGTGATCATCAGCCGCGAGTCGAGGAAGACGTCGTAGTTGTAGAGCCCGACCGCGCCCATCGCTCCGGTGGCGATGGCGGACATGCCGAGCGAGAACTGGATCGACGATGCCGTGAAGTGGAATTCGCCGGCCAGCGCCGGCGTGTTCGGCGCCGTGGCGAGATAGATCGCGGCGGCCGTCAGGAGGATTTCACAGAGTCCGATGATGACGGCCGGAATCGGCACGAAGTGCCCGAAGATTCGCAACATTGCCGAACCCGCTCCCGATTCTCTTAGCGAGCGGGACGCGCCGTTCTCGTTGCGCCCGAGCTGTCAAAGCCGCCGACTTCTCCGCGGCGTTACTGTCAAGCTTGTAGCCTAGTGGCAAAGAGTTTTCAATATATAAATGAGTATTCGTGATAAAAAACACGATATTGTGTAATATAATCGATGTATATAGTGAATAAATAGCAAATACGCCACAGATTACTACTGATAAATGGTTTACGGATACTTATGGCATAGATGATCACGGTTAACGGCGGCGCTTTGTCATGGGCGTTAACCGGACTGCGCGGGCTTCGACCGGGCCGCCTGCCACGGCGCGGGTGCGGGCACTTGCCGGCGATGCGATGACGACTTCACGATGCGGGCGATCAAGGCCGCGGCAGTGCCTGCGGGCGTCGGGTCGGACGGCAAAATCGATCGCGGCGCGCCACAGCGTGGCGGCACCTGTAAGGAATCCCGACTGGCCTCAGCCGGACTGCGGGCTCAGATTGCGGTACATCAGGCGCAGCGCCCGCTTCAGGGCCGCGAGCTCGGCGCCGGAAATGCCAGTGGCAGCGATGGCCTCATAGCGCCGTGCGATCGGAATCAGGCGGCGCAATGCGGCGCGGCCCTTGGCGGTCAAGGCGACCTCGACTTCCCGAGTGTCGGCGGTTGAACGCCGGCGGGCGACGAGGCCGAGGCGAACCAGCCGCGTCACCATGCGCGACAGGGTCGAGGCGTCGATGCTGGTGAGACCGCCAAGATCGACCTGGCGCTGTCCGCCGTTGCTCGACAGCACTACCAGCACCCGCCACATCTCGATGCTGAGGCCGTAACGGGCGAGCACGTCCTTGCCGAAATGGAGCGCGAGCGCCACGCCGACGCGGTTGACGAGATAGGGCAGGTAGTCGTCGAGATTCAAACGACGCTGGCGCACGACGATGTCACCGGAAGGCGCTGTTGCGGTGCGGCTCGGAAAATTGCGTTTACAATAGTTGCACGTGCATTAAACTCGCGTCAATCGGGCCATGGCCGCCGCAAGATGCGGCCGGAACGGAGGGAGGACGTCATGGAATTCGGCTACTTCACGCTGAGCGACAATCATTACGAGAACAACGCGCGCTCGGCCAACCAGTTCGTTTCCGATATTCTCGACGAAGGCGTGTACGCCGAGCAGCTCGGCTTCTATTCGGCGTGGATCGGCGAGCATCATTTCAATTCGCTCGGGGTGCTCTCATGCCCCGATCTCGTGCTGGCCAACCTGGCGGCGCGGTCGAAGCGGATCCGCCTGGCGCCGGCGGTGACCGTGCTGCCGCTGCATCATCCCATTCGCGTCGCCGAGCAATGGGCGACGCTCGATCTGCTTTCGAACGGACGGGTCGACTGGGCTGCCGGGCGCGGTTACGACCGGCGCGAGTATCAGCCGTTCCACGTCGACTTCGACGACAACCAGGCGATCTTCGAGGAGGGCATGGAGGTCGTGCGGCGGCTGTGGAGCGCCGGCGGCGAGCGCATCTCGCATCACGGCAAGCACTACCATTTCGACGACGTGCGCATCACGCCGCAACCCGTGCAGAAGCCGATCCCGTCCTATGTCGGCTCGTTCTCCAAGCCGTCGATCGAGCTCGCCGCTCGGCTCGGCTGCGGCGTCGTGGTGGCGCCATTCGCGGCGGCGATGACGTTCGGCGGGTTGAAGCAGGTCGCCGAGCTCTATCACGAGACGTGCGCCAAGTACGGCACCAAGCCGGGCCGGCTGATGTGCAGCTATTTCACCCACTTCGCCGACAACAAGGAGCAGGAGGCGGCGCAACGGGCGCGCCAGATCCGCTACTATCGGGAATGCGTCATCCCGGCGTTGCCGGGCGATCCCAAGACCGTGCCGCCGAGCTATCGTTACTTCATCGACATGGTGGACCGGCTGGGCAAGGTGCAGCCCGAGGACCTGACCGAGAACTCGGTCCTGCTGGGCACGACGCAGCAGATCACCGACACGTTGAAGAAAGTCGAGGCCGCCGGCTTCAGTGAGGTGATCCTCTATTTCAACGTCGGCTTGAAGCCACACCAGCAGGTGAAGGACGAGATGGCGCGCTTCGCCGAGCAGGTCGCGCCGGCGTTCCGCCGCAAGGCGGCTTAACGTCCTGAACCGGCAGTTCGCAAGATCAAACCAACGCCCTCCGCCTCGTCATACCGGCGAAGGCCGGTATCCACGGCAGGGATGGACCCCGGCCTTCGCCGGGGTGACGAGAAAAGAGACACCGCGAATTTCAGAATCAGGACGCTAGGACTAGGCGAGCTTCTGCAGCTCGCCGAGCATGCGGTCGCCCATCTCCGTCGTCGAGATGCGGCTCGTGCCCGCCTGGGCGATGTCGCCGGTGCGCGCGCCGCCGGCAAGCGTCTTGGCGACCGCCTGCTCGACCAGCTTCGCCTCGTCCTCCATGTCGAACGAGTAACGCAGCATCATCGCGAGCGACAGGATCGACGCGAGCGGATTGGCGAGGTTCTTGCCGGCGATGTCCGGCGCGCTGCCGTGCACCGGCTCATAGAGCGCCTTGCGCCGGCCGCTCTTGTCCGCCGCGCCCAGCGAGGCCGATGGCAGCATGCCCAGCGAGCCGGTCAGCATCGCCGCGCAATCCGATAGGATGTCGCCGAAAAGATTGTCGGTGACGATGACGTCGAACTGCTTCGGGTTGCGCACCAGCTGCATCGCGCAGTTGTCGGCATACATGTGCGAGAGCTGGACGTCGCTGTATTCGGCGCCGTGCAGCTTGGTGATCTCTTCGCGCCACAGCACGCCCGATTCCATCACGTTGGCCTTTTCGACCGAGCAAACCCGCTTATCGCGCTTGCGCGCGAGCTCGAAGGCAATGCGCGCGACGCGCACGATTTCGTCGGTGGTATAGACCTGGGTATTGATGCCCTTGCGGCCGCCGCCGGGCAGGCTGGTGATGCCGCGCGGCTCGCCGAAATAGATGCCGCCCGTCAGCTCGCGGACGATGATGAGGTCCAGGCCCTCGACGACCTCGCGCTTCAGGGTCGAGGCGTCGGCCAGCGCGGCGAAGACGAAAGCCGGCCGCAGGTTGGCGAAGAGCTCCATGTCCTTGCGCAGCCGCAGCAAGCCGCGCTCGGGCTTCTGCGCGAAGGGAAGGTTGTCCCATTTCGGGCCGCCGACCGCGCCCAGCAGGATCGCGTCGGTCTCGAGCGCCGCCTTCATCGCCGATTCGGTCAGCGGCGTGCCGTGCTTGTCGATGGCGGCGCCGCCGACCAGGTCTTCCTTGACCTCGAAACTGGCGATACGCCGCTTGTCGAAATACTCGAGCACGCGCGCCGCCTGGTGCGTCACCTCGGGGCCGATGCCGTCGCCCGGCAACAGCAGAATCTTCCGGTTGGATGCCATGAATCCTCTCGCGAACGGCCGGCCGTCAGAGCCAGGGCTGCGTCTGCTTGCGCCGGTTCTCGAACTTGGCGATCGCCGACTCTTTCTTGAGGGTCAGGCCGATGTCGTCGACGCCGTCGAGCAGGCACTGCTTGCGGAACTGATCGACTTCAAAATGCACGACCTGGCCATCGGGGCGCGTGATGGTCTGGCTCGCCAGGTCGATGGCGAGCCGCGCATTCGAACCCTTGCGGGCGTCGTCCATCAGATGTGCCACGGTCTCAGCCGGTAGCACGATCGGCAGAATGCCGTTCTTGAAGCAGTTGCTGTGGAAGATGTCGGCGAAGCTCGGCGCGATCACGGCGCGTATGCCGAAATCGAGGAGCGCCCACGGCGCATGCTCGCGCGACGAGCCGCAGCCGAAGTTCTCGCCCGCCACCAGGATTTCGGCCTTGCGATAGGCCGGCTGGTTGAGAACGAAATCGGGCTTCTCGGAGCCGTCGGCGTTGTAGCGCAGCTCGTCGAACAGCGCCTTGCCCAAGCCGGTCCGCTCGATCGTCTTGAGGTACTGCTTCGGGATGATCTTGTCGGTATCAACATTGATCATCGGCAGCGGCGCCGCGACGCCGGTCAGCGTGGTGAATTTCTGCATGGGTCCGTCTCGATCGGGAACGCGCGCCCGGGTTTAGCGGAGGCCGGCGCCTAAGGCAAGGCCGATCGCCCGCCGCCCAGCAGCGCCGCGCAATCTCGGCGGCGAGCGCACAAAAAGAAAGAGGCTGGGTCTTGCGACCCAGCCTCGATCTTACGCGTTCGAAGGCGAACGATTAGTGGTTCATCGCCGTCCAGATCGGCTTGCCGTCGGCGCTCTTGAAATCGTGCGTCCACGACGCCTCGATCTGCTTGACGACGGAGTCGGGCAGCGGGACGTAATCAAGCGCGCGGGCCTGGGCCTGGCCGTTCTTCAGGCACCAGTCGAGGAACTTGAGCACCGGCTCGTTCCGAGATGCCGGGTAGTCCTTGCGCATCAGCATGTAGGTCGCGGCGGTGATCGGCCAGCTCTTGTCGCCGGGCTGATCGGTCAGGATGAGATAGAAATCCTGGACCTTGGTGAAATCGGCATTCGCCGCCGCCGTCTGGAACGCACCCATCGTCGGGTTAAGCGTCTTGCCCGACTTGTTGATCATCTTGGTGTAGGTCAGATGATTTTCCATGACGTAGGCGTACTCGACGTAACCGATTGCGCCCTTGACCTGCTGGACGTTGGAGGCAACGCCGGCATTGCCTTTGCCGCCGACGCCGACCGGCCAGTCAACCGAAACGTCGGAGCCGACTTTCTGCGCCCATTCCGGGCTGACCTTGCCGAGATAGTTGGTGAAGTTGAACGTCGTGCCGGAGCCGTCCGAGCGATGGACGACCGAGATGCCCATATGCGGCAGCTTGACGTGCGGATTGAGCTTCTTGATCGCCGCGTTGTCCCAATAGGTGATCTTGCCGAGATAGATGTCGGCCAGCACCGGGCCGCTGATCACCATCTCGCCGGGCTTGATCCCCGGCAGATTGACGACGGGCGTGATCGAGATGATCACGGCCGGAAACTGCGCGACGTCGATTTTCGCGAGTTCCGCCGGCGTGAGCGGCTTGTCGCTATTGGCGAAGTCGACGGTCTTGGCGGTGATCTGCTTGATGCCGCCGCCCGAGCCAATCGCCTGATAATTCACGGCGATGCCGGTCTTGCTGTGATACGCGTCGGCCCATTTCGCGAGGACGGGATAGATCGCTGTGCCGCCCGCGCCGTTCAAGTCCTTGGCCTGCGCCGAAGCGGCAGCCAGGGTCGCTGCCAGCAAGCCGGCCAACCCCCAGAGAATCCTGTGTTTCATTCCGAAGCCCCTCAGTTGTGAGTAATCGGGTACGCGTCACCGGTCGCGCTGCCGCGGCCCGACGCCGGGACTCTAGGAGCGGCGCATGACAGAAAAGTTGCGCTCTGATTGCACTTTTGTTGCAATCGCCGGCATTTCAACAAAACGCCGTGAATTTTTTTTAGCGGTGCGGCCCGAGGGTACGGACGTCGGCGAGCTTGCCGGTCACCGCCGCGGCAGCCGCCATCGCCGGGCTCATCAGGTGGGTCCGTCCGCCGCGGCCCTGACGGCCCTCGAAATTCCGGTTCGAGGTCGACGCGCACCGTTCGCCCGGTTCCAACCGGTCGGCATTCATCGCCAGGCACATCGAGCAGCCGGGTTCGCGCCATTCGAAGCCCGCCGCGATGAAGATGCGGTCGAGTCCTTCTTCCTC
>DATLUT010000035.1:0-2403 GCA_035532975.1 Allostellaceae bacterium
CAGCGCGTTGCGGCGCGCCAGGCCTACGCTCTCGAAGACCTCACGGTCGGCATGACGGCGTCCTATTTCCACACCGTCACCGACGCCGATGTGCGCGGGTTCGCCGACCTGACCGGCGACCACAATCCGCTCCATCTCGACGAAGAATTCGCCAAGACCACGCGCTTCAAGGGCCGTATCGCCCACGGCATGCTGTCGGCGAGCTTTCTGTCCACCGTGATCGCCATCCTGCCGGGTCCGGGCACGATCTATCTGAGCCAGTCGCTCGCTTTCCGCGCGCCGGTGCACATCGACGACACGATCGAGGCGCAGGTCACGGTCACCGATATCGACGTCGCCAAGAAGCGCGTGCGCTTGAAGACGGTGTGCCGCGTCGGCGATCTGGTGGTGATCGACGGCGAAGCCGTCGTCATGGTGCCGTCGCGCAAGAACGCGACCGCCTAGCGCCACGCCGCAGCGGGGCGCGACTCGGGCCGTAATGCCGCTCTATCGGTCTGTCCGGTTCCCGGGCTAGGTTCCCGCCGTGCACATCTTTCGACACGAGCGCGCCGCGGGCGCGGATCGCGGTGCGGCGGTTGCCATCGGCAATTTCGACGGCCTCCACCCCGGCCACCGGGTCGTGATCGCGGCCGCCGGTCGCATCGCCCGTGCCGCCGGCGTGCCGCACGCCGTGCTGACGTTCGAGCCGCATCCCTACGCGGTTTTCAATCCGGCGGCGGCGCCGTTTCGGCTCACGCCTTTCCGCAGCAAGGCGCGGCACATCGAGGCGCTCGGCGCCGATCTGCTGTTCGCGCTGCATTTCGATCGCGCATTCGCCACGCGCACCGCCGAGCAGTTCATCGACGATATCCTCGTGCGCGGGCTTGGCGCGAGCCACGTCATCGTCGGCTACGACTTCGTCTTCGGCAACCAGCGGCGCGGCACCGCCGCGTTCCTCGTCAAGGAGGCGCGGGCACGCGGCTTCGCCGTCACCGTGGTCGAACGCGTCGTGGCGCCTGTCGGCGAAGTCTATTCTTCGACCATCATCCGCGAACGCTTGAGCGCCGCTCGGCCGCGCGAGGCGGCGAGGCTGCTCGGCCGCTGGTGGGAGATCGACGGCCGGGTCGAGCATGCGGCAGGCGTCGGCCAGGGGCTGGGATATCCCACCGCCAACCTGCCGATGGCCGACTACCTGCGGCCGGCGCCCGGCATCTATGCCGCCTTCGCCGGCATCGAGGACGGCAAGCGCACCGAATGGCATCCGGCGGCCGCCTATTTCGGTCGGCGGCCGACGCTCGGCGGCCACGAGCTCGGTCTCGAGGTCAACCTCATCGACTTTGCCGGCGATCTCTATGGCCGGCACCTGCGGGTGGCGCTGGTCGACTATCTCCGGCCGGACGCCGCCTTCGCCGGTCTCGACGCGCTCACGGCGCAGATCGCCGACGACGTCGCCCAGGCGCGCCGCATCCTCGCCGACGAAAAACCCGAGCCGTGACGCCCTTTCCGTTGACCGCGGCCGTGTCGCCCGCCTATGACCAACGCCATGGCTGACGATTCACCGGCGGATTCCGGCGCTAATCCGGGCAAGGATTATCGCGCCACCGTCTTCCTGCCCGAGACCCAATTCGCCATGCGCGGCGATCTGCCCAAGCGCGAGCCGGCAATGCTCGAGCGCTGGGCGCGCGTCGGCCTGTGGGCCAGTCAGCGGACGGCGTCGAAGGGGCGGCCCAAATTCATCCTGCACGACGGGCCGCCTTACGCCAACGGCAACCTGCACATCGGCCACGCGCTCAACAAGATCCTCAAGGACATCATCAATCGCGCGCAGCAGATGACCGGCAAGGACGCCGTCTATGTGCCGGGCTGGGACTGCCACGGCCTGCCGATCGAGTGGAAGATCGAAGAGCAATATCGCGCCAAGAAGAAATCGAAGGACGACGTGCCCATCGTCGAATTCCGCCGCGAATGCCGCGAGTTCGCGCGCCACTGGATCGACGTGCAGCGCGTCGAGTTCGAGCGTCTCGGCGTCATCGGCGATTGGCCGCATCCCTACACGACGATGGCGTTCGCCGCCGAGGCGCAGATCGCGCGCGAGATCGGCAAATTCCTGATGAACGGCTTGCTCTTCCGCGGCGCCAAGCCGGTGATGTGGTCGGTGGTCGAGCAGACCGCCCTGGCCGAAGCCGAGATCGAATACCACGACCACACTTCGACCCAGGTCTGGGTGAAGTTTCCGGTGGCCAAGCCGGGCCATCGCGAAATCAAGAACGCGTCGATCGTCATCTGGACGACGACGCCGTGGACGCTGCCCGGCAATCGCGCCATCGCCTACGGCGCGGACATCGCGTACCTGGTGCTGCGCGTGCGCGAAGTCGGCGCCGCGAGCCCGCTCAAGCCCGGCGAGCACATCGTCGTCGCCGAGAC
>DATLUT010000036.1:0-3226 GCA_035532975.1 Allostellaceae bacterium
GCCCTCGCCACGACGACCAGGCGGCTGTCGAGCGAGCCCGGCGTTCAACAGCGGCGGCTCGCCGGCCTGAGCGCGCTGCTGAACGCGAATTATCTCCTCGCCTCCGATCTGGCGTCGGTCCAGAACCTGCTGCGGATGCGCGGCGGCGAGATCAAGCCGGACGATGCGACCGCCTTGCTCGATCAGACGCGGAAGCGCGCGCGAGAGCTGCTTGTGCTGAAACCGCAGACGCTGCCGCCGCCCGCGCGCTTGCGCCGCCGCGGCTGGACGGAGATGCCGGCGAGCCATGCGCTCGCGTTCCTCGGACGGCGACTGCGCCATGTCGAGCACGCGGCCCAGCGCCTGACTGCGCTCGCTACGCTTGCGCTGCGACCCGATTAGACACGGCGCGAGGCAAAGCTTAGCGCTCCGTCCGCTCGCTCTTGTCCGGCGGCAGCGAATAGGTGGCGGTGACATGCGCCACCATTGCCGGGTCGCCTTCGGAAAACAACGCGGCCTCGCCGACGGCCAGGCGCTTGCCCAGCTTGAGCAGCCGGGCTTCGGCGATCAGCGCCGCAGGCGGCGGCTTGCGCAGGAAGTTGATCGTCAGATTGGTGGTGACCGCGAGCTCCTTCTTGCCGACGGCGGCGAGCACCACGCCGTAAATCGCGAGGTCGGCGAGGCCCATCATCATCGGCCCGCTGATGGTCCCGCCCGGCCGCAGAAAATCGGCGCGATAGGGCAGCCTGAACACAGCACGCTCTGCCGTCAGCTCCACGGTCTCGACACCGAGCGTCGCGGCGAACGGCGCGCCTTCGCGCAGCAGTGCCTCGAATTCCGCGGCGGTGATGCGCGACATTGGCTCAGCGCACTTCCTTGGTCGCGCGCAGTTCGCGGCCGGCTCGCAGCGCGCGTTTGCCTTCGGTGCCTTGCCAGATGAGCAGCGCCGGCACGCCGATGGTCACGTCGCGTGCCCGCTTAAGGAGCGAGAGCGCCAATGCGATCTCGGGCGGCAGTCCGAACAGTGCGCCGAGCATGACGTAGCCGCCCTCCTGCACGCCGACGGCGTTAGGAACGAAGAAGGCGAAGCTGCGCAGCGCGTAGAGCAGACTCTCGATCGTCAGCACGGCCGGAATGCTCAGCGGCGCTCCCATGAAGTGCAACGCCATCCACGCCTCGATGCCATTGCCGATCCACGCCGCGACGTGGAGCATGAATCCGAGCTGTGGCCCCGCCATGTGCTTGTAGATGGCGTGGAGTTCGACATGCATCACGCGCGCCTTGTAACCGGCGTCGGCCGGGACCCAGCGCGGCGCCAGCTTCTCGGCCATCTTCTCGATCAGCCCCATGCCGCGCCGCTGAAGCATGACGAAGGCGAAGACCGCGATCACGCCGACGCCGAGACCGATCGCGATCGGCCGCGCCACCGCCGCGTTCGGGTGCAGCCAGAGCAGCAACCCGAGTCCGAGCACCGTGTAAACGAGCTGCGCCAGCGTTTCGAGCGTCACGTCGACCACGGTCGAGGCGAGCGAGAGCTGCGCCGTCATGCCGGCGACGATCGCGGCACGCGCGCCCATGACGATGCCGCCGATCTGCGACAGCGGCAGGACCTCGGACCCCGAATCACGGATCATGCGGCTCCACACGGCGACCCACGGCAGTGTCGCGCGCGGCGGCGGCAGCACGGCGTGCCAGGCAAGCCCGAGCAGCACGATGAGGCCAAGGTGGTAGAGCAGGACGGCGAAGAATCCGGGCCAGCCGATCGCGATCAGTGCCGTGCCGACCGCGCCGAAGCCGTAGTAGCCGACGATGCAGGTGCCGAGCAGCAATCCGAGGATTGCCACCCCTATGGTGAAGAGACGCATCAGGCCGGATTGCGCCGGAAGCTCCACAGCCGGAGGCTGGAGAGCGCGACGTCGGCGAGCTTGGGCAGGAAGCTCGGCCGCAGCAGCCCTTCGTCGAATTCCTTCATGCGGCGGGCATTCTCGCCGTAGCAGTTCTCGAGGAAGCGGCGGAACGTGAAGCCCTCGAGAAAGACGCTGGCCTGGGTCGCGGAGAATTCCTTGCCGTCGTTCTGCTGCGCGCCGCGCCGTGCCGTGCCGACCAGCCGCTTTAGCGCCCGGTAGTAGTAGCGCAGACTGGTCAGGCCACGCCGCCATGCCGAGGCCCGGCCGCGCCGCGCCTCGTTATAGGCCATCCAGTTGACGAAGAAGACGATGTGCCGCGTCTCCTCGTACATCAGGGTCTCGAAGATCGCGAACATCGAGTCCGGCAGGAACCCGGCCTCGTGCGCGATCTTGAACACGCCGAACCCCAGGAACGAGTCGACGCACTCGCCGAAGCCGAAATCCTTGAAGGCGGTCGTGATGTCCGCAGGCAGCGGATCGAGCGCGTGCTCCTGCACGTCGATGCCGTAGCGCTTGATCATCACGCGGATCAGCTCGGCGTGGCGCGCCTCCTCGAAGCCCTGCAGCGCGATCGCCTCCTTGAGCACCGGATCGTCGACCGTCTCGGTGAATTGCTTGACGATCGCGCCGGCGCGCAGCTCGGTATGCAGCACCTCCTGCCAGAACGGCACGCCGCGCAAGCGCGCCAGCGCGGCCTCGTCGAGCTCGGGCCACGGCAGTTTCTCGGGCTCGTAATGCTGATAGGTCGCTTTGAAATGCTGGCAGAAGAGATCGCGATGCGCGGTGCTGCCGAGCTCGACGGTCTTGGGCCGCGCCATAAAGCGGCGCGCGAACCGCACCAGACGCGGCACGACGTTGGGCCGCCGCAGCCGCGGATCGTAGCCTGCAAGCCGGCGATCGTTCTCCGCGAGACAAAGATCCATGAGCTCGCCGGTCGAGATCTCGACGCCGACCGATTTGCTTCCCGTCACCGTGAAGCTGTTGTCGGCATCCGGCGCGCCGCCGATGCCGCGGGCGATGCCGATGCGCTCCCAAATCAGGAACGCCCACACGCCCAGCACCTTGAGCGCGAACCACGGCCGGCGCCACCACGGCATGTTGCGTTTGTGCCACGCGACCCAGTTGACGAAGAAGAGGATGTGCCGCCCCTCCTCCTGCATCACCGGCTCGAACGTGTCGACCAAATCGGGCGGGAAATAACCCGAACGCTTCGCCAGCTCGAACAGGCCGAAGGCGAAGAAGCTGTCGATGCATTCGCTGTAGCCGGTGACCATGAAGGCCCATTCCGCATCGCGCGGCTTGACGTAAGGCGGCTCTTCGGCGAGCTCGATGCCGTAGGC
>DATLUT010000037.1:0-2039 GCA_035532975.1 Allostellaceae bacterium
TGCCGGTGCCGGGTACGCGCGAAGTGCTGGTCGAACGCCATTACGGTGCCTTCTATCGGCTGGCGCCCGGCGGTTCGGTCGATATCGGCGGCGACACCTTCACCGTCGTCGGCGTCGTCGACATCGAGCAGGGCAGCCAGATCGTCGCCAGCAATTTCTACATGGACATCGGCGAGGCGCGGCGGCTCGCCAACCTGCCGCCCGATCTGGTCAACCAGGTGTTCCTCAAGCTCGCCGACATGGCGCAGACCGAGACGGTGAAGGCCCATATCGCGTCGTGGCTGCCGCATGCGTCGATCACTTCGCCGGGCACCATGCTCCAGCTCTTCGGCGGCGTGTCGCAGACGATCGGCCGCTTCCGTTCGGTCGCCGTCGTCGCCGGCATGCTCGCGGCGCTGGCGCTCGGCGCCACGCTGGTTTTCGGCAATCTGGTCGAGCGCCGGCGCGAGCTCGCCATCCTGCGCGTGATCGGCTGGGAGCCGGCGCACGTCCGGCGCGAGGTCGCCGCGGAGATGGCGCTCCAGGGATTGCTCGGCGGCGTGCTCGCACTCGTGCTCGTCGCCGTCGGCAGCGTCGTTCTCGCCCATGTCAGCATTCCTCTGCCGGCGAACCTGCCCGGCGAGAATCCCGTGACCTTCGCCGCCGGCGGCTATCAGCTCAGCGCCAGCCGGATCGCGCTGCCGATCGCGGTGACGGCGTGGGACTGGCTGTCTGGTCCGCTGCTCGCCACACTCGCGCTCGGACTCTGCGGCTGGTGGCTGGCGGCAGACCGCAAATCGCAATCGCTCTGGTCGGCGATCCGCGGGGCTTAAGCCCGCCGCCGCTCACCGCTCGCGCGGCGTCGCCTGTCATGTTAAGCTGCGCTCGCATGCAACCTTCGGGGGAGGGGATTCATGCTGCAGATTTTCCGCGCCATTATTCCGCTGTTCGCCGCGCTTACGGTGTTCGCCGCCGGCAGCGCCGCCGCCGAGGACCGCGTCGAACTGCAAAGCCGGCCAGGCATCACCCAGCCGATCCTGTTTCAGTCGGCGGATGCACCGATCGCCAGCGCCGTGCTGTTTCCCGGCGGTAAAGGCGTCATCGCCGGCGCGCCAGGCAATTTCCTGCTCCGCGTGCGCGGTGAATTCGCCGCCCAGGGCATCAGCGTCGCGGTGATCGACGCGCCGTCCGACCAATCCGGTGGTTTGTCGATCGGTTATCGCGCCGGTGCCGAGGCCGCCCAGGATCTGGCCGCCGTGGTCGCCTTCCTCAAGTCGAAGGCGGCGGCGCCGGTCTGGCTGGTTGGCACCAGCCGCGGCTCGATCTCCGCCGGCAACGGCGCGGTGCGTCTCGGTCCGTCTCAGGTGAGCGGTCTGGTGCTGACGTCGTCAGTGTGGAACAACGGCATGGATCGCGTCCCGCTGGCGTCGATCGCGGTGCCGACGCTGATCGTCCACAACCGCGACGACGGCTGTCGCAACAGCCCGCCTTCGGGCGCCGAGCCCGCGCTTGCGGCGCTCGCCGCCGTGCCGGCGAAGCAGCTCGTCTTCGTTTCCGGCGGCATCGCCAAGAGCAATCCCTGCGGCGGCCTCTCGACGCACGGCTACTACGGTATCGAGGACAAGGTGGTGCCGGTCGTCGTCAATTGGATCAAAAACCACCACCCGCCCGCGCACTAATCGGCGCTGCGGACAGAACAAAATCACCACTTCCACGCGACGTGCGCGCGGTCGATATCGGCAACGCTGGAACGCGACGCCTAAACTTAGGCGACGGCGCTCTTCAGTTCTTTGCCAGCGCGGAAGCGCGGCACTTTGCGTGCGGCGATATGGATCGTTTCGCCGGTACGCGGGTTCCGGCCTTCGGTCGCCGCGCGTTGCGCGACGCGGAAAGTGCCGAAACCGACGAGCCGCACGTCGCTGCCCTTCTTCAACGCGCGGCTGATGCAGTCGAGCACCGCATCGACCGCGCCTTCGGCATGCGACTTCTTCAAGTGCGCAGTCGAGGCGACGGCTTCGATCAAGCCCTGCTTATTCATGGCTGAGCCCTCATGCTGGTGA
>DATLUT010000038.1:0-16610 GCA_035532975.1 Allostellaceae bacterium
GCGATCAAGGACGTGATCGATCAGCGCGCGACCCTCGACCGGAATCAGCGGCTTCGGTAGCCGATCGGTGAGCGCGCCCATGCGCTTGCCGCGGCCGGCGGCAAGCACGATCGCGCTGTCAGGCACGTTCACGCGGCGGGACGGCATGGCGGTATGCGGCGCTCGGTCTCGGGGATATGGCGCGCAAACCAGGCGGCTACCGGCGCGAGCGCCGGATGGGCCAAATCATGCTGCAACAGGCGCCAGACGCGCGGAATGTGCTCGAGATATTGCGGCTTGCCGTCACGCACGCAGAGCCGCGTGAAGATGCCCACGATCTTGGCGCCGCGCTGCGCACCGAGGATCGCGTAAGAGGCGTCGAAGGCCGCGCGATCGATCTCGGGAAACGCCGTGAGATAGCGCTGCCGCATGCGATCGGCAAGATCGATCGGCACGTCACGCCGCGCATCCTCGAGCAGCGACACCAAGTCGTAGCTCAGCGGACCGATCACCGCATCCTGGAAATCGAGCAAACCGCATTCGAGGAAGCCGCCGCGGTTGCGGACGTGCATGAGGTTGTCGACGTGATAGTCACGCAAGACCAGCGTCGCCGGAATTCTGCGCGCGGCCGGCAACACGCCTTCCCAAAGGGCGAGATACTCGGCGCGCAACGCCGGATCGACCGCGCCGCCGACCACCGACGGCCAGTACCAGTCGACTAGCAGCGCCGTCTCGTCGAGCAAGCGCTTGTCATCGTAAGGCGGCAGGAACCTCGCCGCCGCCTTAGCCTCCTTGGCGTCGAAGCGTCGCCGGAGCGCGATCAACACATCGACGGCCAGCGCGTAGAGCGGTTCCTCGGCTTCGCCGCACGCGAGCAGCCGCGCATAGGTGTCGTCACCGAGATCCTCGAGTAGCAGCAGGCCGTGCTGCGCGTCTTGATTGAAGATAGCAGGCGCGCCCAAGCCAAGGCGGCGCAGCAGGCGCGCGACCGCGAGATAGGGCCGGACGTTTTCATGCGGCGGCGGCGCGTCCATCAGCATCGCGGTGCGCTTGTCCGAACCTTGCAGCCGGATATAGCGCCGGAACGACGCGTCGCCGGGCAGCGGCGCGTGCTCCGCATTGCCCCAACCCGCCTGATCGAGAAATCGCGCAATCAGCGCCGCACGATCAGACACCGCTCAGCCCCTCGATGCGATCGTGCCAGGCGGCGGCCGCCGCAACCGTCACGGTGCGCGACTCGGGCGTCGGACCGGCGCCAAACGTCAGCTCAAGCCGTTCCGGCGGCAGCCATGGCCCGAGCCGCTCCGGCCATTCGACAAGGCTGACGGCGTCGGCAAGCGCCTCCTCGAATCCCAACTCGCGCACCTCTTCGGCGCTATTCAGGCGATAGAGGTCGAAATGCCAGATCGGCAACGCCGAATCGCCGCCATAGACCTCGACCAGGGTAAATGTCGGACTCGGCACCTCGGTCGAGTCGCCGAGCCTGGCGCGGATGAACGTGCGCGCGAATGTGGTCTTGCCGGTGCCGAGCTCGCCCTTGAGCGCGATCACGTCGCCCTTCCGCGCCGAGCGCGCCAGGCGTGCCGCGAGCCGACCGGTCGCAGCCTCGTTGGCCAATGCGAGAACAAGCGCGACACCTCCGTCCACGGCGCTGTTTTAGGCCGCGGCATCGGGCGCCGCAACCGCAGGGTTGCACCCCCGCCGATGCGCCTGCATGGTAGGCGCGATGACGGAAACCGCAACGGATGTCGCGATCGTCGGCGCGGGGCCGGTCGGGCTTTTCGCGGTGTTCGAGTGCGGCATGTTGAAAATGCGCTGCTGCGTCATCGACGCTCTCGAGGCGCCCGGCGGCCAGTGCGCCGCGCTCTATCCCGAGAAGCCGATCTATGACATTCCCGGCTACCCGCGCATCGCCGCGCTGGACCTGGTGCACAAGCTGATCGAGCAGGCCGCGCCGTTTGCGCCCGATTACCGCCTGGGCCATCCGGTCGCCGCCCTCGCGCATCATGACGGCGGCTTCGCGCTGCGCACGGCGAATGGCGCGACCGTCACGGCACGCGCGGTGATCGTCGCCGCCGGCGCTGGCGCCTTCGGCCCCAACCGCCCGCCGCTCGCCGGCATCGAGGAGTATGAAGGCAAGAGCGTGTTCTACCTCGTGAGCCGGCGAGAGGATTTACGCGGCAAGCGCGTGGTGATCGCCGGCGGCGGCGACTCGGCGGTCGATTGGGCGCTGTCGCTCGCGGAGGTCGCCGCCAAGGTCATGGTGGTCCATCGCCGCGCCAAGTTTCGCGCGGCGCCCGAGAGCGTCGCGCGGCTCGAGGCCCTGGCCAAGACGGGCGCCATCGAGCTGGTGGTGCCGTGCCAGCTCCAGGCACTCGACGGCGACGGCGGCAAGCTGCGCGCAGTGACCGTCGCCGACCTCGATGGCGGAACGCGGAGCTTGCCGGCCGACGTGCTGCTGCCGTTCTTCGGCCTGGCCACCGATCTCGGGCCGATCGCGCAATGGGGGCTGGCGCTCGAACGCCACCACCTCAAGGTCGAGCCTGCAACTTGCGCCACGTCGCAGGCCGGCATCTTCGCCATCGGCGACGTCGCGCACTATCCCGGCAAGCTCAAGCTGATCCTGTCAGGCTTTGCCGAAGCGGCGCTCGCGGCGCGCGCAATCTTCCCGCTGGTCCATCCTGGTGAGGCGCTGCACTTCGAATATTCGACCATGACCGGCGTGCCGGGACGGTAACGTCGGCAACGCCAATCTCAAGCCAGCTCGTTGAAATCGTCGAGCAGGCTGGCGATGCGCGCGTCGTCGAGCTGATCCATGATCGCGCGGGCGCGCTGGGTCGCCGCCGCCAGATCGAGAGCGCGGATCCGCTGCTTCACGCGCGGAATATTGGCCGGTGACATCGAAAGCTCGCGAATGCCTAGGCCGAGCAGCAGCGCCGTGTAGCGCGGGTCGCCCGCCATCTCGCCGCAGAGGCTCACCGCAATCTGCGCGCGCAATGCCGCCTCGACCGCAAACTGAATCAAGCGCAGTACAGCCGGATGCAGCGGATTGTGCAGATAGGCGACGCGCTCGTCGCCGCGGTCTACTGCCAGCGTATACTGGATCAGGTCGTTCGTGCCGATAGCGAAAAAGTCGGCGACCGCCGCCAAAGCGTCCGCGGCGAGCGCCGCGCCCGGTATTTCAATCATGACGCCCAAAGGCGGCAAGGGATCGGGTATGCGCACGCCGCGCCGCTTGAGCCGCCGCGCAACGTGGCTGAGATCCTCACGCGCGGCGCGCACCTCGCTGACGCTCGAGATCATTGGCAGCAAGATGCGTACCGGTCCGTGCGCGGCCGCACGCAGCATGGCCGCGAACTGAGCATCGAGGAGGCTGCGCTCCTTGAGCGAGAGCCGGATGGCGCGCAGGCCGAGCGCCGGGTTGTTGCCCTCGCCTTCCATCAGCTCGGCCAACGGTGCCGCAAGCTTATCGCCGCCGATGTCGAGCGTGCGCAGCGTCACCGGCTTGCCATCCATGCCGCGGACCAAACCGGCATAAGCGGCGTATTGCTCGTCCTCGTCGGGCAGGTCGTCGCGATTCATGTAGAGGAATTCGGTGCGCACCAGACCGAGACCCTGCGCGCCGACCGACAACGCCTGGCCGAGCTCACGCGGCAGTTCGAGATTGGCTTCGAGGGCGATCTCGGCCCCATCGCGGGTTTCCGCTGGCAGCCGCTTGAGCCGGGCGAGACCGCGCCCCGCCCGCTCGATCGCCGAGCGGCGCTTCTCGAAGCGCGCCGAAGTCGCGGCAGTCGGGCTCAGCACGACTTCGCCGGTGGCGCCGTCGAGCACCACGGTGTCACCGGGCGCCGCGTCCTTGAGTAGATCGGCGATGCCCAGCACGGCCGGAATGCCGAGCGACCGCGCCATGATCGCGGTATGGCCTTCGGCGCCGCCCAGAACGGTGGCGAAGCCCTTCACCTGCTTCGGATCCATCAGCGCGATGTCGGCCGGGCTCAGCTCCTCGGCGAGCACGATAGTGCCCTCCGCCAGCGTCTTGAATGCGGCATAGGGCGTCTTGGTTAGGTTGCGCAGCAGGCGCTGGCCGACCACCCGCACGTCTTCGATCCGCGCCGCCAGGTAGGCATCGCCCATGGCGGCGAAGCTTTCGCCCATGCGCTCGATCTCGAGCGCCACGGCGCGCTCGGCGTTAACGCGGTCCTCGACGATGCGGCGCTCGACGCCGCGGACAAACCGTGAGCGCGACAGCATGGCGAGATGCGCATCGAGCAGATAGCCCATTTCCTCCGCCGCCGTGCCGGGCAGCGCCACCGCCTTGGTCTTGAGCTTGCGGAGCTGCTTGATCGCGGTTTCGACCGCCTGGGCGAGGCGTTTCTGCTCGCCATCGACCTCGGACGGCTCGAGCCGCCGCTCGGGCACGACGATCATGCTGCTGTCGGTGACGAAGGCGCGGCCGACGGCGATCCCGGGCGCGATGCCGAGACCCTGCAATCGCCGTTCGCCGCGTGCGCCGTCAGTCCTCATTGAAGCCGCCGGTGATCAGCGCCACGAGCGCGTCGATCGCGCGCGCGGCATCGGGCCCAGTGGCGCTCAAGTCGATGGTGCTGCCGGGGCCCGCGGCGAGCATCATCAGGCCCATGATAGACTTTCCTGACACCGACGCGCCGGCTTTTGTCACGGTAACCTCGGCATCGTATTCGAAGGCGAGCTTGACGAAGCGAGCAGCGGCGCGCGCATGCAGGCCGCGCTGGTTGCGGATAATGACGGTGCGGTGGACTTCGGACGGCGCGGAAGCGCTGGCCGGCGTATCCGCCATCAGCGAACGTCGGCGAGAAGTTGCGACGCGACGTTGATGTACTTGCGGCCGGCCTCCTGCGCGCCGCGCACCGCGTCGACAAGCGATTCGGTCTGGCGCAGGCTGGCGAGCTTGATCAGCATCGGCAGATTGACGCCGGCAATCACCTCGACCTTGGCCTTGTCCATGATCGAGATGGCGAGGTTCGACGGCGTGCCGCCGAACATGTCGGTCAACAGCACGACGCCGTCGCCGTTGCCGACCTCCTCGACCGAGCGGAGGATGTCCTGGCGTCGCTTCTCCATGTCGTCTTCGGGACCGATACAGACCGCAGCGATATTGCGCTGCGGGCCGACGACGTGCTCGAGCGCGGAGATGAACTCCGCGGCGAGGCGGCCATGAGTCACAAGAACCATACCAATCATGCAATATCCTTCACGGCAGGGGCCGGTGGCTCGGCGGGATGCGGACCAGCCTCGCCGGGCCGGTCGAGATCGCGATGCATCAACGCGACGCGCCGCCGACCGGCCGCGAGCCGCGCCGCCAGCCGTTCGGCGACGTAAACAGACCGATGCCGGCCGCCGGTGCAGCCGATCGCAATTGTGAGGTAGCTCTTCCCTTCGGCCTCGTAACGCGGCAGCAACCGGTCGAGCCAGGCGGCCATCTCGTCGAAGCGCGCGGTGAAATCCGGATCCGCCTCGATGAACGCACCGACGGCACGGTCGCGGCCCGACAGCGGGCGCAGTGCAGCTACGTAATGCGGATTGCGCAGGAAGCGCATGTCGAAGACGAGATCGGCATCGCGCGGCAATCCGTGCCGATACGAGAACGACGTCACCGCAACCGTGACGCCGCTTTGCGCCGCCAAGGCGAAATGGCCCTGCAGGAGGCGCTTGAGATCGCCGGGCGTCTGGTTGCTGGTATCGATGACGAGGTCGGCACGATCGCGTAACGGCCAGACACGCTGACGCTCGAGCCGGATGCCGTCGGCGACCGGCCGTTCGAGCGCCAGCGGATGACGACGGCGGGTCTCGGTGAAACGCCGCTCGAGCTGGTCATCGTCGCAATCGAGAAACAGGAGCTTGAGGTCGATCGTTCGACCCGTGGTCAGTTCGTCCAGCGCTCTGACCAGCGACGGTACGGCGAAGTCGCGCGTTCGCACATCGACGCCGATGGCGAGCGGCCCACCGGCCGCGCGTGGACCGATTAGGCTCGGCAGCAGTGACAGCGGCACGTTGTCGACGGCCTCGTAGCCCATGTCCTCGAGCGCCTTGAGAGCGGTCGAACGTCCCGCGCCCGAGAGGCCGGTCACCACAAGAAGGCGCTGGCGGGCGGGACCGGGCGTCATGGCTGAACTGAAAGCGGTTCGGCGGTAATGTCGTCGCCCGCCACGGCGCGCAGGGCAAATCGCAGCTTGGCCGGCGTGGAGGCGTCGAAGCCGCAGAGCGCGACCTGGGGCACCGCGACGCCGAAGAAGTCGCAGGTGCCGCGTTCAGGCAGCCGTTCAACCGCTGCGCGGGTCACCAGATCGCAGACAAGGCGCAAAGCGGCCCGGGGCGCGCGCGGCAGCCGCAGAATGCCGAGACCGCGCACCTCGATCATGCCGGCGATCGATGGCGGCGCGCTCAACCAAATCTCCGCGCCGTCATGCGCGAGGGCAACTTGGTCGTCGGCGATCAGCGCGGCACCCGATTCGATCAGGCGCAGCGCCAAATCCGACTTGCCGCTGCCGGACGGGCCGCGCAGCAGCAAGCCCGCCCGCCCCAACCGCACCGCCGTGCCATGGACCATTTGCATCGGGGGCCTTAGGTGCGCCGGACCGCCCTCAATGTCAATGGTGTGGCGCTGCACAGTGACCGTTGACAGTCCATTAGCCATTGAAAACAAACGGATATTGTTAAACTCGGCCGCCCAAAACACGCCGCCGGAGACGCGCTATGTTGCATAGCAATATAGACCGCCGGCTAGGCGGCGGGCAGCCGGACGACAAACCGGGCACCGACGACTTGGCCGTTGTCGATCCGGTTTTCGGCCCAGATCTGGCCGCGGTGGTTCTCGACGATCTGCTTGGAAATCGACAGCCCTAGACCCGAATGGGTGCCGAATTTCTCGCCGCGCGGCCGCTCGGAGTAGAAGCGCTCGAAGATCGCGGCGAACTTGCCTTCGGGGATGCCGGGGCCCTGGTCGTCGACGGTCACGACGACACTGCGGCCGTCGCGCCGAGCCTCGATCCGGATCGCGCCGTCAGGCGGACTGAACGAGACGGCATTGGCGATGAGATTGCGGAACACCTGGACGAGCCGGCCCTCGATGCCGGGAACCGGCAGGTCGCCGGCCGCAGTGTCCGGCTCGCCCGGTAACGACAACAGCAGTCTCGGCGAATCGTCCTTGGCGGCTGCCTCGTTCACCTGGACCAGTGTCGCCAGCAGCTTGCCGAGCGGAACCGGCACGAATTCGTCGCGCGCCAGATCGGCATCGAGCCGCGAGGCGTCGGAGATATCGCTGATCAGGCGATCGAGGCGCATCACGTCTTCGAGCACCAGCGCGAGCAGCTTACGCTCCTTCTCGCGATCGTTGAGTCGGCATGCGGTTTCGATCGCACTTTTCAGCGACGTCAGCGGATTCTTGATCTCGTGCGCGACGTCGGCGGCAAAGCGCTCGATGGCGCCAACACGCTGCCACAGCGCGGCGGTCATCTCGCGCAACGCACCCGAAAGATCGCCGATCTCATCGCCGCGACCGGTCAGGTCCGGGATCGCCGCCTCGCGCGTGGGCCGGCGACGGACCGACTCGGCGGCGGCCGCGAGCCGCCGGATCGGCCGCGCGATCGTGCCGGCGAGATAGATCGACAGCAAGACCGTGACGCCCAGCGCGAAAGCGAAAACCTTGACGAATTCGACGCGCACCGAGCGTATCGCGTTCTCGATGTCGCGGCTGCCCATCGACAACTGCACGGCGCCGAGCACCTTGCGGTAGTGCTGTACCGGTACGGCAACGGTGAGGATCAGACCCAGGTGGCGCGTTCGCACGCTGCTACCGACATCGCCGGCAAGCGCGTGCTGGGCGTCGGGAAACGAGTCGGCGTTGTCGGTCGTCGGCTCGACATAGCGCGGAAATCCGCGCTGCCACGGGAAAACGCCGATCACCGAGCCATAGATGGCGTCGGTGACGCGCTCGAAGAAGCTCGGCGCCGGCGCGGGCAATTGGGTGACCTGGACCATGCTGCTGGGGCCGCCGAGAACATCGGTATCGGCGACCAGCTTGCCATGCTCGTCGAACAGGCGCGCCCGTGTCTTGGTCGGCTCGACGAGCCGGCGCATCATCTCGCGCGCGAGCTGCGGATCGAGTTTGAACGACGCGCGTTGCTGCTCGACCGCGCCTTCGCCCAGCGCCGCGGCGAAGATCTCCGCCTGGGTCTTGAGCGAATCGAGATTGGCGGTGACGAGGCTGTCCTGGTATTCGCCGAGATAGAGAACGCCGATGCCGAGGAGCGCGAGCGCTAGAACGTTGACCGCGAGAATGCGGCGCGTAAGCGGCGAGACACGCCAGCGCCCGCGCCCGCGCACACGCAACCGGCGAGCCGCCGTCGCACGGGCAGTCGCGCGGGGATCGGCGCTCGCCGCAGCGTCGCGCGAGTTAGTGGTCGCGGTAACGATATCCGACGCCATACAGGGTTTCGATCTGGGCAAAGTCAGTATCGACGGCCTTGAACTTCTTCCTCAGGCGCTTGACGTGGCTGTCGATGGTGCGATCGTCGACGTAGATGTGCTCGCCGTAGGCGCTGTCCATCAGCTGGTCGCGGCTCTTAACGTGGCCGGGCCGGACCGCGAGCGACTTCAAGATCAGGAATTCCGTGACCGTCAGATCGACGTCCTGGCTCTTCCACGTGCATTGATGCCGGCCGGGGTCGAGCGTCAGGTCACCGCGCTGGACGACGGGCTCAGCCGGGCTGTCACCGCCGCCACGCGCGATCTCGCCGCGACGCAGCAATGCGCGGATGCGCTCGACAAGGAGACGCTGCGAGAACGGCTTCTTGATGTAATCGTCCGCGCCCATGCGCAGGCCGAGCACTTCGTCGACCTCGTCATCCTTCGAGGTAAGGAAGATAACCGGAAGCGCACTCTGCTTACGCAGATTGGAGAGCAACTCCATGCCGTCCATGCGCGGCATCTTGATGTCGAGGATCGCCAAGTCGACCGGCTGCGCCGTCATCGCTTTGAGCGCCTCGGCACCGTCGTTGTAGGTCCGCACGGCAAAGCCCTCGGCCTCGAGCGCGACCGAGAGCGATTGAAGAATGTTCTTGTCGTCATCGACCAAGGCGATGGAATTGGTCACGGGATGGAGCCCTCTTATTGGCAAAAGAATATGGTGTTCCCTAGGTAGCCGGCCAAGTGTGGCGAGTTTAGGGCAGCCAGTTTAGCGCGAACTTTCACCAAAATACCGCGCCGGAGAAGACCCTAGAGCGCGCCGGAACATGCTGGTCGGGCGGGTCCGGCTCCGCCTGGCCGGTTTTGGGCCGGATGGCGCTCGCAGGCCGTCAATTGGTAGCGCTGAAGGCGGGATACGGCCGAGTCTGCCAAGTCGTGTTGAGGTTGCGCGGCGTCCGACCCCGGCCGAGGATGGCGGCATGAGCGATGCGGCAAGCCTGGCGGCCACGGTGCGCGACCTTCTCCGCCGCGCGCCGCGCGCCAGCTTGGCAACCCTGACCGAGACCGGCGCGCCTTACGCTTCGCTCGTACTGACCGCGGACGATGGCAGCGGCGCGCTGCTGCTGCTCCTGTCCGACTTGGCCGAACACACGAGAAATCTGAAACGCGACCCGCGTGCGTCGCTGCTGGTTGAAAGCGCCGAGGGATCGGACGATGTGCTCGCGGCGGCGCGGGCGACTTTTCTCGGCGAGGCGGCGCGCGTCGCCGATGACGCCGCGAAGGCGGCATTCGTCACGCGCCATCCGTCGGCAGCCGGCTATGCGGCTTTCAACGACTTCGCGCTCTATCGCTTCGCGGTTGCGCGCATCCATTTGGTCGCCGGTTTCGGCCGCATCGACTGGATTTCGGGCGACGATTATCGCACCGCAGCATCGGCGAAAGCGAAGCCCTGACGGGCGGACCGGCACGCCCGTCATCGCGCTGCGGCAAAAATTGGCCACAGACGGTGGGCCAGAGCCGCATTGCATTCGTCATATTCCGCGCGATATTTTTGCCGACGAAGCCGGCATGAATGCGCGTGGGGACGGCGCATCGTCCAAAAGCCGGCAAAATCGACTGGCCCCAGGAGGAAATCGCCGTGCCCAAGGACGCAACCGAGACAACTGCCGCGCTCGCCTCGAGCTTCGGCCTCAAGCAGCAAGGCTTCCGGAATCTGGCCGGCGAGTTCTGGAACCTGTCAGTTCCCGTGCTCTACGAGCACGCGGTCCGCAACGGCGAGGGATTCCTCGGCGCCGGCGGCTCGTTCGTCGCCTATACCGGCGCGTTCACGGGCCGCACGCCCAAGGACAAGTACACCGTCGACGAACCGTCGACGAGCAAAGATATCGACTGGAACGAGATCAACCAAAAGCTGCCCGAGGCGACCTTCGATACGCTGCACCGCCGCGTGCTGTCCTGGTACCAGGGACACAAGGTCTACGTGCACGACTTGCGCGCCGGCGCCGACCCGGCATTCGGCCTCAAGGTGCGCGTGGTGACGCCGAGCGCGTGGCACGCGCTGTTCGCGCGCAACATGTTCATCCGGCCCAAGCTTGAGGAGCTGCGCGACTTCGCGCCCGACTTCACCATTCTGCATGCGCCGAAGTTGTTCGCGATGCACGAGGTTGACGGCATCCGGTCGGACACCGTCGTCGCCGTGAATTTTGCGCGCAAGCTGGTCCTGATCCTCGGCACCGAGTACGCCGGCGAGATCAAGAAATCGGTGTTCGGTTACCTGAATTATGTGCTTCCCGGCCGGGACGTGTTGCCGATGCATTGCTCGGCCAATGTCGGTCCGCGCGGCGACGCCGCGATTTTCTTCGGCCTGTCGGGCACCGGCAAGACGACGCTCTCGGCCGACAGCTCGCGCACGCTCATCGGCGACGACGAGCATGGTTGGAGTCAGAAGGGACTCTTCAACTTTGAAGGCGGTTGCTACGCCAAGTGCATCAACCTGTCGAAGCAGGCAGAGCCCGAGATCTACGACACGATCTTCCGCTTCGGCACGGTGCTGGAGAATGTCGTCATCGATCCGGCGACGCGTCTGCCCGACCTCGATGACGGCAGCCTGACCGAGAACACGCGGGCATGCTATCCGGTCGACTTCATCCCGAACATGAGCGAGACCGGCCTCGCGCCGCATCCCGAGAACGTCATCATGCTGACGGCCGACGCGTTCGGCGTGCTGCCGCCCATTGCTAAGCTCACGCCCGATCAGGCGATGTATCACTTCCTTTCGGGCTACACCGCGCGCGTCGCCGGCACCGAGAAGGGCCTTGGCAAGGAGCCGCAAGCGACGTTCTCGACGTGCTTCGGCGCGGTGTTCATGCCGCGGCATCCGACGGTCTATGCCAAGATGCTCGGCGAGCGGATCTCGAAGCACAAGGCGACTTGCTGGCTGGTCAATACCGGCTGGTCGGGCGGCGCCTACGGCGTCGGCTCGCGCATGAGGATCGCGCACACCCGCGCGCTGGTGCGCGCCGCGCTCGCGGGCACGCTCAAGAACGTGCCGACGCGCAAGGAGGCGTTCTTCGGCCTGCAGGTTCCCGAGTCCTGCGGCGAGGTGCCGGCCGAGGTCCTCAACCCGCGCAACACTTGGGCCGACAAGAGCTCCTACGACCAGACCGCGCGCGGCCTGACCAAGCGCTTCGAGACCAACTTCAAGCAGTACGAGCCCTATGTGAGTAACGACGTGAAGGCCGCCAGCATCCACGCCGCCTGAGCGCCAGTTGGCACGCAAGCGAGACCGGCTCCGCCGGTCTCACCCTGTGGAGGCCACCGCGGCAGCGCTATAATTCGTGGCCGCGAATGCCGGCGCGGTATGGAGCCGGCACGGCAGGGGGACATCCGATGATCGCTCGTCGCGCGCTGCTGGCTATCGCTATCGCTATCGCTGTCGCTTCGCTTGGTTGGGCGGCGGCGCAACCGGCGCAGCAGCGCATCGGCGTCGTGCTGATGCACGGCAAGCTCGGCATACCGATGGGCATGACCTACGGCCGCGGGCCAGCCATTGGCGCTGGCCTGGTCGCCGCGCTGCGCAATGCCGGCTACCTCGTGGCAACGCCCGAGATGTGCTGGTCGCGGCAGCGCAATTTCGACAAGCCCTACCCGGATTGTATCGCCGAGGTTGATAGCGCCATCGCGCAACTCAGGACCCAGGGCGCGACCGCATTCGTCGTCGCTGGCCTGAGCCTCGGCGGCAACGGCGCGATCGCCTATGGCGCAACCCATAGCGGGATCATTGGCATCATGGCATTCGGCCCGGCCGACGATCCGACACGCAAATCGACGCGTCCGGAAGTGGCGGCCAGCCTCGCGCACGCGCAGCAACTCATGGCGCAAGGCCAGGGCGACGTGAAGACATCGTTCGACGACGTCAACACCGGCACCGGCGGCGTCTTTTCGATGACGGTGGCGACGACGCCGCGCATCTTCCTCAGCTTCAACGACGCCGGAGCGCTGACGCATATCGGCGCCAATGTTGCCAAACTGACCGTGCCGATCCTTTGGGTCGCGGGCGACCACGACCCGACGCAGGGGTCGGCCGCCTCCGTGTTCCACATGGCGCCGGCCAATCCCCTTAATCGGCTTGTCACCGTGCACTCGAACCACGTCGGAACGCCCGATGCCGGCGCCGACGCCGCGCTCGCGTGGCTCGCTGAACTGAAGAAATCCTGACGCCGCCCGGTTGCTGGCGCGGCGGCAAGTTCGGCTATTTCGGCACGTGGCTGCAACCGTAGCTTCGGCGCGGGCCGCGGCGAGAACGCGGCTCAATTCTGCTTTTTGTCCGACGCCGCTTCGGCTGCCAAGCGATGCACGAGTTTCTCAAGCTTGTCCGCCGCTTCGTCGAGAGCCTTGCGGATCTCGCCGCGCGGCAGGGCCTTCGCCTCGCCGCGCATGCGGCGCACCTCGCGCATGACCATCTCGAGGTCTTTGGATTTCATTGACCGTGCCCGCGATCGTCGCCGCTGGCGTCCGCCTTCCGGGCGTATTTCGGCGCCGGCGCCGGATGGCGGTGGACGAACCGCGCACGGTCCCAGATCTCGAAGCCGGAGAACGCGTCCTTGCGCTTCGCGAAGAGGGATTTGGCCTCCGCAACCGCGGCTTCGTCCGACGCATCGGTCACCATCTCGACCGCGCCGATATGGCCCTCGCGCATGAAATAGCAACGCATGCTGCCCCCCCCGCCTATATCCCCCGGCGGGGTGTACGAGCCGACGGACTGTATGGATTATTACATAAGCACGTCCTGGGGTCAGTGAATTTCACTTCGGCGTATCCTTCGGGCCGGGCATTCGACGCCGACCGTTCGCAATCTGTTAGCTAACGCAACCTATCGACCGGACGATGGCGCGGCCGACCGTGGTGAGGCGTCGGGCAGCCCTTCAACGCGATCCACGTTGGCTTTCCCGCCCGGACCGGCGAAAGTCGCCGCCGCGATCACGCAAGACAGGGGGAGCGCCCGACCGGGCGTTCGAGCGACCAAGCAATGGATTCAAGCGCCTTCTGGCTGGGATTGGCCGCGAAGCTGGCGGTCACGGCCGCCTTCGTCGTTGGCGCATCGCGTGCCGCCGAGCGCGCCGGCCCGCTGGTCGGCGCGATGGTGGCAACACTGCCGATCGCCGCCGGACCAGCCTACGTCTTCATCGCATTCGACCATGATGCCGGCTTCATCGCTGCCAGCGCGCTGGCGAGCCTTGCGGCCAATGCCGCCAACATCGTCTTCTGCACGGTCCACGCCGCCGTCGCCCAGTCGCGTGGCATGGCCGCAAGCCTCGCCGCCGCGCTCGGCACCTGGATCGTACTGGCAATCGCCGCGCGCGCGGTCGGCTGGACGCTGCCTTATGCAATCCTTCTCAATGTTGCCGTCTGGGCCATTTGTTTGACGATCGGACGCAAGTTTCGCGTCGCGCGGATGCCGTCGACGTTGCGCCGCTGGTATGACCTGCCGCTGCGCGCCGGCATGGTCGCGGCGCTGGTCGCGGCGGTGGTGGGTCTAAGCGCGCGGCTTGGCCCGACCGTCACGGGCACCCTGGCGCTGTTCCCGATCGTGCTGATCAGTCTGGTCCTGATCTTCCAGCCGCGCATCGGCGGCGCGGCGACGGCGGCGCTTACGGCCAACGCGGTGATCGGCCTCGGCGGCTTCGCCGCCGCGCTCGTGGTGCTGCAAGTGGCTGCGGCGCCGCTCGGGGTGCCGGCGGCGCTGGTGCTTGCACTCGCGGTCTCGATGGGCTGCAACTTCGCCGTCGTCACGGCGCGGCGCTAGCGCTGGCGGCATCTGTTGCGGTGCAGCAATGCGGCGCCGCCGCGACCGCCATATCTCCAAAAAAATCACGGAGCGAACCGAGTCGCTGCGGCGCAAAAGCGCCGCATACAGCATAGCCGCCCGAATCGCGTCACAGAACAGTCACTGCGTCGCCTCGCGAATTAGCCTTAGCGTGCGGCCATTAATGCGAGGTGATCCATGGCCGACGCAATGGCGGCCTCGACCTATCGCGAACAGGCCGCCCGGTTGCGCGAGTTGGCGCGGAAGTCAGCGAGTACGGTGTTGCGGTTTGAATTGCTCGAAGTCGCGGCCCAGTTCGAAAAGCTGGCAGAGTTCGCCGAACGGAGAGTGTCGCAGTGCTGAAAAACGACTAGGGATGCGAGCGCGATCGGGCACGCGGCTGGCGTGACACGTTCGGCTTCGCCGTTGTGGCGACTGATCCAGATCAACGCCACCAACATCAATCGCGGGTATGCAAGCCACATGGTGCGAGATCAGCTTGTATCGCCGGTTTATACGATCATGCCACTGAAGGACGGCCGTTATGCCGTCAAGGCGGCGGTCGCCGGCTCGGCCATGGCGCAATATCACGAGTTTCTGTCGAAGGCCGATGCGGACGAATGGATTGATCGGCATCGGCGCGAGCTCGGCCTCAAGCCTGCCCCCGCGCGTCACTGAACGCGACGGCCGGAGCCCGGGCGGCCGGCGAGACCGTCGACCTCGCCCGAGGCGCCAATGAGCGCCGTTGACCTGCCCCCCTCGACGTTGAGACTATTTTCGAGCGGACCGCGGAGTGCGAATCTCCGCCTGAAACGCCGACTGCCGCCGGTCCGTTGGCCTCGGGGGGAACACGATGCAGTGCTATTTCTTGCGTGATGGCCATATCGGCGCCGTCGAAGTATTGGCGGCCCGAAACGACGACGAAGCGATCGCAGTCGCCAAGGCGCTATTCGACAGGCAGTATGGCAAATTCTTCGAGGGTTTCGAGATCTGGGACCGCAGCCGCTTCGTCCACCGCTACCCATCGAATGACAACGCCAAGAAGGGCAACGGCCATAAACGCGGCAAACCGGGCTGAGCTGCGCCTTGGTTACGCAACGAGCGCGCTGTAGCCGCGCTCGAAAGTGAAGTCGCTGGTTTCGGCCCACTTGCCGCTCCATTCATGCGCCTGGCCCTGATAATCAAACCGCAGCGCAGCGACGAAGTGGCTCACCGCGACACCGTCCTCGGCCAACGGCATCACGAGGCGATGGCAGACGAGCGGCACCTTGCGGGATGATAGATAATGGTGGCGCAGCAGCAGCGGCTGCCTGTGCTCGCAGACCAAGCGATAGTTCGCCACGATTGAGGCCCGGCGCTCGGGCGGACAGACCTCGTCGCAATACTTGCCGGTGAGCTCGCCGCCATAGGCCGCGACCACCGCGGTGCCAGCGAGGCGATAGCGCAGGCGCCGGCCGTCCTCGACCAGTTCGGTGATCAGGAGATACGGCAACAGCCGCGGAATCTCAGTCGGATCGATATCGCGGCGACGCGGCAGGCGGCCGCCCTGGCACTTGCCGCGCCAGTACGCATAGGCGGGACCCAGGATTGGATCGTCGTGGAACTCGCTCTGCACGTCGCTCAAACCTTCGGCGGTCGATGCCGGTCACAACATAGCCACGATAGTTTAACAGCGGTTAACGCCGGCACACGACGGCGTGCGCCTTTCCACAGTTTTCTGCTGCTATGCACGTCATCCACAGTTCGCTGGCGCGGCCGGCCCCAAAGCTTCCCGACGCGCATGGGTTTTTCGCCGAATGCCGAACGAAGGCGGCGGCGCCTTAACATTGTCTTAAGCGCGCAATCGCAATGATTTCTCCGTTCAGTGGGGGTAACAAGACATGCGAGATCTGCTTCGTCATCTCGGTCGCGGTGCGTCGCCGTTGCTTGCGGACAACGGCGGCGCGACAGCCATCGAATACGGCCTGATCGCCGCGTTGATCGCGGTCGTGATCGTCACCGCAGTCACGACTGTCGGCAGCAATCTGTCGAGCACCTTCAATTCGGTCGCGTCGGCTCTTTAACGGCACGCGACATACGGATTGGTGAGAGAGGCCCCGCTGCTTCGAGAACGTGGGGCGGGGCCTGATTCTCCGGTGCGACGGCCGTTCGCTACTGCATTCGCGCCTTCTTCAGCAACGCGGCGCGATCGGTCGAGCGCGGCATGACCGTGAGCGTGTGGCCATCGCGCTGCAGCGTCATTGGCACTTCGACACCGGCGCGGCCGAGCGACCAGATGCGGCGATAGAGCGCTGCGAGCGTGCCGATCTCCTGGCCGGCTACCGATACGAGGAGGTCGCCGACCCGCAGATCGGCGCGCCGCGCCGGGCCATCATTGGCGAGT
>DATLUT010000039.1:0-3987 GCA_035532975.1 Allostellaceae bacterium
CAGTACCATCCCGAGGCCAGCCCCGGCCCGCAGGACAGCCACTACTTGTTTCAGCGCTTCGTGAAGCTGATGGAAAAGCAGAAGAGCTGAGGCGATGCCGAAGCGCACCGACATCAAGAGCATCCTGATCATCGGCGCCGGACCGATCGTCATCGGTCAGGCCTGCGAGTTCGACTATTCCGGCGCGCAGGCCTGCAAAGCGCTCAAGGAAGAAGGCTACCGCGTCGTGCTGGTGAACTCGAACCCGGCGACGATCATGACCGATCCGGGCCTGGCCGACGCGACCTATGTCGAGCCGATCACGCCCGACATGGTCGAGCGCATCATCGCCAAGGAAAAGCCCGACGCGCTGCTGCCGACCATGGGCGGCCAGACTGCGCTCAACATCGCGATGGCGCTCGCGCGGACCGGCACCCTCAAGAAACACAAGGTCGAGCTGATCGGCGCCAGCGAAAAAGCGATCGCCAAGGCCGAGGACCGGCAGCTCTTCCGCAATGCGATGGATCGGATCGGCCTCGAATCGCCGCGCAGCCGCATCGCCAAAACGGTCGAGGCGGCGCGCGAGGCCCTCACTCAAGTCGGCCTACCAGCGATCATCCGGCCGTCCTTCACGCTCGGCGGCACCGGCGGCGGCATCGCCTACAATGCGCAGGAATTCGACGAGCTGGCGAAGAACGGACTCGCCGCCTCGCCGACGCATGAAATTCTGGTCGAGGAATCCGTCCTTGGCTGGAAGGAATTCGAGATGGAGGTGGTGCGCGACAAGGCCGACAACTGCATCATCGTCTGCTCGATCGAGAACGTCGATCCGATGGGCGTGCACACCGGCGACAGCGTCACGGTGGCGCCGGCGCTGACGCTCACCGACAAGGAATATCAGATCATGCGCAACGCCTCGATCGCGGTGCTGCGCGAGATCGGCGTCGACACCGGCGGATCGAACGTGCAGTTCGCGGTGAACCCGATCGACGGCCGGCTGGTGATCATCGAAATGAATCCGCGCGTGTCGCGCTCGTCGGCGCTGGCGTCGAAGGCAACGGGCTTCCCCATCGCCAAGGTCGCCGCCAAGCTCGCTGTCGGCTACACGCTCGACGAGATCAAGAACGAGATCACGCAAGTGACGCCGGCGAGCTTCGAGCCGACGATCGATTATGTCGTCGTCAAGATGCCGCGCTTCGCCTTCGAGAAATTTCCCAGCGCCGATCCGACTTTGACCACGTCGATGAAATCGGTTGGCGAGGCGATGGCGATTGGCCGGAGCTTCGGCGAGGCGCTGCAGAAAGCGCTGCGCTCGATGGAGACCGGTCTCACCGGCCTGAACGAGCCGGAGATCGGCGGTGCCGCACCGGACGACAAGGAAGCGCTCCGCACCGAGCTCGCCAAGCCGAAGGCCGACCGGCTGCTAGTGATCGCCGCAGCCTACCGCGCCGGCCTGACGACCGCCGAGATCCAGGCGGCGTGCAAATACGATCCATGGTTCCTCGAAGAAATCCGCAAGCTGGTCGCGGCGGAGGCGCAGATCCGGACCGCGGGTCTGCCGCAGGACGCCGCGGGCCTGGCGCGGCTCAAGGCGATGGGCTTTGCCGACGCGCGGCTCGCCGAGCTCGTCGGCACGGGCGAAAACGACGTCGCGGCGCTGCGGGTGCGGCTCGGCGTCCATCCCGTGTTCAAGCGCATCGACACCTGCGCCGCCGAGTTCACGTCGCTCACGCCCTATATGTATTCGACGTACGAAACCGCGCTTGCCGGCGGCGCGCCACAATGCGAAGCCGACCCCTCGCCGCGCGACAAAGTCGTCATCCTCGGCGGCGGCCCCAACCGCATCGGCCAGGGCATCGAGTTCGACTATTGCTGCGTCCATGCCGCCTATTCCCTGAAAGAGGCCGGCATCGAGACCGTCATGATCAACTGCAATCCCGAGACGGTCTCGACCGATTACGACACATCGGACCGGCTTTATTTCGAGCCGCTCACCGCCGAAGACGTCATCGAGATCGTGCGCACCGAGGCGCGCAACGGCCGACTCAAAGGCGTGATCGTCCAGCTCGGTGGCCAGACGCCCTTGAAGCTCGCCGCTGCGCTCGAAGCGGCGAAGATTCCGATCCTGGGCACCTCGCCCGACGCAATCGATCTCGCCGAGGATCGGCAGCGCTTCCAGAAGCTGCTGCACAAGCTGAAGCTGCTCCAGCCCGAGAACGGAATCGCGAAGAAAATCGACGAGGCCGAGACCATTGCCGCCGCCATCGGTTATCCCGTGGTGATCCGGCCGTCCTACGTGCTGGGCGGCCGGGCGATGGAGATCGTCCATGACGCGGCTGGTCTCAAGCGCTACATGACCCAGGCGGTCAAGGTGTCGGGCAAAAACCCGGTGCTGATCGATCGTTACCTGCAAGATGCGATCGAGATCGACGTCGACGCCTTGGCCGACGGCAAGAGCGTATTCATCGCCGGCATCATGGAACACATCGAGGAGGCAGGGATCCATTCCGGCGACAGCGCCTGCTCGTTGCCGCCCTATTCGCTACCGGCCACGGTGATAGCGGAGATCGAGCGTCAAACTACCGAGCTCGCGCTGGCGCTCAAGGTCGTCGGCCTGATGAACGTGCAGTTTGCGGTCAAGGACGGCCAGGTTTACGTCCTCGAGGTCAATCCGCGTGCGTCACGCACGGTGCCTTTTGTCGCGAAAGCTACGGGATTGCCGATCGCCAAAATCGCGGCGCGCCTGATGGCGGGCGCTGAACTCGGCGATTTCACGCTTAAGCCGCGCCAGAAGCGGAAACACATCGCGGTCAAGGAAGCCGTGTTCCCGTTCAATCGCTTTCCTGGCGTCGACCTCATTCTCGGACCGGAAATGAAATCGACCGGCGAGGTCATGGGCCTGGATACCGATTTCGGTCGCGCTTTCGCCAAATCCCAACTCGGCAGCGGTGTCGCGCTGCCGCTCTCGGGCATGGTGTTCGTCTCGGTGCGCAATCACGACAAGGCGGGCCTGGTCGAGCCGTGCCGGCGGCTGCACAAGATGGGCTTTGCGCTGCTGGCGACACGCGGCACCGCGGCGACGCTGCAGCAGGCCGGGATGCCGGTCGAGATCGTGAACAAGGTGTTGGAGGGCCGGCCGCATGTGGTCGACCGCATGTTGTCGGGTGACGTGCAGCTCGTGTTCAATACTACAGAAGGTGCGCGTGAAATCGCCGACTCGTTTACGTTGCGGCGTACCGCCCTGGCTTATGGCATTCCCTATTACACCACCGTCGCCGGCGCGCGCGCGGCAGTCGAGGCGATTATCGCCTTGAAAGCCGGCGCACTTGACGTGGCGGCGCTGCAATCCTATTTCGAAGGGTCGTTTTAGCCGGCCAACCCAAGGAATTCCCTGGGAAAGCCGGTTTTTTGCCGATTCCGCAAAAGCTTGCTAGGATTCGTTATGGCCAAAATACCGATGACCAGCGACGGTTACGCGAGCCTCCAAGACGAGCTGAAACGGCTCAAATCCGTCGATCGGCCGGCAATCATCCGCGCCATCTCGGAAGCCCGCGAGCACGGCGACATCTCGGAAAACGCCGAATACACAGCCGCGCGCGAACGCCAGGGCTTCATCGAGGGCCGGGTGCTCGAGCTCGAGGACAAGATCGCCCGCGCCGAGGTCATCGATGTCTCCAAGCTGTCAGGCAAGGTGGTGAAGTTCGGCGCCACCGTGACGCTGGCCGACGAGGAGACCGAGGAAAAGGCCATATACCAGATCGTCGGCGAGGATGAAGCCGACATCGCGCAAGGCCGCCTGTCCGTGACATCGCCGCTGGCACGCGCGCTGATCGGCAAGAGCATCTCGGACTCGGTCGAAGTCACGACACCGCGCGGCGGCGCACGCTCCTTCGAGATCATCAAGGTCCAGTTCCGCTAAGCTTTGCCGTCGAGCGCGATCGGCACACCCGGCGCGTATTTCGCGGTGCGGATCGCCAGCGACGAGCGCACATGCGCCACATTGGGCGC
>DATLUT010000040.1:0-4321 GCA_035532975.1 Allostellaceae bacterium
CTCAACCTCCGCGGCGAACCGATGATATTGTGATGGCCGAATTGCGGCCGAGGTTACGCGGTTGACAGGATTGGCCCGCGCGCCTAGGTTCCGAGCCGCTTCCAGGGAATCTTAGCCCTGTTACCCCTATGGGGAGGCCAGTCCGCGCGTCGCGCGCACTGGCCGCGAATGCGTTTTTGGAGATCCGATTGTTCGAAAGCCTGAGCGGCCGCCTGGCCGACATCTTCGACCGGCTGAAGCGCAAGGGCGCGCTGTCGGAGGACGATGTCAACGCGGCGCTGCGCGAGATTCGTATCGCGCTGATCGAAGCCGACGTCGCGCTGCCGGTGGTGAAGGATTTCGTCAACGCCGTGCGCGAGAAGGCAGTCGGCCAGGACGTGCTGCGCTCGGTGACGCCGGGCCAGATGGTGGTGAAGCTCGTCCACGATCATCTGGTGGCGATGCTCGGCAGCGACAGCGCGCTCAATTTCAACGCCGTCCCGCCGGCCGCGGTCTTGATGGTCGGCTTGCAGGGCTCGGGCAAAACCACGACCGCGGCCAAGATCGCGCGGCTGCTGCAGGCGCGCGAGAAGAAGAAGGTGCTGCTCGCCTCGCTCGACGTGGCGCGGCCGGCGGCGCAGGAGCAGCTCGCGACGCTCGCCAAGCAGATCGGCGGCGCCTCGCTGCCCATCGTCGCCGGCGAGAAGCCGGTCGCGATCGCCAAGCGCGCCATGGATACCGGCCGGCGCGAAGGCTACGACATTGTCATTCTCGACACTGCCGGCCGGCTCCATGTCGATGAGCCGCTGATGCAGGAAGTCGCCGCCGTCTACGAGACCGCGCATCCGACCGAGACCCTGTTGGTCGTCGATTCCTTGACCGGCCAGGATGCGGTCAATCTCGGCAAGGCCTTCGCTGAGCGGATCGCGCTCACGGGCATCGTGCTCACCCGGATCGATGGCGACGCGCGCGGCGGCGCCGCACTATCGATGCGCGCGGTCACCGGCAAGCCGATCAAGCTTCTCGGCACCGGCGAGAAGCTCGACGCGCTGGAGCCTTTCCATGCCGAGCGCATCGCGGGCCGCATCCTCGGCATGGGCGACATCGTCAGCCTGGTCGAGAAGGCCGCCGAGACCGCGGACCGCGACGAAGCCGAGAAGCTCGCGCGCAAGATCGAGAAAGGCGGCTTCGATCTCGACGATCTAGCGTCGCAGCTCAAGCAGCTCCGCAAGATGGGCGGCATGAGCGGCATCCTCGGCCACCTGCCCGGCATCGCCAAAGTGAAGAAACAGCTCAACCAGGCGAACGTCGACGAGAGCATGCTCAAGCGGCAGGAGGCGATCCTGTCGTCGATGACCAAGGCCGAACGCAAGAATCCGAAGCTCTTGAACGGCTCGCGCCGGCAACGCATCGCCGCCGGCTCGGGCACGACGGTTCCCGAGATCAACCGACTGATCAAGCAATACCAGGACATGGCGCTGATGATGAAGCGGATGGGCAAGCTCGGCCAGAAAGGCCTCGCCCGGCACGGCATCTCGGCGCTCATGCCCGGCAATCCTACGCGTCACTGAAACCGAGAGATCAACGAAAGGAACTCCATGGCACTCAAGATTCGTCTCGCTCGCGGCGGCGCCAAGAAGCGCCCGTTCTATTCGATCGTGGTGGCGGACTCGCGCAGCCCGCGAGACGGCCGCTTCATCGAGAAGGTCGGCACCTACAACCCGATGCTCGACAAGGCGCACAAGGATCGCATCACGCTTAAGACCGAGCGCATCCAGCACTGGATCAAGATGGGCGCGCTGCCGTCCGACCGGGTGACGCTGTTCCTCGCCGACGCCGGCATGATGAAGCGTCCGGAGATCCGCGAGACGCCGCAACGCTCGCTGCCGCGCGCCGAGCGCAAGAAGCTCGAAGCGGCCAAGGGCGAGGCCGCACCGGCCAGCGCCGCGCCGGCGGGCCAGCCGGCCGAAGCCAAGGCCGAGAAGAAGCCGGAAGCCGCTCCGGCGGCCGGCGCCTGAGGAGAGCCGCGTGGCGCCATCCGCCACATCGCTGGTCTGTCTCGGCGCGATCGCCGGCGCGCACGGCGTCAAGGGCATGGTGCGGCTCAAAAGCTTCACCGCGCGCGCGCAGGACATCGCCGCCTATGGACCGCTGCAGGACGCGAACGGCACGCGCCGGTTCGAGCTCGCGCTAGCGGGAGCGGCGCGCGGCGCGCTGATCGCGCGGATCAAGGGCGTCGACGACCGTAACGCCGCCGAACGGCTCAAGGGCGAGAAGCTCTATGTCGCGCGCGATCGCCTGCCGCCCACCGAAGCCGGCGAATTCTACCAGGCCGATCTGCTCGGATTGACGACGACGCGCGAGGATGGCTCGCCGCTCGGCCGCATCGTCGCCGTCCACGATTTCGGCGGCGGTCCCAATCTCGAGATCGCGCCCGAGTCCGGCGACAGCGTCATGGTGCCGTTCACCGCCGCCGTCGTGCCGGTGGTCGACATCGCCGCCGGCCGCGTCGTGGTCGTGCCGCCAGAAGGCCTACTCGGTGCGGCGCCGCGACAAAAAGGCAAGTCGCGATGACCGCACCCTGGACCGCCACCGTGCTAACCCTGTTCCCGGAGATGTTCCCGGGACCGCTCGGCCATTCGCTGGCCGGCAAGGCGCTCGAGCGCGGTATCTGGCGGCTCGAAACGGTGGACATCCGCGATTTCGCGCGCGATAAACACCGCTCGGTCGACGACGCCCCGTTCGGCGGCGGACCCGGCATGGTGCTGCGGCCCGACGTCGTCGATGCCGCGATTGCCGGCACGGCCGACCGTCCTGGACCGCTGCTCTATCTGTCGCCGCGCGGCCATCGCCTCGATCAGGAGCGCGTCCGGCAGCTGAGCGAAGGGCCGGGCGTCCGCCTGCTGTGCGGCCGGTTCGAGGGCATCGACGAGCGGGTGATCGAGGCGCACGCGATCGAGGAGCTGAGCCTCGGCGACTTCGTGCTCTCGGGCGGCGAGCCGGCAGCGATCGCGCTGATCGACGCCTGCGTCAGGCTGCTGCCCGGCGTCATCGGCGACGCCGCGGCGGTGACGGAGGAGAGTTTCACGGGGAACTTGCTCGAGTATCCCCACTACACCCGGCCGCAGGAATGGCGCGGTCGGGCAGTGCCGGAGATCCTGGTCTCCGGCCATCACGACAAGGTCCGCCAGTGGCGCACGGCCCAGGCGGAAGCGGCGACGCAAACGCGGCGCCCGGATTTATGGCAACGCTATCTCGCCCGCGGGCGGGACGGCCTTTAAGGCGGAGAAGATTCATGGACATCATGCAATTGCTCGATAAAGAAGGCGTGACGGCGCTGGCGAAGGCGCGCGCCGTTCCCGACTTCCGCGCGGGCGACACGCTCAAGGTCAGCATCAAGGTGATCGAGGGCGAGCGCGAACGCATTCAGGCGTTCGAGGGCGTGTGCATCGCGCGCAAGAACGCCGGCGTGAATTCGAACTTCACGCTACGCAAGATCTCCTACGGCGAGGGCGTCGAGCGCGTTTTCCCGCTCTACTCGCCGCGCATCGCCGAGATCGAAGTGGTCCGCCGCGGTGCCGTGCGGCGCGCCAAGCTCTATTACCTGCGCGGCCTTGCCGGCAAGGCGGCGCGCATCGACGAGGCCGAGCGCGTGACGACGATCGAAGCGGCGACGCCCGAGGCCGCGCCCGAAGCATCGGCGGGCGAAGCGCCGGAAGCCGCAGCGCCGAAGAGCGAAAAGCCGACCAAGCGCAGTGCCAAGGCGATGCGCGCAATGGCGGCCAAGAAGTAGGGTACGGAAGGTCGTCGTCATGGCCGCGCCGCGCACGCTTTTCGACAAGCTCTGGGAAAGCCACCTCGTCGACACTCAGCCCGACGGGACCTGTCTCCTCTATATCGACCGTCACCTGGTGCACGAAGTGACGAGCCCGCAGGCGTTCGCGGGCCTGCGCGCGTCGGGCCGCCGCGTGCGCCGTCCCGATGCGACGATCGCGGTTGCCGACCACAATGTGCCGACGACCGATCGCTCGCGCGGCATCGAGGAGCCGGAATCGCGCAACCAGGTCGAGACGCTGGAGCGCAACGTCAAGGAATTCGGCATCGAATATTACGGCCTCACCGACGTTCGCCAGGGCATCGTCCACATCATCGGCCCCGAGCAGGGCATGACCCAGCCGGGCATGACCATCGTCTGCGGCGACAGCCACACCGCGACCCACGGTGCGTTCGGCGCGCTTGCTTTCGGCATCGGCACGTCCGAGGTCGAGCACGTGCTGGCGACGCAGACGCTGATCCAGCGCCGCGCCAAGAACATGCTGGTCGAGATCGACGGCGAGCTGCC
>DATLUT010000041.1:0-13424 GCA_035532975.1 Allostellaceae bacterium
GGAGGTTGCGAGTTGGCCAACAAGGGAAGCGAGTCCGATCCCCGGCACGGCTGGATGCGCGCGCTGGCGGCCGACGTGCCGCACATCGTCAAGCCGGTCCTGGGCAAGCGCGGCTTTGTCGAGGGCCAGCTCGTGGCGCAATGGGCTGATGTCGTCGGCTCGGACCTTGCCCGGCGGATGATGCCCGAGAAGCTGACGTTCCCGCCTGGCCAGCGACGCGATGGGACGCTCCGGCTGCGGGTTGCACCCGGTTTCGCGCTTGAGGCGCAGCACCGGGAGCCGCAAATCCTCGAACGACTCAACGCCTTTTTTGGTTATCGCGCCTTGTCGCGGCTCGTGCTGATCCAGGGCCCGCTGCCCGCCGATCGCGCGGCAATGCCGCGCCGCCAACGCGATCTTGCCGCTAACGAGCGTGCCGCATTGACACAACGAGTCGCAGGCGTCGCCGACGCCGAGCTGCGCACCGCGTTGACACGACTCGGCGAAGCCGTGATCGGGACTGCCGGCGACAAAATCCGCTGAGCGGATTTTTTGCGACTCGACAGCGGCGCATTGCTTGAACTGGCGTCGCGCAGGCCCTAGCATCGGGCCGTTTTATATTTTGGAGTTGTTCATGCGTTTCTATCGGCTGATCCTCGCTGCCGCAATTGCGATGGCTGCGATGCAGGCTGTGGCGGTTTCAACGCGTGCCGCCGATGCGCCGACGCTACAGCCCGACGATCACGTTCTCGGCAAACAGAACGCACCGATCACGATCTTCGAATATGCGTCCCTCACCTGTCCGCATTGCGCCGCGTTCGCGAGCGACACGCTGCCGAAGCTGCAAAAGGATTGGATCGACACCGGCAAGGCCAAGTTGGTGTACCGCGATTATCCGCTCGATCAGTCCGCCGTGCTGGCAGCGACGATCGCGCGGTGCTTTCCGGCAGGCCGCTACTTCCCGTTCATCGAGACGCTGTTCGCGAACCAACACGAATGGGCCTATCGCGGCGCGCCGTCGACCAAGACGGCGCTGGCGCGCTTCGCCAAGCTTGGCGGCATGAGCCAGGAGCAATTCGACGCCTGCGCCAGCAACCAGAAAATCTCCGATGCCGTGGTCAATTCGCGGCTCGAGGGCCAGAACCGCTATGGCATCGATTCGACGCCGACATTCTTCATCAACGGTACCAAGGTGGTCGGCGACGAGCCCTATGACGAATTCGTAAAATATCTGAACGGCAAGTCCGGCGCGGCGGCGCCGGGCATGGCGGGACCAGCAACGGCAGCCAACGACGTCCAGCGCGGCGTGATCGCGACGATCCGGGCCTGGTTCGGTTCCCTCATGTCGCGTACCTAGCCCACAGCCCGATCGTGCATTTCGCCAAGCTCCGGCTCTCCGGCTTTAAATCCTTCGTCGAACCGACCGAGCTCGTGATCGAGCCCGGGATGACCGGCATTGTCGGGCCGAATGGCTGCGGCAAGTCGAACATCCTCGACGCCATGCGCTGGGTGATGGGCGAAACCTCGGCCAAGCGCCTGCGCGGCAGCGAAATGGACGACGTGATCTTTTCGGGCACGAGCGCGCGGCCGGCGCGCAATGTCGCCGAAGTGATGCTGCACCTCGACAACACGTCGCACGACGCGCCGCAGCCCTACGAGGTGCACAACGAGATCCAGATTCTGCGCCGCATCGAGCGCGGTATCGGCTCGGACTATCGCATCAACGGCCGCGACGTTCGTGCCCGCGATGTGCAGTTGCTGTTCGCCGACGTGGCAACCGGCGCCAATTCGAGCGCCATCCTGAGTCAGGGCCGCATCGGCGCCATCATCAGCGCCAAGCCCGCCGACCGCCGGATGCTGCTCGAGGAAGCGGCCGGCATTGCCGGCCTGCATTCGCGCCGGCACGAAGCCGAGCTGCGCCTCAAGGCCGCGGAAACCAACCTCGCGCGGCTCGACGACGTGCTGCGCACGCTCGAGACCCAACTCGAAAGCCTGAAGAAACAGGCGCGCCAGGCCCAGCGCTATCGCCGCTTGTCCGACTGGATCCGCCGCGCCGAAGCAACCGTGCTGCATTTGCGCTACGCGGCCGCCACCGGCGAGCTGACAGCGGCCGAAGAGCGGCTGCGCGCTGCCGAGCGCGTCGTTGCAGAGCGCATGACCGCCGCTGCCGCCGCCAACCGGCGGCGCGAGGCGGCCGCCGCGGAGCTGCCGGCGCTGCGCCAGGATGAGGCAGTGGCCTCGGCAGAGCTGCAGCGCCTGACCCTGGCGCGCCAGGCGCTCGACGACGAGGAGCGCCGCATCATGGCCGCGCGCCAATCGGCCGAGGCCCGGCTCGAGCAGCTTGCCGCCGACTTGAAGCGCGAGGACGAGCTTGCCGCCGACGCGCGCGCAGCGCTGGGGCGGCTGGGCGAGGAACGCCAGTCGCTCGCAGCGGCCCAGCAGGACGAACAGACGGCGCAGGCGAGGGCGGCAGACGATCTGGCGGTCGCCGCCGAAGCGGTCGCTGTGCTTGATGCCCGGCTTACCGGACTCACCGAACGCGTCGCCGCCGACGAGGCGCGCCGCGCCGCGCTGACGACGCGGATCGCCGAAGCCGGCGAGCGTCAGGTCCGGCTCAAGGACCGCGAAGACGAAATCGCACGCCAGCGCGCGGCGCTCGAGGCTGAAGCGGGTGCCAGCGGCGTCGGACCCGAGACCCTGGCCGCGCTTAAAGCGGCGGAAAGCGCCGCAGAAGAAAGCCGCGCCGCCCTCGCCGCCACCGAGCGGGCGCTGACCGAGGCGCAGGCGGCCGAGGCCGAGGCGCGCGCGCCTTTGGAAGCGACGGAGATGAGCCGCGCCAAGCTTAAAGCCGAGAGCGAGGCGCTCCGGCAACTGCTGGCCAGACCCGAGCAGGACAAATGGCCGCCGGTGGTGGATGCAATCCAGGTTGCGCATGGCTTCGAGGCTGCGCTCGGCGCGGCGCTCGGCGACGACCTGACCGCGCCGACCGACACCGCTGCGCCGGCGCACTGGTTCGGTCTCCCCGATTACGCGGATGCGCCGCCGCTTCCTGCCGAGCTCCCGCGGTTGTCGGAGCATGTCGCCGCGCCGCCGCCGCTGACGCGGCGGCTCAACCAGATTGGCGTGGTCGCGACGATCGCCGAGGGCGAGCGGCTCCAGCCGGAACTGCGCCCGGGCCAGCGGCTAGTCAGCCGCGACGGCGGCCTATGGCGCTGGGATGGCTTCCGCCGCCGCCCGGGCGCGCCGGCAGTCGCCACCCAGCGCCTCGAGCAACGTCACCGCTTGAACGAGCTGACGCACGAGCTGCGGGATACCGAAGCGGAACTCGCGCTGCGGCGCGATGCGCTCGAGAAAGCGCAACGCCACAACCGTGAACGGGCCGAGGCCGATCGGCAGGCGCGCCAGCACGCCCGCGAAGCGCTCGACGCGCTCGCCGACATCCGCAACCACGAGGCGGAGCTTGCGCGCGCCGCCGCCGCAATCGTGTCGCGCCGTGCGGCGCTCGAAGAGGCGGCACAGCGGCTGAAGCTCGATCGCACCGAGGCCGAAGGCGAAGTCGAAATGGCACGGAACGCGCTCGCGGCGCTGGCTGATCCGGCCAAGGGCCGTGATGAGATTCAGACCGCGCGCGGCGTTCTCGCCGAGCGCCGGGCCCTGCAACAGGCGCATCAAGGCGAGCGCGACCGGCTGATGCGCGAAGCTGCTGCGCGTAGCGAGCGGTTGGCCGCGATCGGCGTCGAGCTGACCTCATGGGAGCAGCGCGCTGAAGCCAATGCACGCCAGCGCCAGACGCTTGAGTGGCGCCGCGGCGAGCTCCACGGCGAAATCGAAGCGCTTGCGAAGCGGCCCCAGGAAATCGCCGCCGAGCGCGACCAGCTCGCCGAGACCATCGCCGGCTCAACGGCCCGTCGCAATCAAGCGGCGGACGCGCTGGCAGCGGGCGAAGCCAAGCTCACCGAGGCGGACAAGGCTGCACGCGCGGCCGAGGCTACCGCGAGCGAAGCGCGCGAAGAGCGGGTACGGGCCGAGGGCGGACGCGACCAGGCGACGCTTGCGCGCACCACCGTTGCCGACGCGATCGCGGAGAAGCTGCAAGCGAAACCCGACGAGGTCTTGACCGCGGCCGGTATCGAACCCGACGAGGAATTGCCCGAGATCGGCGCCGCCACCACGCGGCTCGAGCGGCTACTGCGCGAGCGCGAGAACATGGGGCCAGTGAACCTCGTGGCCGAAGCAGAATCGTGTGAGATCGAAGAGCGCCTCAACGGCCTCAATCGCGAGCGCGAAGATCTGGTTGGCGCGATCGCCAAGCTGCGCCAGGGCATCACGGCGCTCAATCGTGAAGGCCGCGAGCGTCTCCTCGCCGCGTTCACGCAAGTGAACGATCACTTTGGCAAGCTGTTTGCGCGGTTGTTCGGCGGCGGCAACGCCCACCTGCGCCTCGACCCCGGCGAGGACGACGATCCGCTTCAGGCCGGCCTCGAGATAATGGCGAGCCCGCCGGGCAAGAAGCTGCAGAACCTGACGCTGCTGTCGGGCGGCGAGCAGGCGCTTACCGCGCTTGCGCTGCTCTTCGCCGTCTTCCTCACCAACCCGGCGCCGATCTGCGTGCTGGACGAGGTCGACGCGCCACTCGACGACGCCAACGTCGACCGTTTCTGCCGGCTCGTCGCCGAGATCGCGGAGAGCGCGGAGACACGGTTCCTGATCATCACACACCACCGCCTGACGATGGCGCGGGTCGACCGGCTCTACGGCGTCACCATGGGCGAGAAGGGCGTGTCTCAGCTGGTTTCAGTCGATTTGCAGGGCGTCGAGCAGCTTCGTCGCACCGCCTGATTCGGCGCCTTCCCGCGCTTGACTCGCTTGATCGCGCCTTCTAGAAGTTGCGCGCCTTTCGGCGCGGAGTCGACCGCCGCGCGCACCCGCGCCGCGGGGGAATCTCTCAAGCATTCCCGGTGGTTGGGATGGACGAACGCGAGGCGCGGGCGAGCCTCAAGAGTTTAGGCGAACGCCTGGCCAAGGCGCGTGGCGGGCTTCCGCCGAAGCTCGCGGCGAGAGGCGCGGCGCCGAACCAGAACGCGCTGGCATTCGGGCTGCGCATTGGTGTCGAGTTGGTCGTTGCGGTGGTGGTGTCGGTCGCCATCGGGTGGGCGATCGACAGCTGGCTTGGGACCAAGCCGGCGGCGATGGTGGTGATGTTTTTTCTCGGCGTCGGCGCGGGCATGTGGAACGTGTACCGAGCGGTCGTCGGGATGGGGATGAAGGTCGGCGCGCGCGGCGGCAACGCCGGCGCGGCGGGGGACGACGAGGACGAGGACTGACGTGGCGCTGGCACTGCATCCACTCGAGCAATTCGTGATCAAGCCGATCGTGCCGCTGCATATCGGCAAGATCGACGTTTCATTCACCAATTCGGCGTTGCTGATGACAATCGCGGTTTTGGTGATCGCGGCAATCGTGATCGTCGGTACGCGCCGCGAGGAGCTCGTGCCCGGTCGCATTCAGTCCTTGGGCGAGCTTGCCTACGAGTTCATCGGCAACATGATCGACGAGACCGTTGGCGAGGAGGGCCAGCAGTATTTCCCGTTCGTCTTTTCGCTGTTCATGTTCATCCTGTTCGGCAACCTGCTCGGCCTGATTCCGTACGGCTACACCTTCACCGGGCAGATTATCGTCACTTTCGCCCTGGCGGCGGTGGTGTTCGTCGGCGTGACGATCATCGGAATCTGGAAGCACGGCTGGCATTTCCTGAGCTTCTTCGTGCCGCACGGCGTGCCGATCGTGCTGCTGGTCCTGCTCGTGCCGATCGAGCTGCTATCCTACGTCATTAGGCCGTTCACGCTATCGATCCGGCTGTTCGCTAACATGCTCGCGGGCCACACGATGCTGGCGATCTTCGGTGGTTTCGCCGCCAGCATCGGCATCCTGGGCCTGCTGCCGCTCGGCCTCGACGTGCTGATCTTCTTCCTCGAACTCCTGGTCGCAGTGCTGCAGGCCTATGTCTTCACCATCCTCACCTGTCTCTATCTCAACGACGCCATCAACCTCCACTGAAACCTCTGGGGATATAGCAATGGATCTCGCTTCTGCAAAAATGATCGGCGCAGGCATCGCCTGCATCGCGCTCGTCGGCGCCGGTATCGGCATCGGCAACGTGTTCGCGGCGCTGATCAACGCCCTAGCGCGCAACCCGGCGGCGCAGGTCACGCCGTTCGCGTTCCTCGGCTTCGCGCTCGCCGAGGCGACCGGCTTGTTCGGCCTGGCGATTGCGTTCTTGATCCTGTTCGTGTTCTAGGCAACCCGATCGATCGATGCCGCAACTCGACCTCGCCACCTTTCCGTCGCAGCTCGTCTGGCTGGCCATCACATTCGTCGCACTCTACGCGGTGATGGCACTGGTGGGCTTGCCGCGGATCGGCGGAATCATCGCCAAGCGCCGCGACCGGATCACCGGCGATCTCGACAAGGCGCAGCGCATGAAGGCCGAGGCGGAGGCCGTAATCGCCGCTTACGAGCGGGCGCTCAGCGAGGCGCGTGCGAAGGCGCAGCAGGCGCTACGCGAAACCGCGGAGCGGCTTGCCGCCGAGGCAGTGGAGCAGCAGCGCAGGCTCGCCGAAAGCCTCAACGCTGAGACCGCCAGGGCCGAGCGGCGCATTGCCGAAGCCAAGGCGACGGCGCTTCAGGGCGTGCGCGAGCTCGCAGCCGACGTCGCCCACGACGCGGCGAACAAGCTCGCCGGCGCGGCGGTCGACGCCTCGCGGGTCAAGGCCGCCGTCGATGTCGTGTTGCGAGAGCGCGCGTAATGGAAACGCTTCGCGCACTATTTGGCGAAACCGAATTCTGGGTTCTGATCGCCTTCGTGATCGCCATGGCGGTCGTGGTGTGGAAGGCGCGCGGCGCCTTGCTCGGCATGCTCGACCGACGTACCGAAAAGATCAAAGCCGAGCTCGACGAGGCACGGCGCCTTGCCGAGGAGGCGCAAAAGACGCTGGCGCAGCATCAGCTACGTCAACGCGACGCGCTCAAAGAGGCCGCGGCGATCATGGCCCAGGCGCGCGCCGATGCCGAACGCACGGCGCAGGAGGGCCGCAAGGATCTGGCGGCCGCGCTCGAGCGCCGGAAACGGCTGGCCGCCGAGAAGCTGGCGCTTGAGGAACGGAAAGCGCTGGGCGCGGTGCGCGCTGCCGCGGTCGACATCGCGATTGCCGCGGTGCGCCACGTGCTGGCCGAGGATCTCGACGCCAAGCGCCGCGCCGCGCTCGTCGACCAGGCGATCGCCGCGCTGCCTGAAACGCTGCACTAAATCGAAAAAATCCGGCTATCCGCCGCTTGGCGGCTGCGGCTGATCGGGCATCGCATAAGCCATGCCCAGCGACTGCGCCACCGCCGGATGCGTGATGCGGCCGGCCTGGATGTTGAGACCGGCCATCAGATTGCGGTCGGCGGCGAGGGCGCGCTTCCAGCCGTTTTCCGCCAGGGCCAGCACGTAGGGCAACGTCGCGTTATTGAGTGCGAACGTCGAGGTGCGCGCCACCGCGCCCGGCATGTTGGTAACGCAATAATGGATGACGCCTTCCTCGACATAGGTCGGAGCGGCATGCGTCGTCGGCCGGCTGGTCTCGCAGCAGCCGCCCTGATCGATCGCGACGTCGACGATCACCGAACCCGGCCGCATGCGTTTCACCATTTCGCGCGTCACCAGCTTGGGCGTCGCTGCACCAGGAACCAGCGCCGCGCCGACCACCAGATCGGCGCCGACCACCTCCCGCTCGATATTGTCGACCGTCGAGAATAACGTATGGAGTTGCGAGCCGAATTGCAGATCGAGCGCATAGAGCCGCGCCAGCTGCTTGTCGATCACGGTGACATGCGCCTCCATGCCCATAGCGACGCGCGCGGCGTTGGTGCCGGCAACGCCACCACCGAGCACGACGACGCGCGCCGCCGACACGCCCGGCACGCCGCCGAGCAGGATGCCGGCGCCGCCCTGTTCCTTTTCCAGGCAGTGCGCGCCGACCTGTATCGCCATGCGGCCGGCAACTTCGCTCATCGGTGCCAAGAGCGGCAATCCGCCGCGCTCGTCGGTGACGGTCTCATAAGCTATGCAAGTGGCGCCAGAGCGCAGCAGGCCTTCGGTTTGCCTGGGATCGGCGGCGAGATGGAGATATGTGAACAGCACTTGGCCGCGGCGCAGCAACCCGATTTCTGGCGGCTGAGGCTCCTTCACCTTGACGACCAACTCCGCCTTGGCGAAGACCTCGGCGGCGCTGGCGGCGATCGTCGCGCCGGCGCGGCGGTAGGCTTCGTCGTCGAAACCGACACCCGCGCCCGCACCGGTTTCCACGATGACCGCTTGGCCGTGATGGACGAGCTCGCGAACGCTGCCGGGCACCAGACCAACGCGATATTCGTGAGTCTTGATCTCCTTCGGCACGCCGACCAGCATCGTCATCCCCGTCTCCATCCGGTGAATCGCGGATGAACCGCCGCAGCCTGTTCCTCGCGCCCCTCGCCCTGATGCTGGTGCCGCTCGGCGCCGCACGGGTCCGTGCGCGTTCGTACACCCTGGGTGCGATCGAGATCGGTCACCCTTGGGCCGAACCGACAACCGGCGACGTCGCCGCCGTGTTTATGGCGCTGGCGAATATGGGTGCCAAAGCCGACCGGCTTGCGAGCGCCGCAACGCCGATCGCCGACACGGTCCTGTTCCAGGAATACGGCAACCAGCCGGTCGCTGCCTTCGATTTACTGCCGAAGCAGCCGGTGGCGCTGCGACCCGGCGGACGCCATATCGTGCTGCAAGGCCTGAAGCAACGACTCGTCGTCGGCGACGGCTTTCCTCTAACGCTGCGCTTCGCCGTCGCGGGCAGCACGACAATCATCGTGCAGGTCGAGCATGGAGCGGCGCAGCCGCCACCGTCGCCGGCTCATTGATAAGCGCGGCCGCGAAATCGGCGATCGCGAGCGCACTAGTCATGCCGGGCGACTCGATCCCGAAGAGATTGATCAGCCCGGGAATGCCGTGGCGCTCGGCGCCGTCGATGCGGAAGTCGGCGGCGGGTTCGTCGGGGCCGCTGATCTTCGGCCGGACTCCAGCGTAACCGGGCTGCAACGCGCCGTCCGCCAGGCCGGGCCAATACTTGCGGATCGCGGCATAGAAGCGCGCGCCGCGCCGCGGGTCGACCGTGTAGTCGATGCCGTCGATCCATTCGGTGTCGGGCCCGAAGCGTCCCTGCCCGGCCAAGTCCGGCGTATAGTGGATGCCGAGGCCCGCATGTTCGGGCACCGGATAGACTGGCCGGCGGAACGGCGCCTTGACGGGCAGCGTGAAATAGACGCCGCGGCAGTAGTAATCGCGTGGAATGCTCGCCAGCGGCAGACCTTTGAGCCGCCGCGCCACGTCGGGCGCATAGAGACCGGCGGCATTGACCAGGACCTCGCAATCGAGAGTCATCGGCTCGTCACCGGCGATTTCGAGCGTGAAGCCGCCCGCATCCCGGACGCGGCCGGATGACACCTCGGCCCGTAGTGCCACCGTGGCGCCGTGCGCCTCGGCTTCGCCCTGCAGGCTCAACATGAAGGCGTGGCTGTCGACCAACCCAGTCGATGGCGAATGGAACGCCGCAACGCAGGACAGCTCCGGTTCCATCGCGCGGGCGGCACCCCCATCGAGCAATTCAAGGTCGTCGACACCATTCGCTCTGGCACGCGCCATGACCTTCGCCAACAGCGGCGCCTCGGCATCATCGGTGGCTACCACGAGCTTGCCGACGCGCTTCGTCGCAACGCCGCGCGCCGTACAATACTCATAAAGCCGCTTGCGTCCCGCGACGCAGAACCGGGCCTTCAGGCTGTTCACCGGATAATAGAGTCCGGCGTGGATGATCTCGCTGTTACGCGAGGACGTGTGTGCGCCGATGTATTGCTCTTTTTCGAGGACCAGCACGGTGCGGCCGCTCAGCGCCAGGACACGCGCCACCGCGAGCCCGACGACGCCAGCGCCGATTACCACGCATTCAACCGATTCGCGCATCTGCTTTCCTTGCAATCCCATCATGCCGCGATTGACGCGGCGATGCGAGACCGACAATCTCCGCCGAGATTTCGGGAGCATCCATGGCCGCCGCGCCCGCGCATAGCCGTCCGGTCAGCCGTTCGGAGGCGCTTTATCCTTACCTGCTGTTGGCGCTGTGCAACCTGTTCTGGGCGGGGAACTGGGTGCTCGGTCGCGCCGCGCACGACGTCGTGCCGCCCGTCGCATTGACTTTCGGGCGCTGGACCGTATCGGCAATATGCCTTGCACCCTTGGCAATTCCACGGCTCAAGGGCAAGGGCGCGGTGCTCCGGCGCCATTGGTTGCTGATCGCAGCGCTCGGATTCTTCGGCATCGGTTTCTTCCAGATCGCGGTCTATACCGGGCTGCGCTACACCACCGCGATCAACGCCGTGCTGATGAACTCGGCATCGCCGCTCTATATCATCGCGATTTCGTGGCTCATCGACGGCGAGACGGTAACGCCGCGCCAATTGCTCGGCATGATGCTGTCGTTCTGCGGCATCGTCGTCATCATCACGCGCGGCACGTTCGCGCAGCTCCTTCACCTGCAATTCAACATCGGCGACCTGATCATCCTTCTCACCATGCCGACGTGGGGCTTTTATTGCGTGCTGTTGCGCCGCGCGCCCAAATCCCTCGACACGCTCGGCCTGCTCTTCGCAGTCAACATCGCGGGGCTGGCGATGATGGTGCCGGCCCTGGTGGTCGAAGCTGCGTTCATCCGCGTGCCGCAAGCGACTCCGCTGGCGGGCATCGCGGTGCTTTATATCGGCGTCTTCGCCTCGTTCCTGGCGTATATCTGCTGGAACAAGGGGGTCGCGATGGTCGGCGCCAACCGCGCTGGATTCACCGCGCACCTGTTGCCGGCCTTCGCCACCGTCTTGGCGGTGTTCACGCTCGGCGAAGCACTGCACGTCTATCACGTGGTCGGCATCGCCGTGGTGCTGTTCGGCGTCTGGCTCGCCACGAGCGCGCGACGCAAGCCGATCGTCGTGCCGCTGGATTAGCGGCCGGGTGAGTGCGAGCCCTCACGCCTTGCCATAGCCGCCGCCGCCCGCCGTCTCGAGCACGAAGACATCACCGGTCGCGACCTCGATGACGTGCGTACCGCCGAAATCCTCGCGCGTGCCGTCGGCGCGTTCGAGCCAGTTGCGCGCGACTGCACCCGACGATCCGCCATCCAGACCGAACGGCGCGATGCGCCGGCGATCGCCCAGGATCGCGGCCGTCATCGCCTCGCGGAAGCGAACGCGCCGCACCGCGCCGTCGCCGCCGCGCCATCTGCCAGCGCCGCCTGAGCCGTGGCGAATGGCGAAGCTCTCGAGCAGTACCGGAAAGCGCCACTCCAGCACTTCGGGATCGGTGAGCCGGGTGTTGGTCATGTGCGTGTGGATCGCCGACGTGCCGTCGAAGCCCGGACCGGCGCCGGAGCCGCCGCAGACGGTCTCGTAATACTGGTAGCGCGCGTTACCGAAGGTGAAGTTGTTCATCGTGCCTTGCGAGGCCGCCATCGCCCCGAGCGCGCCATAGAGCGCGTCGGTGACGCATTGCGAGGTCTCGACATTGCCGGCGACGACGGCGGCGGGATAGCGCGGCGACAGCATGGAGCCCGGCGGTATACGGATATCGAGCGGTTTGAGGCAGCCGCCGTTCAACGGAATATCGGCGTCGACCAGCGTACGGAAGACATAAAGCACCGCGGCTTTGCAGACCGCTTCGGGCGCATTGAAGTTGTTCTCCATTTGCGGACTGGTGCCGGCGAAATCGATCACGGCGCTGCGTCCGGCGCGGTCGACCGTAATCTTGACTCGGACGACGGCACCCGAATCCATCTCGTAGGCGAATTCGCCATCGCTCAGTCGGTCGATGACGCGGCGCACCGATTCCTCGGCATTGTCCTGGACGTGGCGCATGTACGCGGTGACAACGTTGCGGCCGAAATGCCGTGACATGCGGTGCAGCTCCTGCGAGCCCTTTTCGCAGGCGGCGATCTGCGCCTTGAGATCGCCGATGTTCTGCTCCGGATTGCGCGCGGGATACTTGCCGCTCGCCAGCAGCGCGCGCGTCTCCGTCTCGCGGAAGCGGCCAGCGTCGACGAGCAGGAAGTTGTCGATCAACACGCCCTCTTCCTCGATCGTGCGGCTCATCGGCGGCATCGAGCCGGGCGTGATGCCGCCGATATCCGCGTGGTGGCCACGTGACGCGACATAGAACAGCACCGGGCCCTCGCCCTTCGTGTCGTCCTCGGCAAAAACCGGCGTGATCACCGTCACGTCGGGCAGATGCGTTCCGCCGTTGTATGGCGCGTTCAGGACATAGACATCGCCGGGCTTCATGCCGCGGCCGTCGCGTCGCTCACTGCGCGCCTTGATCACGGTCGTGACGCTCTCGCCCATCGAACCGAGATGCACCGGCAGGTGCGGCGCATTGGCGATGAGCGACCCCGTCGCATCGAAGATCGCGCAGGAGAAATCGAGCCGCTCCTTGATGTTGACGGAATAGGCCGTGTTCTGCAGCGCGATGCCCATCTGCTCGGCGATCGACATGAAAAGATTGTTGAAGACCTCGAGCATGACCGGATCGACTTCCGTGCCGATGGCGACCGCGCGCGGTCGCGGTACCACGCGCTCAAGGACAAGGTAGCGGCGCTGGTCTATGCGCGCGCGCCAGCCTGGCTCGACCACGGTGGTCGCCGTGTCCTCGATGACCACGGCTGGACCGTCGATCGCCTGGCCCGGCGTCAACGTCGCGCGCGCATAGACCGGCGCCGCCCAGGTCTTGCCGGCGGTGAAGACACCGACGTGATCGAGCGCCTGCGGCGTGGCGTCCGAGCTTTCAGGATCGACGCTATCCTCGGCCCGGCCGACGGCACCGATTGCCTCGACGCCGAGCGACTCGACGATCAGGGACTTGTTCTCGACGACGAAGCCATAGCGCTGTTTGTGCGCGGCAGAAAAGTTCTCGCGCAGCCGCTCAGCGTCGCCGTAATCGACGACCAATGGCACGTCGGTGCCTTCGTACTTCACGTGTGCCTTGCGCAGGACCGTGATGTCTGCCGCGGGAATTCCCTGGGCGGCCAGTTCGGATTTGGCGGCCTCGGCAAGCGGGCCGAGAATGCCCACGAACTCCGCGCTTGCCGACGGTTCCAGCCGCGTTTCGACCGCCTGCTCTTTGAGGCTGCGCAGATCGGCCAAACCCATGCCGTAGGCCGAGAGCACCCCGGCGAGCGGATGAATGTAAATCCGCGTCATGCCGAGCGCATCGGCCACCTGGCAGGCGTGCTGGCCCCCCGCGCCGCCGAAACAGCACAGCGTGTACTCGGTCACGTCGTAGCCGCGTTCGATCGAGATCTGCTTGATGGCGTTGGCCATGTTCTCGACGGCGA
>DATLUT010000042.1:0-13199 GCA_035532975.1 Allostellaceae bacterium
GGGGGCGCCGTTTGGGAGCGAAGCGTTGGCGGTTTTTCTGTCGACCTACGTCAACAAGATCGACCGCAAAGGCCGGGTTTCGGTCCCGGCTGCCTTTCGCGCCGCGCTGATCGCGATCAGCGCCAAGGGCATCGTCGCTTACCGCGCCGTGAAGCTCGCGGCGATCGAAGCCAGCGGTCTCGACCGCGCCGAGGATCTTTCGCGGCGCATTGATCGGTTGCCCGAGCTCTCGGACGAACGCGACGCATTGTCGGCCATCCTCGGCGACTTGCAGCCGCTCGATTTCGACGGCGAAGGCCGCATCGTGCTGCCGGCGGACCTCTCCCGTCACGCCAGCCTGTCGGACGCCGCGGTATTCGTCGGTCGCGGACCGACGTTTCAGATCTGGGAGCCCGAACGCTTCCGTCAACATCAGGAAGAGATGCGGGCGCGCATCCGCGAACGCGGACTGACGCTGCCGCCGAGCGAGCCGCAATGACCACGGCCCATGTGCCCGTCCTGCTTGCCGAAGTCATCGCCGCATTGATGCCGCGCGACGGCGCGCTCTACCTCGACGGCACGTTCGGCGCCGGCGGCTACAGCCGCGCGCTGCTCGATGCGGCGGCCTGCCGTGTTGTCGCCTTCGACCGCGATCCGACGGCCATTCGGTCGGGAGCGCAACTGACTGCCCGCTATCGTGACCGGCTGACGCTCATCGAGGGCCGCTTCTCGGAAATGGAATCGCTGTTGAAGCCGCTCGGCATCGACGCGGTGTCCGGCGTCGCTCTCGACCTTGGCGTGTCGTCGATGCAGCTGGACGACGCGACCCGGGGCTTCTCGTTTCGTGGCGATGGGCCGCTCGATATGCGCATGTCGCAGCACGGTGAGAACGCCGCCGATCTCGTCAACCGATTGCCCGAAGCCGAGCTCGTCCAGATCATTCGTGACTTCGGCGAGGAGCGCTTCGCCCGCCGTGTCGCGCGCGCCATCCTCGCGGCACGCAAGACGGCGCCAATCACCCGCACCGGCGACCTTGCCGCGTTGGTGCGTCGGTCCGTCCCCGTCTCCGGCACGATCGATGCCGCGACGCGGACGTTCCAGGCGCTGCGCATTGCCGTCAATGACGAGCTCGGAGAGCTCGACCGCGGCTTGATCGCCGCCGAACGGCTATTGGCACCCGGCGGGCGTCTCGCCGTCATCTCGTTTCATTCGCTTGAGGATCGCCGCGTTAAGTCGTTCCTGCGGGGCCGCTCCGGCCACGCGCCGCGCGGTACACGGCACCTGCCGGCGGCGCGGGAGCGCGCGCCGAGCTTCCGGCTGCTGACGCCTAAGCCGGTGACACCGTCGGAGGCCGAAATCGCGCTCAATCCGCGCGCGCGCTCGGCTCGCCTGCGTGCGGCCGAGCGCACCGCCGCGCCGGCCTGGGGAGAAGCGGCATGATCCGGCTGAGCACGATCTTGTGGACGCTGGCGGTCGTGATCGCCGGTTACGCCATGTTCCAGGTCAAGTTCCATGTCGCCAGGCTCGACGACGAGTTGGCGCATCTCAACCGGCAGGTCGTGGCGACCCGGCAAGAGACCCGCGTGCTCGACGCCGAATGGACGCTACTCGACGATCCGCAGCGTCTTGACCGGCTCAATGGCGCGTTCCTCAAGCTGCAGCCGATCGCACCGGCACAAATCGTGCAGCCGGCGCAGCTCGATCAGCTGCCGATGCGCAACGCGCCGGTCGCGATGCCGCCACAGGTTGCCAATGCGAGGACCCAGCGGTGAAGCGTCTGCCCGACGGCATGCGTGACGATCCCTGCCGGCCGCGTCATTACCGGCCGCAAGCAAGTGCGCCCGTGCCGCCCGAGGGTCCGGCGCAGGACGCCATCGAGCTGAGCCACACGCGGCTGCTGATCACCGGCGCCCTGTTCCTGCTGGCCTTTGCGGTGATCGGCGCGCGGCTCGTCGAAGTGGCGGGCTTCAAGACGGGCGACGCACGGTTGGCCCGCAGCCACGGTGCCGCGAACACGATCGTGGCGCGCGCCGATATCGTTGATCGCAACGGCGTCCTGCTGGCGACGACGCTCGACACGCCGTCGCTGTTCGCGAATCCCAAGCTGATCACCGACAAGTCTGACGCTGCGCGCAAATTGGCGGCGATCCTGCCCGAGCTGACCGAGAGCGAGATCGAGGCGCGGCTCAGCGCGGACAAGAGCTTTGTCTGGCTCGATCGCCGCCTCACGCCGCGCCAGGAGAACGCCGTCAATCAGCTGGGCATACCCGGGCTGCAATTCCAAAGTGAGGGCAAGCGCGTCTATCCGGAAGGCAACCTAACGGCGCACGCCGTCGGCTACGTCGGCATCGACGACAACGGCCTCGCCGGCATCGAACGCAGCTTCGACCAGGTCTTGAAGCATCGCAACCAGCCGGTTCAGCTGTCGCTCGACGTCCGGCTGCAATACATCCTGCGCAGCGAGCTCGCGCGCCAGTTCGAAGAGTTCAAGGCCAGCGGCGCCGCCGGCCTGATCATGGACGTGCGCAGCGGCGAAGTGCTGGCTCTCGCCTCGTTGCCGGACTTCGACCCGACCGATCCAGGAAGCGCGACACCAGCGGAACTCTTCAACCGCGTGAGCCTTGGCACCTATGAGATGGGCTCCGTGATGAAGATTTTTAACACGGCGATGGTGCTCGACGACGGCGTCGCGACCCTCGGCTCGACCTTCGACGCGACCAAGCCGCTGCAGGTCGGCCGCTTCGTCATCCACGACTACGAGCCGAAGAAGCGCTGGCTGAGCGTGCCCGAGAACTTCGAGTACTCGTCCAACATCGGCTCGGCCCGCATGGCTGCCGAAGCCGGGGCTGACCGTCAGCGCGCCTTCTTCACGCGCATCGATCTGTTGCATCCACCGGCCTTCGAGCTTCCCGAGGGCACGCCGCTGTATCCGAATCCGTGGCGGCCGATCAACGTGATGACGATCGCCTTCGGCCACGGCGTCGCGATCAGTCCGCTGCAGTTGGCCGCCGGCGCGAGCGCCGTCGTCAACGGCGGTATCTATCATGCGCCGACGATTATCAAACGGCCGGCTGGCGTTCCGGCCAACGGCCGTCGCGTGATATCGGCGACGACCTCGGCCGACATGCGGCGCCTCATGCGGCTCGTGGTCGAAGGCGGCACCGGCAGGCTGGTCGGCGGCTCGGGCTACCTTATCGGCGGCAAGACCGGCACCGCGGAGAAAGACGCGGCCGGCCGCTATGAGACCCATAAGCTCCTGTCGTCCTTCCTCGGTGTGTTTCCGATCAACGATCCGAAATATCTCGTCCTGGTCATGCTCGACGAGCCGCATGGCGACCGCAGCACCAGCGGATTCGCCACCGGCGGCATGGTCGCCGCGCCCGCCGTCAAGCGCATCGTCATGCGCATGGCGCCAGTCGTCGGAATCCCTCCGGTAGACCAAAATTCGCCCGAAATTCGCCGTTCTCTGATGGTCGGCTTGCCCAGCCCGCAGGGACGGAAACTTGCGGCTAACTGAGATCATGGACGGCGGATCGCACCCGCGCCGTTTAGCGCCATCGGTGGGCGATCCCGAGATTCTTGGCCTGACGTCTGACTCCCGCGACGTGAAACCCGGTTATTTGTTCGCCGCCCTGGCTGGCGCGCGCGAGGATGGTCGGCGCTACGTCGACGACGCGCTCGCCCGCGGCGCCGCCGCCGTCCTCACGGACGCCGCGCCGCTCGACCGCCCGATCGGCGTGCCGGTGATCGCCGATGCGAATCCGCGCCGTCGCCTCGCGCGGATGGCGGCACGGTTCTACGCGCCGCAACCTGCCACGATCGCGGCGGTCACCGGCACCAACGGCAAGACCTCGGTCGCGGTCTTCGCGCGACAAATCTGGGCGGCGCAAGGGCTCAAGGCGGCGAGCATCGGCACCATTGGCCTGGTCGCGCCGGGTGTTGTGCGGCCTGGCGCGCTGACGACGCCGGACCCCGTCAAACTGCACGAGATCTTGCGCAACCTGACGCGCGCGGGCGTCGAACATGTCGCGCTTGAAGCGTCGTCACACGGTCTTGATCAGTTTCGACTGGACGGTCTGACGCTCGCCACCGCGGCCTTCACCAATCTGACGCGCGACCACCTCGATTACCACGGCGACATGGCGCGCTACTTCGCGGCGAAGCGGCGCCTGTTCGCAGAGCTGCTGCCGCAATCCGGCACCGCGGTGATCAATGTCGACGACCAGTCCGGCCGCACGCTGGCCGCCGTCGCCACGTCCCGCGGTCAGCGCCTCATCAGCTACGGGACGGCGCCGGATGCCGAGTTGCGGCTGGTTTCCGCCACGCCGACCGCCCGTGGATTGGCGGTCGAGATTGGCATCGGGAGCGAGCGACGCCGTCTCGATCTGCCGCTGCTCGGAACCTTCCAAGCGATGAATGCGCTCGCCGCGATCGGCCTCGCTATCGCGACCGGAACCACGCCGGCGGCTGCGCTCGACGCGCTGCCGCATCTCGAAGGCGTGCCCGGTCGCATGGAACTGGCAGCCACCCATCCCACTGGCGCGCCGCTGATCGTCGATTACGCCCATACGCCCGACGCACTGGAGACGGCGCTCACGGCGTTGCGGCCTCATACGACGAAACGGCTCGTCGTGGTTTTCGGCTGCGGCGGTGACCGCGACGCGGGCAAGCGGCCGCAGATGGGTGCCATCGCTGCGCGTCTCGCCGACATTGCCGTCGTTACCGACGATAATCCGCGCAGCGAGGAGCCGGCGGCGATCCGCCGCGCCATCCTTGCCGCCTGTCCAGGCGGTCGCGAGATCGGCGACCGCCGGACCGCGATCCGCGCGGCGGCGAAACTGCTCGAAGCCGGCGACCTTCTCCTGATCGCCGGTAAAGGCCACGAAAGCGGCCAGATCGTCGGCGCGCGAACTCTGCCGTTCGACGACCGGATCGAGGCGCGAGCGGCGATCGGCGCGCTCGGAGGCGGCGCATGAGGCCGCTGTGGACCGCCGCCGAAGCCGCCGCCGCGACGGGCGGCACGAATACGGCCCCCTGGATCGCGCACGGTGTGTCGATCGATAGCCGATCGCTGCTGCCCGGCGATCTGTTCGTCGCGCTCAAAGGACCCAAGTTCGACGGACATCAATTCACGGCCGCCGCCCTCGACAAGGGCGCTTCGGCGGCCATGGTCGCCAAGGCCATGCCCGATATCGCCAAGCCGCTGCTGCTGGTCGCCGATACGCAAGCCGGACTCGAGAATCTCGGCCGCGCTGCGCGCGCCCGTACTGCCGCCAAGGTGATCGGCGTTACCGGCAGCGTCGGCAAGACCGGAACGAAGGAAGCGTTGCGCCTCGCGCTCGACCGCCAGGGATCGACCCATGCCTCGACCGGCAGCCTCAACAACCAGTGGGGCGTGCCGCTCTCGCTCGCGCGCATGCCGCGCGACACCGCGTACGGCGTATTCGAGATGGGAATGAACCATCCCGGCGAGATCGACGCGCTGACGCGCATGGTTCGGCCGGACGTTGCGGTCATCACCACGATCGAGCCGGCGCACCTCGGATTCTTTTCGTCGGTCGAGGCCATTGCCGATGCCAAGGCCGAGATCTTCAACGGCATGAACGCACACGGCTGCGCCGTGCTCAACCGCGACAATCCATATTTCACCCGCATCGCAGAGCGCGCCAAGGCCGCCGGCATCGGGCGCATCATCGATTTCGGCGAGCACGTCGACGCGGCCGTGCACCTGATTGATTGCCATCTTCACGCCAGCGCGAGCGCCGTCACGGCGTCGGTCCAGGGTGAGATCGTCGATTATTGTCTCTCGCTGCCCGGTCGGCATTGGGTGATGAACAGCCTCGCCGTTCTCGCCGCGGTGAAGGCCGCAGGCGGCGACATCGGCACCGCCGCCGCGGCCATGGCAACCCTCGACCCGATGGCCGGACGCGGCCTCCGACGCAAGATCGCAGCGGATGGCGGCGAGGCCCTGCTGATCGACGAGAGCTATAACGCCAGCCCGGCATCGATGCGCGCGGCGATCGCCGTCCTCGGCGCGTGCCAGCCGCAGGGCGGTGGCCGCCGCATCGCCGTGCTCGGTGACATGCTCGAACTGGGCACCGACGCCGCCCGTCTCCACGCCGAACTGGCCGGGCCGTTACGCGACGCCGACGTCGATCTGGTTTTCACCGTCGGCGAAGCGATGCGTGCGCTGTACGACGCGCTGCCGGCGCGGCGGCGCGGCGGCCACGCGGCGACCGCGGCCGAAATGGGCCAGACCATCGCGCGCCGGCTCGGGCCCGGCGACGTGGTCATGGTCAAAGGATCGCACGGCAGCCGCATGCGGGAGGTGATCGCGCGCCTGTCGACCGCCGCCGAGCCGGCGAGGCGCTGAAGCATGCTGTATTTGCTCTTCGCACCGTTCGCCGACCGCTTCGCGGCCTTCAACCTGTTCCGCTACATCACGTTCCGCTCGGGCGGCGCGGTGGTGACGGCGCTCATCATCAGCTTCATCTGCGGCCCGTCGATCATCGCCTGGCTGCGCTCCAAGCAGGTGGAGGGCCAGCCGATCCGCATCGACGGCCCGGAAAGCCACCTCCTGACCAAGAAGGGCACGCCCACCATGGGCGGGTTCCTCATCCTGCTGGCGATTGCCGGCTCGACCCTGCTGTGGGCCGATCTCGCCAACCCGTATATCTGGGTGACGCTCTTCGTCACCGTCGGCTTCGGCGCCGTCGGCTTCTTCGACGACTACCGCAAGCTGACCCGACGCTCGCACAAGGGGCTGTCCAGCCGGGCCAAATTCCTGATCGAACTCGCGATCGGCGCCGTCGGCGCCTACGCGGTCATGCTGATCACGCATCCGCCGCTCGGCACGTCGCTGGCGGTGCCGTTCTTCAAGAGCGCGTTGCCCGATCTCGGTTGGTTTTTCCTGGTCTTCGCCGCCTTCGTGATCACCGGAGCGTCGAACGCCGTCAATCTGACGGACGGGCTCGACGGCCTTGCCATCGTGCCGGCGATGATCGCCGGCGGATGTTTCGCTCTGATCTCCTACCTCGTCGGCAATCTCGTCTTCGCCAACTATCTCCAGCTTTGGCACGTCGCCGGCGCCGGTGAGCTCGCCGTGTTCTGCGGTTCCCTGGTCGGCGCCGCGCTCGGCTTCCTCTGGTTCAACGCGCCGCCGGCGATGGTCTTCATGGGCGACACCGGCTCGCTGGCGATCGGCGCCGCCCTCGGCATCGTCGCCGTGATCACCAAGCACGAGCTCGTTCTGGTGATCATCGGCGGTCTCTTCGTGCTCGAGACGATTTCAGTGATCGTGCAGGTCGTGAGCTTCAAGCTGACCGGCCGGCGCATCTTCCGCATGGCGCCGCTCCATCACCATTTCGAGCAGAAGGGCTGGCAAGAGCCGACGATCGTCATCCGCTTCTGGATCATCGCCTCGATCCTCGCGATCGCGGGCTTGTCCACCCTCAAGCTGCGGTGAGGCGATGATCGAGGTCAGCCAATTCCGCAACCAGACGATCGCCGTGCTTGGCTTGGCGCGGTCGGGCCTGGCGGCAGCGATGGCGCTGAAAAACGGCGGCGCCAAAGTCGTCGCCTGGGACGACGCGCCGGATCGACGCACCGCAGCCGCGCGCGCCGGATTCGACCTCGTCAATCTCGCGGCCGACCTCGCCGGCGCAAAGGCGCTGGTGCTGTCGCCCGGCATTCCACACACCTTCCCGAAGCCGCATCCGGCGGCGGCGCGCGCCAAGGCGGCCGGCGTGCCGATCATCGGCGACATCGAGCTGCTGGTCCTGGCACAAAAAGCGGCTCGCTTTGCGGGCGTCACCGGCACCAACGGTAAATCAACGACGACGGCGCTGACCGGTCACATCCTGGCCGAGTCAGGGCGCAAGGTGGCCGTCGGCGGCAACCTCGGCGTGCCGGCGCTGCTGCTCGAGGCGCTCGGCGCCGACGGCATCTACATTTTGGAGCTCAGCTCGTATCAGCTCGAGCTCACCCACAGCCTCGTGCTCGACGTTGCCGTTCTGCTCAACATCACGCCGGATCACCTTGACCGCCATGGCGGGATGGCAGGATACGTCGCCGCGAAGCAACGGCTTTTCCGCGGCCAGACTGCGACGCACACCGCGGTCGTCGGCATCGACGACGATATTTGCCGCGGCATCTTCGCCGCGCTGGCGGGAGCCGCCAGGCAGCGCGTGATCCCGATCTCGGGGCATCGCACCGTCGCCGGCGGCGTCTATGTCGCGAACGGCACGCTGATCGACGACCTCGACGGCGCGGCGCGGCCGGTTCTGGCGATGACGGAGGCGCCGCGCCTGCCGGGTACCCATAACGGCCAGAACGCCGCAGCGGCTTACGCTGCCGCCCGCGCCCTCGGCTGCGCGTCCGACGCCGTGGTGCGCGCGATCAAGACATTCCCCGGCTTGGCGCATCGCCAGGAGTGGATAGCCACCATCGACGGCGTCCGCTACCTAAACGATTCGAAAGCGACCAACGCCGATGCCGCCGAGAAGGCGCTGGTCTGCTACGACGATATCTACTGGATCGCCGGCGGCCAGCCGAAGGAAGACGGCATCGACGCGCTGGTGCCGCTGTTCCCGCGTATCCGCCGTGCCTTCCTGATCGGCGACGCGGCCGAGCGCTTCGCGCGGACGCTCGATGGCCGGGTCGCGTATGAACTGTCGGGAACGCTCGACGCGGCTGTCGCCGCCGCGCGCCACGCCGCCCTCAATGATCGCCGGCGCGGCGCGGTCGTGCTGCTCTCGCCCGCCTGCGCCTCGTTCGACCAGTTTCGCGATTTCGAGGATCGCGGGCAGCAATTCCGTCGTCTGGTCGAGCAACTTCCGGGGAGGCGCGCGTGAATTTCGCCCGCACCGATCGGAGCGCCATGGCGCAATGGTGGTGGACGATCGACCGCTGGACGGTGGCCGCGCTCGCCGGACTGATTGCCTTCGGCTCGCTGTTGGTAATGACCGCGAGTCCGTCGGTCGCGATCCATATGCACGACGACCGCCTGCATTTCGTCGTCCGGTATTTCGCCGTCCTGCCGGTGGCATTGGCGGTGATGTTCGCAGTTTCTCTGCAGAACCCGCGCACAGTGCGCCGCATCGCCGTGGCCGGATTCGTGATTTCGCTGGCGCTGCTCATCGCGACGCCGTTCTTCGGCGTCGAGATTCTGGGCGCGCGCCGCTGGGTCGAGCTCGGGGGCGTCTCGTTGCAGCCGTCGGAATTCGTCAAGCCGTGCTTCGCGGTGGTGTGCGGTTGGCTGTTTGCCAAGTCGCGCGAGCAGCCGGACTTCCCCGGCCAGTGGATCGCGGTCGGGCTGTTTGCGGTCATCATCATTCTGCTGATCCGCCAGCCCGATCTCGGCATGTCGGTGGTAGTCTCCGCCGTCTGGTTCACCCAGTTCTTCCTGGCCGGGTTGCGGATCGCGCAGGCGGCGATGGTGCTCGGCCTCGGCGCCGGCGGCCTCGTCGCGGCCTATTTCGCGTTGCCGCACGTCACCAGCCGCGTCGACCGGTTTTTCGATCCGGCGAGCGGCGATTCCTATCAGGTCGATCGGGCGATGGACGCGTTCGTGCATGGCGGCCTGTGGGGCGTCGGTCCTGGCGAGGGCACGATCAAGCAATCGCTGCCCGATGCGCATGCCGATTTCGTCTTTGCCGTCGCCGGCGAGGAGCTGGGCCTCTTCGTCTGCCTGGTCATCATCGTGCTTTTTGCTTTCATCGTGTTGCGCGGCTTCACCCGGTTGTTGCAGGAGAACAACCTCGCGGTTGTGCTCGGCGCGACCGGCCTGCTTGTCCAATTCGGCCTCCAGGCCGTGATCAACATGGCGTCGACGCTCCACCTGATGCCGACCAAGGGCATGACGCTGCCGTTCCTGTCCTACGGCGGCTCGTCGCTCCTCGCACTCGGCCTCGGCATGGGCATGGCGCTGGCGTTGACGCGCCGACGCTTCGGCGGAGAGCCGACATGAGCGCGCTCATCGTGCTCGCGGCTGGCGGCACCGGTGGCCACATGTTTCCGGCGGAGGCGCTCGCCGGCGAATTGGTCGGGCGTGGCGTCAAGGTCGCATTGGTGACGGACAAGCGCGGCCAGGCCTTCGACAACCGGCTGCCAGGCGTCGCATTGCATCGCATCCGGGCCGGACGCCCGGGCACCAACATCGCCAGCAAGCTTGTCGCCATTTGCGAGATCGCGCTCGGTCTCTTTGCCGCGCGCCGCATTCTGCGCGCCCTGGCGCCGGCTGCGGCGGTCGGCTTTGGCGGTTACCCTTCGGTGCCGACCATGATGGCGGCGGCGCGCCTGGGCCTGCCGACCGTGATTCACGAGCAGAACGCTCGGCTCGGCCGCGCCAATCGCTGGCTCGTGCCGCGGATGAAGCGTATCGCCACGTCGTTCGCCCATGTCGACGGCCTTGGCGACATCGCGCACGCACGGATCGTCGAAACCGGAAACCCGGTCCGGCCCGCGGCCGTCGCCGAGCGGAGCACGCCCTATGCGCCGCCGAATGCCGGCCCGATCAACCTTCTCGTCATCGGCGGCAGCCAGGGTGCGCACATCCTGAGCACGGTCGTTCCAGGTGCTTTGACGCTGCTGCCCGGCGAACTCAAGGCACGTCTGGCGGTCGCGCAGCAGGCGCGACCGGAGGATGTCGATGCAGTGCGACGCGCCTATGAGGCCGGCGGTGTCCGCGCCGAGATCGCCACCTTCTTTGCCGACGTGCCGGCGCGTATGGCGTGCGCGCATCTGGTGATTTCGCGCGCCGGTGCATCGAGCGTCGCCGAGCTGTGCGTCGTCGGCCGGCCGGCGATCCTCGTGCCCTACCGTCATGCTGCGGACGACCATCAGACCGCCAATGCAGAGGCGCTGGCGGCCGCGGGTGCCGCCTGGGTCATGAGCGAGCAGAGCTTCACGCCAGCGGCATTGGCGCAGCGCCTCGAAACGCTGTTCGCACAACCCCGATTACTTGCCGCCGCGGCTGCCTCGGCGCACCGCCGCGGCCGGCCAGATGCAGCGCGGCGGCTGGCCGACCTGGTGCTCGAGACCGCGGGAGGCCGGCGATGAGAGCGCTGCCGCTCGACATCGGCATCATCCATTTCACCGGCATCGGCGGCATCGGCATGAGCGGTATCGCCGAGATCCTGAAGAATCTCGGCTACGAGGTGCAGGGCAGCGACATCGCCGACAACGCCAACGTCAAACGGCTGCGCGGGCTCGGCATCCGTGTCGCGATCGGTCATCGCGCCGAGAACCTTGGCGCGGCCAAGGTTGTCGTCGTCTCGTCGGCGGTGAAGCCGGACAACCCCGAAGTGGTCGAGGCGCGGTCGCGGCTCATTCCGGTCGTACGTCGCGCCGAGATGCTTGGCGAGCTGATGCGCCTCAAATGGGCGATCGCCGTCGCCGGCACACATGGCAAAACGACGACAACGTCGTTGATTGGCGCCCTGCTCGAGACCGCCGGCCTCGATCCGACGGTGATCAACGGCGGCATCATCAACGCCTATGGCACGAATGCGCGGCTCGGTACCGGCGCCTGGATGGTGGTCGAAGCCGACGAGAGCGACGGCACCTTTGTCAAGCTCCCGTCGACCATCGCCGTCGTCACCAATATCGATCCCGAGCACCTCGACCATTACGGCTCGGTCGAGGCGCTGCACCACGGCTTCGAGAGCTTCGTCGCGGCCATCCCGTTCTATGGCGTCGCCGTGCTGTGCATCGACCATCCCGTCGTCCAAGGCCTGATCCCCAAGCTGAGCGAGCGGCGCGTCGTGACCTATGGCTTCAACCCGCAGGCCGACGTACGCGCGGACGCGATCGCGCTCGGCGCCGACGGCGCGCATTTCGACGCCGTCGTGACCGACCGCCGCGATGGCACCAGCCGCACGATCCAGCGCCTGCATCTGCCGATGTTCGGCCGCCACAACGTCCAGAATGCGCTCGCGGCCGTCGCCGTGGCGTGCGAGCTGAAGCTGCCGGACGATGTGGTGCGCCGCGGGTTCGCCGGTTTCAAGGGCGTCAAACGCCGCTTCACCAAGACCGGCGAATGGAACGGCGTGACCGTGATCGACGATTACGGCCACCACCCGGTCGAAATCGCCGCGGTGCTGCGAGCGGCGCGCGGCGCGACCCAAGGCAGCGTCATCGCCGTGGTGCAGCCGCATCGCTATACGCGCCTTAAGAGCCTCTTCGAGGAGTTCTGCACCTGCTTCAACGACGCCGACACCGTGCTGGTCGCCGACGTCTATACCGCCGGCGAAGCGCCGATTGCGGGCGTCGATCGCGATGCCTTGGTCGCCGGCCTCAAAGCCCACGGCCATCGCAACGCGCAGCCCCTTGAGTCCGCCGAGGCGCTGCCGGCCATCATTCGCGATCTGGCGAAGCCAGGCGACATGGTCGTGTGCCTCGGTGCCGGTTCAATCACGGCCTGGGCCAACGCGCTGCCCGACGAGCTGGCGGCGCTCGCGCCGCAGAGGAAGCGCCAATGATGGCTCTACGGCGCGATCTTTCCCCCCGGCTGATCGAGCGCCTGCCGCGCGTGCGCGGCCGCCTGACCCCAAATGCGCCGCTCGCGCAGCTGACCTGGTTCCGTGTCGGCGGACCGGCCGAGGTGATGTTCCGGCCGGCCGACCTCGACGATCTCGCCGAATTCCTCACCGGCAAGCCGAAGGATGTGGCGCTGACGGTCATGGGCGTGGCGTCCAACCTGCTGATCCGCGACGGGGGCGTGCCGGGCGTCGTCGTGCGGCTCGGCCGCGGCTTTGTCGACGTCAACGCAGCGAACGACGAGGTCGCGGCGGGCGCCGGCGCGCTCGATCTCAATGTGGCGCTTGCCGCCTGCGCGGCCGGTATCGCCGATTTGGAGTTCCTGTCCGGCATTCCCGGCACCGTCGGCGGCGGATTGCGCATGAATGCGGGCGCCTATGGTCGCGAATTCAAGGACGTGCTGCGCGAGGCGACGGCACTCGATGGGGAAGGCCGCCGCCACGACCTCGAACCCGGCGAAATGGAGCTGTCGTATCGCCATTGCGGCGTGCCTGCCGATTGGATCTTCGTCGCCGCACGCTTCCGGGGCCGGCGCGACGATTCGGCGGCAATTGGCGCCCGCATGGCCGAGATCCAGGCGCAGCGCGAGGCGACGCAGCCAATCCGCGCCCGCACTGGCGGTTCGACCTTCGCCAATCCGCCGGGCCACAAGGCCTGGCAGCTGATCGACCAGGCCGGCTGCC
>DATLUT010000043.1:0-17431 GCA_035532975.1 Allostellaceae bacterium
GTGCATGTCGAAGCGCTTGAGGAAGGCCCGTCGGCGATGATGCAGGCGCGCTCGCGCGGCGAAGAGCGTGAACGCGAGCGCGGCCGGCGGTTCGAGCGCGAGAGCGAGCGAGCGCCCAGCCCCCCCGAAACTGAGTCGGCAGGAGAAGTGCCATGAACGGCGACGAGCGCAGCGAGCGGGGCGACCGCGGCGAGCGCGGCGGCGGCCGCCAGCAGGCGCGCCGCCCGTTCTTCCGCCGGCGTAAATCGTGCCCCTTCTCGGGTCCGCATGCGCCCAAGATCGACTTCAAGGACATCAAGCTGCTCCAGCGCTTCGTCTCGGAGCGCGGCAAGATCGTGCCGTCGCGCATCAGCGCGGTGTCGACCCTGAAGCAGCGCGAACTGGCGCAAGCCATCAAGCGGGCCCGCTTCCTCGGGCTCCTGCCCTACAATCTGCGCTGAGGGAGACACGACGATGATGGAAATCATCCTGCTCGAGCGCGTCGAGAAGCTCGGCCAGATGGGCCAGGTGGTCAAGGTGCGGCCCGGCTTTGCGCGCAACTATCTGTTGCCGCAGAAGAAGGCGCTGCGCGCCACGAAGGCAAATCTGGCGATCTTCGAGAAGCAGCGGACCCAACTCGAAGCAGCCAATCTGGCGCGTCGCGGCGACGCCGAGCAGGTTGCCCAGAAGCTCAACGGCATCTCGGTGGTGATCATCCGCCAAGCCGGCGAGAGTGGCCAACTCTACGGCTCGGTGACTGCACGCGACATCGCCCAGGCGGTAACCGAGGCCGGCTTCACCATCGGCAAGGGCCAGGTCACGCTCGACAAGACGATCAAGACGCTCGGCCTCTATCCGATGCGCGTGCGGCTCCATCCCGAGGTCGCCATCCACGTGACGGTCAACGTCGCGCAATCGACTGAAGAGGCGGAGATGCAGGCCAAAGGCATCGACGTCACCAAGCGGGCGGAGGAAGCCCAGGTCGGTGGCGGCGACGCGGCAGCGGCACCGACAGCCGCGGATGAACCGACGCCGGCGGCGGAGACCGAATCCAAATCCCGCAAGGCGAAAGCCAAGGCCAAGGCAGCCGACCACGAGGAAGCGGAGAGCGAGGCGAAGCCGCCCAAAGCCGCCAAAGGCAAAAAGGCTGGCAAAGCCGAGAAGGCGGAGAAGGCCGAAAAGCCTAAGCGCGAGAAGAAAAAGAGCGCCAAGGAATAACGCCACGCCGCTCGCCGCGGCCGGAAGGAGACGGCGTGTTCGAGGACTTCGACCGCAAGCGCATCGAGGTCGGCGACATTGTCGTCAACTGCGTCATTGGTGGCCAAGGGCCGCCTGTCCTACTGCTGCACGGCTTTCCTCAGAACCACGCGATGTGGGCGCTCGTCGCGCCGGCGCTGGCGCGCCGCTTCACCGTGGTCTGCGCCGACCTGCGCGGCTATGGCGACTCATCGAAGCCACCATGTCTGCCCGATAATTCGAACTACGCCTTTCGCAGCATGGCCGCCGACCAGGTTGCTGCGATGGCACGGCTCGGCTTTGAGCGCTTTCACGTCGTCGGCCATGACCGGGGCGGACGGACGGCACACCGCATGGCACTTGATCGGGCCGATGCCGTGCGATCACTGGCCGTGCTCGATATCGCGCCGACCTACGCCATGTTCATGGAAACCAATCGGCTGATCGCCGGCGCCTATTGGCACTGGTATTTCCTGTCGCAGCCGGCGCCTTTCCCCGAACGCCTGATCGGCAACGATCCGGATTTCTTCTACGAGACCTGTCTCGTCGGTTGGGGCGCGACGCGGCTCGGCGATTTCAATGCCGAGATGCTCGCCGACTATCGCCGCTGTTGGCGGGATCCGGCGATGATTCACGGATCGTGCTCGGATTATCGCGCCGCGGCGACCATCGATCTGGAGCACGATCGCGCCGACCTCGCGCGCCAAATCGCTTGCCCCGCCCTCGCCTTCTGGGGTTCCAACGGCGCCATGCATCAGCACTTCGACATGGCCGCGCAATGGAGCAAGCGCTGCGCGAACCTGCTCACCGCAACACTGCCGGGCGGCCATTTCTTCGTCGATCAATTTCCCGCCGAGACGGCGCAAATCCTGGCGGAGTTCATCGCTGCCAACGAGGCTAAGTCGTGAAAACCGTGGCGCTGCCGGGCGGCGAGCGCGTTCCCGCCCTCGGTCTCGGCACCTGGATGATGGGTGAACGCGGCACCCACGAACCCGAAGCAGTCGCCGCACTCGAGCGCGGCATCGAGCTCGGCATGACGCTAATCGATACCGCCGAAATGTACGGCGATGGCGGCGCGGAGGAGTTGGTCGGCCAGGCGATCAAGGGCCGCCGCAACCGGGTATTCATCGTCAGCAAAGTTTTGCCGTCGAATGCCTCGCGCACCGGCGTCGCGGCCGCGTGTGAGCGCAGCCTGAAGCGTCTCGGCACCGACTGCGTCGACCTATATCTCCTCCATTGGTGCGGCAGCGTACCATTGGCTGAGACGATCGCCGGCTTCGTGGCGCTGCAACGCGCCGGCAAGATTCGCCACTGGGGCGTGTCCAATCTCGACCTCGGCGAGATGGAGCAGATCTGGGCGTCGCCGGACGGCAAGCGCTGCGCCGTCAACCAGCTGCTCTACAATCTCGGCCGCCGCGGCATCGAATGGGACCTGATGCCGGCCCTGGCCAAACGTGGCATCCCGGTGATGGCCTATTCGCCGCTCGAGCAGGGACGGCTGTTGGGCAAACGCCCCCTCACGGAGATTGCCGCCGCGCGCGGCATGACCGCAGCACAAGTGGCGCTCGCCTGGTTATTGCAGCGGCCGGGTGTCATTGCCATTCCCAAGGCTGCCAGCCTCGCCCACGTTGCGGAAAACCACGGCGCCCTGGAGGTGGCGCTGACGCCGGCGGAACTCGCCGCGCTCGACAGCGTTTTCCCTCCGCCCCGCCGGAAGGCACCACTGGCCATGCTTTAAATAGGCTTGTCTAAAACCCAGGAATTGCACGAAAATCATCGTAAGGGGAAGGTCCAGGGACGGCGATGACAGTCGCACTGTTGTTGCGCCACCTCGTACGGCAAGGCACGCTCCGCGTCATTGACGCGGCGGGCCAGATGCGCGTTTTCGCCGGCGAGCCCGGCAAAGTCATCACCATCCACCTGCGCGACAAGAAGCTCGAGCGCCAGCTCCTGTTCGTGCCCCGCCTGATGCTGGGCGAGGCCTATATGGATGGCCGTCTGACGATCGAGGATGCCAGTCTTTACGATTTCCTCGATTTCCTCGCCGCCAACATCAACCTGGCGCCCAAAAGCCTGCTGACGCCGCTCTATAATGGCTTCGGCCGTGCGTTCCACACCGTCCGGCAATGGAACTCCGTGCGCCGCTCGCGCCGCAACGTCGCCCACCACTACGACCTGTCGGACGCGCTCTACGACATCTTCCTCGATCGCGATCGGCAATATTCCTGCGCCTATTTCACCGCGTCCGACCAAACGATCGAACAGGCCCAAGCCAACAAGAAGCGCCACATCGCATCCAAGCTGCTGCTCAAGGCCGGGCAGCGCGTGCTCGACATCGGCAGCGGCTGGGGCGGCTTGGCGCTTTATCTGGCGAAGGAATGCGAAGTCGAAGTCACCGGTCTGACCCTTTCGGTCGAGCAGCTGCGGGTGGCCGAGCGCCGTGCCGCAGCGGCTGGCCTGACCTCGAAGGTACGCTTCAAGCTGCTCGACTACCGCCAGGAACGCGACCAATATGACCGGATCGTCTCGGTCGGCATGTTCGAGCATGTCGGTGTGCCGCAATATCCGGCCTTTTTCAGCAAGGTGAAGTCGCTGCTCAAGGAGGACGGCATCGCCCTGCTCCACGCCATCGGCCGCGCCGACGGTCCCGCCAGCACCAACCCCTGGATCCGTAAGTACATTTTTCCGGGCGGGTACTCCCCGGCGCTATCTGAGGTGCTGCCGATCGTCGAGCGGACGGGCCTGTTCGTCACCGACATCGAGATCCTGCGGCTCCATTACGCGGAGACGCTGCGTGCCTGGCGTACGCGCTTCCTGGCGGGGCGCGACCGCGTCAAAGCGCTCTACGACGAGCGCTTCTGCCGGATGTGGGAGTTCTACCTCGCCGGCTCCGAGATTGCATTTCGTTACCAGGGCCACATGGTCTGGCAGATGCAGATCGCGCGGAGCGTCGATACCGTGCCGTTCACGCGCGACTATATGCTGGACTGGGAACGCGGCCATCAGACACCGGCCGCCGCCGAAGCGGGACGCGCCGCGTAAAAAAATCCGCCTCGATCCGCGAGTCGCGGAACGTTCACACCCGTCATTCATCTGACTCACAGGCGGCAACCGCGGTTTCGGGCATGCCGCGTCTCGGGCGGAGTGCTACAGTTCTGTCATGGAAACCGCCTTGTCGAAGGTGACGCCGCTACACGAGGGCGACGCGGGGTACCGCCTGCCGCCACAGAACCTCGCAGCTGAGCAAGCGTTGCTCGGCGCGATCCTTCAGAACAATGGCGTTTTCAACAAGGTTGCCGACTTCCTCAGGGCCGAGCACTTCACCGAGGCGGTTCACGGCCGGATATTCGCCGCAATCGCCCGGTTGATCGAGCGCGGCCAGCTTGCCAATGCGGTGACGCTCAAGAACCAGTTCGATCAGGACGCCGCCCTCGCCGAGCGTGGCGGCGGCCAGTACCTCTCCCGCTTGCAAGCTTCCGTCGTCACGATCCTGAACGCCGCTGATTACGGCCGGACCATTCACGATCTCTATCTCCGCCGCCAACTGATCGATGTCGGCACTGACGTCGTCAACGAGGCCTATGCGCACGATGTCGATCTGACCGCACCGCAGCAAATCGAAGCGGCTGAGCAGCGGCTGTTCAATCTGGCGACCGTCGGGCAGTCCGAAGGCGGTTTCAAGCCCTTCACAGCGGCGATGACCGATGCCGTGCGCATGGCCGAGGCAGCGTTCAAGCGCAGCGGCAAGACCACCGGCGTCGCCACTGGCTTCACCGATCTCGACAAGCTGCTCGGCGGCCTGCATCCGTCTGATTTGATCGTCCTCGCCGGACGGCCATCAATGGGCAAAACCGCGCTCGCCACCAATATCGGCTTCAACGCGGCGCGCGCCTACCGGCCGAACGCAGAGGAGCCGACCAAGGCCGAGGACGGCGCCGTCGTCGGCTTCTTCTCGCTCGAAATGTCGTCGGAGCAGCTGGCGACCCGCATCCTGGCCGAGGAATCCGGCGTGCCGTCGCACGAGATCCGCCAGGGCAAGGTGTCGAACGATGACTTCGACAAGTTCGTGCAGGCCAGCCAGCGGCTCGCCTCGGTACCATTCTTCGTCGACGACACGCCCGCCATGACCATTGCCGGTCTGCGCACGCGAGCGCGGCGCTTGAAGCGCACCCACAATCTCGGCCTCGTCGTCGTCGACTATCTCCAGCTCATCCGCGGCTCCAGCGAGGGTGGCGGCTTCGAGAACCGTGTACAGGAGATTTCCGAGATCACCCGTGGCCTCAAGGCGCTGGCTAAGGAGCTCGGCGTGCCGGTTCTGGCGCTATCGCAGCTATCGCGCGCCGTCGAGCAGCGCGAGGACAAGCGGCCGATGCTGTCGGACCTGCGTGAATCGGGATCGATCGAGCAGGACGCCGACGTCGTGATGTTCGTCTTCCGCGAGGAATACTATCTGATGCGTTCGCCGCCGACGCAGCGGCCTGAGGAAAGCCAGGAGAAATTCAACGACCGCATCGAGAAGCACCGGCAGCGCTGCGAAGAGGTCTATGGCCTGGCCGAAATCCACGTCGCCAAACAGCGCCACGGTCCGATCGGCAAGGTGACGCTGCGCTTCGACGGCAATACCACCAAATTCGATAACTACATCAGCGGCGACCGCCTGCCCGATGCCTTCTGAGCGGAAGGCCGCCGCTGACCGGGCGGGCGCCGTCCTCGAAATTGACCTGCGCGCCGTCGCCGCCAATTGGCGGCGCCTTAAGCGGGAACTCGCGCTCGACGTGCGCATGGCGGCAGTGGTAAAGGCCGATGCCTATGGTCTCGGCGTCGCGCGCGTCGGTCCGATCCTGGCCAAAGCGGGCTGTAAGCTGTTCTTCGTCGCCTCGCTCGATGAAGGGATCGCATTGCGCCGCGTGCTGCCAAAGGCGTCGATCGCGATCCTGGATGGCGTCCTCACCCGCACGGAGGCGGATTTCGCCCGCGCGCGGCTCATCCCGGTGCTCAACGACCTCGGCCAGGTCGCGCGCTGGCGCAAGGCGTATCCGCGCCGGCCGGCAATCCTCCACATAGACACCGGCATGGAGCGGCTTGGCTTGTCACATGCCGAGGTCGACCGCCTGACGGCAGATCCCGCGCTGCTGGTGCGTGTCAACCTCACGGCGATCATGAGCCATCTCGCTTGCGCCGACGAACCGGACCACCCGAAGAACCCCGATCAGCTTGGCCGCTTTCGTGCCGCACTCGCCCGGTTGCCGAAGGTACCGGCATCGTTCGCCTCCTCCTCGGCGATCTTTCTCGGTCCCGCCTATCACTTCCAGATCGTGCGTCCCGGTGCGGCGCTTTTCGGCATCAATCCGCTGCCGGGAAACCCCAATCCGATGCGCGCGACGGTCGCGCTCCGGGCCAGGATTCTTCAAGTCCGTGACGTTGACGCAGGTGAGACCGTTGGATATGGTGCGACCCACCGCATGGAGCGGCCGAGTCGCATCGCGACCATCGCCGTCGGTTACGCCGATGGCTGGCTCCGCTCCGCAAGCGATCGCGGCAGCGCGGCGATTGCCGGCCGAAGGGTTCCCGTCGTTGGACGCATCTCGATGGATCTTCTGACACTCGACGTGACGGGGATCGAAGCGGACCGGGCGAAGCCCGGCGCTTATGTCGATCTGCTCGACGATATCTATGGCATCGATGACGCAGCGAAGGCCGCCGGCACCATCGGCTACGAGATGCTGACGCTGCTCGGCCGGCGCTATGCGCGGGTCTATCGCGGAGCGCACTGAATGGCGTTCCTCGCGCGGGTCGGCCGCGTCGTTCTGGCGTTCCTGTCCGCCGCAGGACGCTTGGCGCAGTTCACGCTCACCGCACTGAGCCACTGCTTTCGGCCACCGATTTACGTCAACCTGATCCTCCGGCAGTTCGTCGACATCGGCTATTACTCGCTGCCGGTCGTCGGCCTCACCGCGATCTTCATCGGCATGGTGCTCGCGCTGCAGTTGCACACCGGCTTCAACCGCATCACCGGCGGCGAGAGCGCGATCGCACAGGTGGTGGTCCTCGGCATGACCCGCGAGCTCGGACCGGTGATCGCCGGCCTGATGGTGGCGGGGCGCATCGGTGCCGCCATCGCCGCCGAAGTCGGCACCATGCGCGTCACCGACCAGATCGACGCGCTGTCGACATTATCGACCAATCCCTACAAATACCTCGTGGTGCCGCGCCTCCTCGCAGGAATCGTCGCCCTGCCGGTGCTCGTGCTGGTGGCCGATAATATCGGCGTCTTCGGCGGCTTTCTCGTCGCCACCTACAAATTCGGATTCAACCCGGCCGCCTACCTGCAGGCCACAGCCGACTTTCTCCGCCGGGAGGACGTCATCTCCGGTCTCGTCAAGTCGTCCGTGTTCGGATTCCTGATCTCACTGATGGGCTGTTATACCGGCTACCATTCAAAGGGCGGCGCGCAAGGCGTCGGCGCCGCGACAACCTATGCGGTGGTGTCGGCTTCCGTGCTCATCCTGATGTTCGATTATATCCTTTCGGCGCTGTTGTTCTCGTCATGACCGGCGCACCCAAGATTTCCGTTCGCGGCCTGAAGAAATCCTTCGGCTCCAAGGTCGTGCTCGATGGGCTCGACCTCGACGTCGGCGTCGGCGAGAGCGTCGTCGTCATCGGCGGCTCCGGCACGGGCAAATCGGTGATGGTGAAGTGCATCATCGGCCTGATGGAGCCCGACGCGGGTTCGATCAAGATCGACGGCCGGGAGGTCACCGGTCTCAAGCGCAGCGAGCGCGAGCGGATAATGCGGAAATTCGGCATGCTGTTCCAAGGCGCCGCGCTCTTCGACAGCTTGCGCGTTTGGCAGAACGTCGCGTTCGGCTTGATCCAGGGTCACGGTATCGGCAAAGAAGAGGCCAAGGCGATTGCGATCAAGACACTGGGCGCGGTCGGGCTTGGTCCGGAGGTCGCCGAGCTGTGGCCGGCGGAGCTTTCCGGCGGCATGCAGAAGCGTGTCGGCCTTGCGCGCGCGATCGCGGCCAAGCCCGAGATCATCGTCTTCGACGAGCCGACGACCGGCCTCGATCCCATCATGGGCGACGTGATCAACGACCTGATCATCAAATGCGTGCGCGATCTCGGCGCGACAGCGGTCTCGATCACGCACGACATGGCGTCGGCACACAAGATCGCTGACCGCATCGCCATGATCTACAAGGGCAAGATCATCTGGCAGGGCCCCGCCGGCACCATCGACAAGTCGGGCAACGAATACGTCGAACAATTCATCCACGGCCGCGCCGAAGGTCCGATCAAGATGGAGGTGCGCGCGCTGTGACCGCCCGGAACCGCCTAAAGGCCTGACCCATGGCCCGCGCCGAAAGCCGCTTCGTCTGTCAGAGCTGCGGCGCCGTGCATTCGAAATGGGCGGGCAAATGCGACGAGTGCGGCGCGTGGAACACGCTGGTCGAGGAAGCGTCGCGCAACAGCGCGCCCAAGGGCCTCGGCGGCGGCAAGGGCGGCCGGCCGCTCGCGTTCGTCGGTCTCCAGGGCGATGCCCAAGCCACCGCGCGACGCGCTTCCGCGATTGCCGAATTCGACCGCGTCTGCGGCGGCGGCCTGGTGCCCGGCTCGGCGCTGTTGATCGGCGGTGACCCCGGCATCGGCAAGTCGACCTTGATCCTGCAGGCGATGGCCGCGCTCGCCGCCGGCAAGAGCGGCCAGAGGCTCAATTGCGCCTATGTCTCGGGCGAGGAATCGCTTGATCAGGTCCGGCTGCGCGCACGGCGCCTCGGCGTTGCCGACGCGCCGGTCCAGCTGGCGGCAGCAACCTCGATCCGCGACATCGCGGCGAGCCTCGATCGGCCCGACACGCCGCAGATCGTGGCGATCGATTCCATCCAGACGATGTATCTCGACAATCTCGACAGCGCGCCAGGCACGGTCAGCCAGGTGCGCGCTTCGGCGCAGGAGCTGATCCGTCTCGCCAAGACGCGCGGCTTCACGCTCCTGCTGGTCGGGCACGTCACCAAGGAAGGCATGATCGCCGGACCGCGCGTCCTCGAGCACATGGTCGACACCGTGCTCTATTTCGAGGGCGAGCGCGGCCATCAGTTCCGTATCCTGCGCGCCGTGAAGAACCGATACGGACCGACCGACGAGATCGGCGTCTTCGAAATGACCGATGCCGGCCTTGCCGAGGTGCCCAATCCCTCGGCGCTCTTCCTCGGCGACCGACAGCGCGAGGTCGCCGGCTCCGCCGTGTTCGCCGGTATCGAAGGCACACGGCCGATGCTGGTGGAGATTCAGGCGTTGGTCGCGCCGTCGGCGCTCGGCACGCCGCGCCGCGCGGTCGTCGGTTGGGACGGCAACCGCCTGGCGATGGTCCTGGCGGTGCTCGAGGCGCGCTGCGGCATCGCCATCGGCGCCAATGACATCTATCTCAACGTCGCGGGCGGCTTGCGCATCGCCGAGCCGGCTGCCGATCTCGCCGTGGCGGCGGCGCTGGTCTCGGCGCTGGCGCATGAGCCGGTGCCGGCCGACATGGTGGTGTTCGGTGAGATCGGTCTCTCGGGCGAGGTGCGGCCGGTGAACCAAGCCGAGGCCCGGCTCAAGGAGGCCGAGAAACTCGGCTTTGCCTCGGCGCTGATGCCGCTGCGGCGTGGACGCGGCAAAGACCGAGCACCGCAGGCGACTGCGTTCAAGACCCGCGAGATTGCTCACCTCAAGCTTCTGCTCAATTTGTTCGAGAATGCGCCGCAGCATCTCCGCCGGGCCGGCGCAGGTGGAGGACGCCCGTGACCGGCTTCGACATCGCCATCATCGTTTTCGTCGTCGCTTCCGGACTGTTCGCGTTCGTTCGCGGCTTCATCAAGGAGGTGCTATCGATCGTCGCCTGGTTCGGCGCCTCGGTTGCGGCACTCTATGCCGTTCCTTACTTGCGACCGCTCGCGCTCCGCTTCACGCCGAGCGAACGGCTCGCCGGTGCGGCGGCCGCGTTTGTCGCCTTCGTCGTCGCCCTGATCGTGCTGTCGCTGATCACTGCGGCAATCGCCAACCGCGTCAAAGACAGTCCGGCGGGCGGCATCGACCGGACTTTTGGCTTCGTCTTCGGCTTGGCGCGCGGCGCCTTGCTCGCCTGCCTCATCTATGCGGCGCTGCTGGTTGTGTTGCCGGCGCTGGACGCATCGCCGCAATGGTGGACGCAGTCGCGCACGCGACCGCTGCTCGCGGCCGGACTGTCGGCGCTCGGCCACCTGGCGCCGGGATCGGGTCATTCGCCGGCAAGCGCCCAGTCGGTCGAGCGACAGCTCCAGGACGCGCTGCGCGCCCTCAGCGTGCCCAAGTCGGAACCCGCGCCCGCGGGTGGCGCGCCCAGCTACTCGCCGCAGGAACAGCACGACCTCGACCGGCTCTTTCAGCAGAACCAAGGAACACATTAACGTCGCGCGGAGGGTCATGCGGCTCCGCGATGCGGGACTCGACAACCCGCTCTGGCAGTGTCGGGCTATTCCGTGTAGAAGGCTCTAGCCCTCGACGGTGGCGGCCGGCGACACCATCTATGGCTTGCGGCAGCCAGGCGACGGGCGGCTGCGGCGCGCACAAAGGCGGTAGCATGTTGACCACCCACCCCCGGGACGACGACCATTTCCGGGAGGAATGCGGCGTTTTCGGGGTTTACGGCCATCCCGAATCGGCCGCCCTGACGGCGCTCGGTCTGCACGCGCTCCAGCATCGTGGCCAGGAAGCGGCGGGAATCGTCGCCTATGACGGCGAGCAGTTCCACGCTCATCGCGGCCTCGGCCTGGTCGGCGAGAACTTCAGCTCCAAGGACGTGATCGCACGACTGTCCGGCCATTCGGCGATCGGCCATGTGCGCTACGCAACCACCGGCGAGGTCGCGCTCCGCAACGTCCAGCCGTTGTTCGCCGACTTTACCTTTGGCGGCCTTGCGATTTGTCACAACGGCAACCTCACCAATTCCTATCACCTGCGCAACCGGCTGGTGCGACGCGGCAGTATCTTCCAGTCGACATCGGACACCGAGGTGATTGTCCACCTCATCGCCACGTCGCTCAAGGAGACGGTCGAGGAGCGGATGGCCGAGGCGCTACGCCAAGTCGAAGGTGCCTATTCGCTCGTGGCGCTGACGCAGCAAGGCCTGATCGGCGTGCGCGATCCGCTCGGCATTCGACCGCTGGTGCTGGGCAAGCTCGGCGACGCCTATATCTTGGCGTCGGAAAGCTGTGCGCTCGACATCATCGGCGCCACCTTCGTGCGCGACATCGAGCCCGGCGAAATGATCGCAATCGGTCCCGGCGGCATCAAGAGCGATAAACCCTTCGAGAACACGCACAAGCGCTTCTGCGTTTTCGAGTACATCTACTTCGCACGGCCCGACAGTGTCGTCGACGGCATCAGCGTCTACGAGGCGCGGAAGCGAATCGGCATGGAGTTGGCACGCGAGAGCGCGGTGCCCGCCGATATCGTCATTCCGGTACCGGATTCTGGCGTGCCCGCGGCGATCGGCTACGCCGCCGAATGCGGCCTGCCGTTCGAGCTCGGCATCGTGCGCAACCATTACGTGGGCCGCACCTTCATCGAGCCGACCGATCAGATTCGGCACCTCGGCGTCAAACTGAAGCACAATGCCAACCGCGCCAGCATTGAAGGCAAGCGTATCGTTCTAGTCGATGATTCGATCGTCCGCGGTACCACCTCCACCAAGATCCTCGCCATGATCCGCCAAGCCGGCGCACGCGAGGTGCATATGCGCATCTCGAGCCCGCCAACGACCCATTCGTGCTTCTACGGCATTGCGACGCCCGAACGCACGCAGTTGCTCGCTTCGGCAATGGATGTGCAGACCATGGCTCGGCACATCGGCGCCGATTCCCTCGCCTTCGTATCGATCGACGGGCTCTACCGGGCGCTCGGCCAGGCCAAGCGCGACCGCAGCGTCCCGCAGTTCTGCGACGCGTGTTTCACCGGCGAATATCCGGTGCCGCTCGTCGACCACGACGCCGGCAAGGTTTCAACTCAACTTTCGCTCCTCGCCGAGACCGCCTAGGTGCCGGCGCTACAAGGTCGTCTCGCGCTGGTGACCGGCGCGTCGCGCGGCATCGGTGCGGCAGTGGCTCGCCGATTTGCTGCCGAAGGCGCCCATATCATCGCCGTGGCGCGCACCCAAGGCGCGCTCGAGGAGTTGGACGATGCGGTGCGCGCCGGCGGCGGCACGGCAACGCTGGTGCCGCTCGACCTGCGCGAGTTCGATGCTATCGACCACATGGGCGCGGCGCTCAACGAGCGCTTCCAGAAGCTCGACATCGTCATTGGCTGCGCGGGGGTGCTCGGCAACCTGTCGCCGCTCGGCCATACCGACCCGAAGCTCTGGCGCGAGGTCTTCGACGTCAACGCCACTGCGAATTACCGGCTGATCCGGTCGCTCGATCCGTTGCTGCGCCGCTCCGATGGTGGTCGCGCCATCTTTGTGACTTGCGCCGCGGCGCGCGAATTCGCGCCGTTCTGGGGCGCTTACGGCGCCAGCAAGGCGGCGCTCGAAGCGACCGTGCGGATCTACGCCGCGGAGGTCGCACGAACGGCGCTCAAGGTGAACCTCGTCGACCCCGGCCCGGTGCGGACGCACCTGCGAGCAGAAGCGTTTCCCGGCGAGGATCGCGACGCGCTCAAAAAGCCGGAGGAAGTAACGGAGATTTTCGTACGACTCGCTGCGGCGGATTGCCCGCATCACGGTCGGCTTTTGACTGCCTAAGCCGCCGCTTCGGTCGGTTGCTCGGAGTCCCGTCCAACGACGCGATCCGGTGGCAGAATTGCCCGCACGATTGTGCCCTGATTCGGGACGCTTTCGATCACGAAGATGCCGCTGTGCAGCTCGATCAGTTTCTTGGTCAGCGGCAGACCGAGCCCGGTGCCGCCCCCGCTGCGGTTGAACACGTTGTCGACCTGGCCGAAGGGTTCCAGCACCTTCGGCAGGTCGGCCTCGGAGATGCCGACACCGGTATCGCGGACCTCGATGATCAGTCGGCCGTGTTCGATCGACGCGCGCACCGCGACCGAGCCGCCTGACGGCGTGAACTTCACGCTGTTGGTCAGCAAATTAAGAACGACCTGGCGTAGCCGCCGCTCGTCGCCCCGCACGCAGTTGACCTCGGGCGCGACCACGCAGACGAGATTGATGTTCTGCGCCGTCGCGCGGCGCACGACCATCCGGACACACGAGTCGATGAGCTCACCGACGTCGACGACGTCGTCAGCCAGATCGAGCCGCTCGGCTGTGATCTTGGTCAGGTCGAGGATGTCGTTGATGAGCTCAAGCAGATGCCGGCCGCTCGCGTTCAGGTCACGCGCGTATTCCAGATATTTTTCGTTGCCGATCGGTCCGAGTACCTCGCCGCTGATGATCTCCGAGAATCCGATCACCGCGTTGAGCGGCGTGCGGAGTTCGTGACTCATGTTGGCGAGGAATTCCGACTTGGCGCGCAAGGCGCTCTCGGCGCGACGATTGGCCTCGAACAGCCGGCTGACCAGCTTTTCCTTTTCGGCTTTGTTGCGGATGAGCGCGATGAGCGACGCGAATGAACGCCGGGCCATGAGGCTCAGGTTGAATGCGAACGCGAGATAAAGCACGCCGAGCGCGATATGCGCTGGGTCGCCCGCGGCGAATGTGACGACGATCAGCGGCGCAACGACTGGCCAGACGAACGCGTCGACCACCGGAACGTGAGCGGTGTAGCCCGCGGCGATGCCCCCGGCCAGGCCGGCAATAATGATCGGCACGAAACTGTCGGTCGGCGCGTTCGAGTACATGGCAACCGCCGTGGCCAAGCTACCCCACTGGCAACCGGTTGCGGCAGCGAAGTAGGTGCACCGCCGGACCCAGACTTGCGGTTCGAAATTATCGTCATAGCGATGGCGATGATAGAGCCGCCACAGCACGATGCGGATGACACAGATGCCGATGATTGACACGCCCCAGCCCAGGAAGACCGGCGTGCCGAAGACAACGGAGAGAACGAGAATCGCCGCCAGCGTCACAAGCAGGTTGGTAGTGACCGGCCACGGCGACGAATAGAGCATGTCCGCCAGTTCGCACTGGACGGCGGCGGTATCTGCGCTCGGCACTTCGGCCGCGGTCGGCGGCATGGCGGCGCGCGCGGTCTCGCGCGTCAATTCAGCGGGAATCATCGGCCCGGAGACTAAGGAATAAGGTCCTAAGACTTTCCTAGACTTTGCCCGCAACTGCTTCAAATGCGAGCGGCCGCAACTCGGCTCAAATACCTGGAAACTTCGGGCGACGTGGTGCGAGCCTTAGCCCGCCGGATGGAAAATCCCGGGCGCGCACGCGATGCGTTGCTGCGCCTGCTTCATCCGGTCGGTCGGGCCGATCGCGATACCCCACTGGTCCATCCGGCCGGGCGGCCAGGTCCAGTCCTCCGGCCCGCGCGGCTTGTAGCTCTTGCCAACGCGTTCGATTTCGGCCGTGTACTCGATCACAACTTCGTCCGGACCGACGAAATAGGCGAATACGTTGTTGCCGGGGCCGTGCCGGCCGACGCCCCACTCGATCGCGAAGCCGCTATCACGCAGGTGGCCGGCTCCGCGCATCACGCCATCGATATCCGGCATCTCGAAGGCGATATGGTTGAGCGTCGGCGCCGTACCGCGGGCAAAGGCCAACACGTGATGCTGCTCACTGCAGCAGAGAAAAGTCATCATCCGAGTCTGGTCGATGATGCGGAACCCGAGATGGTCGACGTAGAACGCGCTGATCGCTTCGGCGTCGGCGGAATTAAGCACCACATGCGTGATGCCGATCGGCCGGTCTGCACGTGATCCGGCGTCGGCCTGCCGCTTGTCGCCGGCGATGACGCGTATCGTCCGGCCCTCCGGATCCTTGAACGCGAGACCGTAACCACCCCCTGGCTCATTAATCGGCGCGGGCTTCTCGAGTTCGGCAACGCCGGCCTTTTTTAGGCTGGCATGGATTGTGTTGACCTCAGCTTTCCCTGGAGCAGTCAAGTCGATGCGCAGCAACTCCGCCCGCGGCCGGACATGCAGGCCGAGGACGTGATGATAGGGTCCGGTGCCACGCAGATAGACCGAGCCGGGATGCTCGACAACTGGGGCCAGCCGCCAAATCTCGGTAAAGAAGCGCGCGCGCGACTTGAGGTCCGTGACGCCAAGATCGACGCTGCGCAAGCCGTCGACGCGCGCACCCTTGGCGACCGTGCGCGGCACCGGTCCGGTTTTACCCGGTGATTTCAGAGACTTGGCCATAATCCTCCAGCGCGCATCTTACCCCGGCGGCGCGCGACAAAATCGCATAGGAGGCGTCGGCCTGTCGAGACTTCGTGTTCGGAATATTGTTTTATTCTTTTAGTTTCAATGAGTTCTGAAGCTTTCTTTCCGTATGGATTAAGGTATCACCGAGCGGCCGCAAAAGGATTCGTCCCCTTTCGCAACATCAGGCGCAGCGGCACGCCAGGCAGATCGAATTGATCGCGCAGTAGGTTTGCCAGGTAGCGGCGCCAGCTGTCCGGCAATTCGCCCGGCTTCGATGTGAAAAGCGCGAAGGTGGGCGGCCGGATGTTGACCTGTGTCATGTAACGCAGCTTGAGGCGTCGACCGCCGACCAGCGGCAGCGGATGGCGCTCCTGCGCACGGGCCAGGAGGCGATTGAGCGCGCCGGTCGGCACACGATGGTTCCACGCCGCGTGTGCCTTCAGCACCGCCGGCAGCAGCCGCGCGACGCCGGCCCCGGTTGCCGCCGATAGCGTCAGCGGTTTCAAGCCGGCGAGCTGCGGCAACGACTCGCCGACGCGCTCGACGATCTCGTCGAGCGCCCGCCGCGGGTTTACAACCAGATCCCATTTGTTGGCGACAAGCACAATCGCTCGCCCTTCTTCAGCGATCATGCGCGCGATTGCGAGGTCCTGGCGCTCCACGCCCTGCGTCGCGTCAATCACGAGCACGACCACTTCGGCGAATCGGATCGCCTTGAGCGTATCGCCGGCGGCCAGGGTCTCGGCGCCTTTGACGACCTTGGCCTTGCGCCGTAAACCCGCCGTGTCGATCAGCTTGACCGGCTGCCCGCGCCATTGCCATTCAACGGCGATCGCATCGCGCGTGACTCCGGGTTCTGACCCGGTCAGCAGCCGCTCCTCACCCAGCAGGCGATTGACCAGTGTCGACTTGCCGACGTTGGGACGGCCTACCACGGCTAGCTGGAGGGCACGCGCGGTCTGCGGCGTTTCGGCTGCCGGTGGCGTAGCCACAGGTGTTGGCGCCATCGGCAGCAACGCATCGTAGAGCGCGGATATGCCTTCGCCGTGCTCAGCCGAGACCGGTATGGGTTCACCGAGACCAAGCTCGAACGCCTCCACCAGCCCGGGCGGCATGCGCCCCTCAGTCTTGTTGGCAATGAGGATGACGGGTTTGCCCTGGCGTCGTAGCCAGCGCGCGACGTCGCGGTCGAGCGCCGTCACGCCCTCGCGGCCATCGATCACGAACAGGGCCACGTCCGCTGTAGCCAGCCCTTTTGTGGTCTCCGACCGCAGCCGCGTAGCCAAATCGCCGTGGGCGCTCGTCTCCAGGCCCGCGGTATCAATCAGCCTGAGCTGCAAGCCGGCAAAGTCGACCACGATTTCCCGGCGGTCGCGTGTCAGCCCAGCTTCGCGCGAGACCAGCGCCGTCTTCCGGCCCGCCAGCCGGTTGAACAGCGTGGACTTGCCGACGTTGGGCCGGCCGACAATGGCGACGGAAAGCGGCATCGCGGTCCGCCCGTCACCGCAACGCGACCAGGTCGGCCTCGTTGGTGATGACGTAGAGCGAGCGGCCGGCCACCACCGGATCAAGATACACGCCGTCCGAGAACTTGACGCGGCCCAATGGGGCACCGGTATAGGGCGAGACCGAAAGCGCCTCGCCATTGGACGAGACGACGATCAGCCGGTCACCGGCGAGAACCGGGCCAGACCATCGCAGCGGATCGGTCTTGTCCTTCTCATCGCCGTAGCGCGGCAGCGGCCGCACCCAGCGCACATGGCCGTCGGATCGCATCAGGCAGGCGAGATCGCGGTCGTTCGCCAGGACATAGATGTAATCGCCGGCGACCCAGGGCATGTGCGTGCCGCCCACGTCCTGTTCCCACACGCGATCGCCGGTGCGCAGATCGATCGACACCAGGATTCCCGAATGACTGATCGCGAAC
>DATLUT010000044.1:0-6310 GCA_035532975.1 Allostellaceae bacterium
GCAATGGCGACATCGCCGGCCAAGGCCGAGGATACGATCAAGATCGGCGTGTAGCATTCGTTGAGCGGCACGATGGCGATCAGTGAGATGACCCTGAAGGACACCGTCCTGATGATGGTTGACGACATCAACAAGGAGGGCGGCTGTTGGGCAAGAAGGTCGAAGCGGTAGTCGTCGACCCAGCGTCGAATTGGCCGTCGCGAAGGGGCATGCCGGCGGATCTCGCGCACGCTCGAACAAATTAGGCTGATCAGTTTGTGGGCAGTGGCGTGCCTAGATTCTAGGTATCGTCCGGTCTAATCGGCTTTTTGGGCGGCGATTGCGTGATGCTTCAGTTGGTCTCGATCTTGCACCGGCGTCCCTTGCTTAAGAGCCGCGGCTAGGTCGGCTGGGTAACCGAGGGGAGGCTTCAAATGTCATCCGAGAAATTGATCATCGATCGTCGCACGCTGGGCCGGCTCAGCATGGGCTTGGCAGCCGCAGCGGCCACCGGCATCGATGTCGGGGCCATCGTGCCGCCGGCGAAGGCCGCGACCGCCATAGCGGCCACCCCTGAAACCGGGCCGATCAAGGTCGGTATCTTGCATTCGCTCTCGGGCACCATGGCTATCAGCGAAGTGCCGCTCAAGGACGTCATGCTGATGTTGATCGCCGAGCAGAACAAGAAGGGCGGGGTCATGGGCCGTCCGCTCGAGCCGGTCGTCGTCGATCCTGCGTCGAACTGGCCGCTCTTTGCCGAAAAGGCCAAACAGCTCCTATCGGTCGACAAAGTGGCCGCTGTCTTCGGTTGTTGGACCTCGGTGTCGCGGAAGTCGGTGTTGCCGGTCTTCGAACACTTGAACGGCATCCTGCTCTATCCGGTCCAGTACGAGGGGCAGGAGTGTAGCCGCAACGTGTTCTACACCGGCGCCGCGCCGAATCAGCAGGCAATTCCCGCGGTCGATTACCTGATGAACCAAGTCGGTGTGAAGCGCTGGGTGCTGGAAGGCACCGACTATGTCTATCCGCGCACGACGAACAAGATCCTTGAAGCCTACCTGAAGAAAAAGGGCTTCGGTTCTGCCGACATCATGATCAATTACACGCCGTTCGGCTACTCAGACTGGCAAGCTGAGGTCGCCAAGATCAAGAGCTTCGGCTCGGCGGGCAAGAAGACGGCGGTGGTCTCGACCATCAACGGCGACGCCAATGTGCCGTTCTACAAGGAGCTGGGCAATCGGGGAATAAAGGCGACCGATATTCCGGTCATCGCCTTCAGCGTCGGCGAACAGGAACTGGCGGGCATTGATACAAAGCCGCTCGTCGGCCACCTCGCCGCGTGGAACTATTTCGAAAGCGTCGACACGCCGGCAAACAAGGAGGTCGTCGCCGCCTTCAAGAAGTTCACGAACAACGACAAACGCGTCTTCAACGATCCAATGGAGGCGCATTATATCGGCTTCAACATTTGGGTGAAGGCGGTCGAAAAGGCCGCCACGACCAATCACGACGCGGTTATTGACGCGATGATCGGCGTCGCGCATCCGAATCTGTCCGGCGACTACGCGACGATGATGCCGAACCACCATCTGACCAAGCCGGTCTTGATCGGCGAGGTGCAGGAGAACGGACAATTCAACACCGTTTGGCAGACGCCGGGCCTTGTCGTCGCTCAACCTTGGTCGCCCTATCTCCCCGAAAGCAAAAACTTGATCGGCGATTGGCTGCCGCCGATGTCGTGCGGATCCTATGACGTGGTCGCCGGCAAATGCTTGGGGAACCACAAGGCCTGACCGAGATGTTGTGGCGCGGCGTATGCGTATGCCGACGCCGTTTATGGTTCAGCATGTTGATCGCCGCGCTCTCGGCAGCGGTACCGACAGCGCCTGCGCACGCCGGCGGTGATCCGTTCGCCCAGATCGCGGCTACCAATTTCGATATCGTCGCACAGGGCGTGCAGGCACTGGCGACTTCAGGAAACCCGCGCGCCGCCGCAGTCATCGACGCGCTGCGCGACGGCAAGCTCTACGCATGGAAGTGGCCGCGGCCTGACGCACCGCTCTATATCCGGAGCGCCACAGGTTTTGTCGACGCCCGCAGTGGCGCGCCGGTCGAAGCTCCGGCAGCGATCAACCTGCGGCGGGTCATTGTCAACGATTCGGTGCGAGCCGCGATCGCGACGGCCGAGGGCGCGCTCGGCCTGTTTGCCAAAGACCCGGCCGCGCGCCGCACGGCTGCAGAGGCGCTCTATCAATCGGCAGATCCCGGCGCCTTGTCGTTGATTGAGCGCGCGCTGACGAACGAAAAGAATGCTGGCGTCGCCCAGGTGCTCCGCGAGGCCGCGGCCGCGGCACTGCTGAAAAGCGATAACGGAAGCGGTTCGACGCGGATCGCCGCCGTCGACGAGCTCGCTACGCGCTCCGATCTGTCGGCGCGCAACCTTTTGGCCTCGCTGCACAGCGAGCCGCCACCGGTCGCGGCGGCGATCGCCGGGGCGATCCACGACATCGACCGCCGCCTTAAGCTGTGGAGCCTCGTCGAAAATCTTTATTACGGCGTCAGCCTCGGTGCCGTGTTGCTACTTGCAGCATCGGGCCTCGCGATCACTTTCGGTGTCATGGGCGTCATCAACATGGCGCATGGCGAGATGATCATGACTGGCGCCTACACGACATTCGTCGTGCAGCAGCTGGTCGCCGCTACGATGCCGGGGCTGAACGAGTTCGGGCTGCTCATTGCCGTGCCGGCGGCGTTCGTGGTCGCGGGCGGCCTCGGAATCGTGATCGAGCGGTGCCTGATCCGCTTCCTTTACGGTCGGCCGCTCGAAACTTTGCTCGCCACGTGGGGTCTTAGCCTCGTTCTGCAGCAGGCAGTGCGCAGCATTTTCGGTGCCACCAATCAAGACGTGACATCGCCTGCCTGGATGAGCGGCTCGCTCGACGTGGGCGGGCTCGTGCTGACGGTGAACCGCCTGTGGATCATCCTGTTCGCACTGCTGGTGCTCGGCGGGCTGATGGCAACGCTGCGCTGGGGCGGTCTGGGTCGCAGCATCCGCGCCGTTATGCAGAACCGGCGTATGGCGGCGGTCATGGGCATCCGCACGCCGTGGATAGACGCGCTTACTTTCGGCCTCGGTTCCGGCATAGCCGGCATGGCGGGTGTCGCCCTGTCACAGATCGACAATGTCAGTCCCAATCTCGGCCAGAATTACATCGTCGACAGCTTCATCGTGGTGGTGGTCGGCGGCGTGGGCAATCTGTGGGGCACATTGTTCGGCGCGGTGCTGCTCGGCATTGTCGACAAGTTTGTCGAACCGTTCGAGGGCGCCGTGCTGGCCAAGATCATCGTCTTGGTGTTTCTGATCCTGTTCATCCAGCGCCGCCCACAGGGACTATTCCCGCTGAAGGGGCGGGCGGCCGAAGCATAATGCGGCTCGACCGCGCTAACATCGCGACGTTGAGCTGTGTGCTTGGTGGCGCTGCAGTGCTCGCGGCGATGAACCTGCTGATTCCCGCGGTGAGCCCGCTGCATGTGCCGGACTTCGTCATTGCGATTGCCGGCAAATATCTGTGCTACGCGATTCTCGCTCTCGCGATCGATCTGGTGTGGGGTTACGCCGGCATCCTGACCCTCGGCCACGCCGCCTTTTTCGCGCTCGGCGGTTATGCGATGGGCATGTATTTGATGCGCGAGATCGGCGCTCGCGGCGTCTACGCCAACCCGACACTGCCCGATTTCATGGTGTTCATCGGCTGGACCCATCTACCGTGGTACTGGTACGGCTTCAGCCATTTCTGGTTCGCCCTGGCGATGGTGGTGGTGGTGCCCGGCACGCTGGCCTTCGTCTTCGGGTGGTTCGCGTTCCGCTCGCGCGTCTCGGGGGTCTATTTGTCGATCATCACGCAGGCGCTGACCTATGCGCTGATGCTCGCCTTTTTCCGCAACGACATGGGATTCGGCGGCAACAACGGCATGACCGATTTCAAGGACGTGCTTGGCTTTCCCCTGAACCGGGAAAGCACCGAGACCGGTTTGATGCTGGTCACCGCGACCGTCTTGTCGCTGTCGTTCCTGCTTGCCCGGGCGATGATCCACTCGCGTTTCGGCAAGGTCCTGATCGCGGTACGCGACGCTGAACCGCGCACCCGCTTTCTGGGTTACCGGCCGGAATCCTATAAGCTCGTTGTATGGACCGTCTCGGCGATTATCGCCGCCATCGGCGGAGCGCTTTACGTGCCGCAGGTCGGCATCATCAATCCTTCGGAATTCGCGCCGGGAAATTCAATCGAAGCAGTGATCTGGGTCGCGGTCGGCGGACGCGGCACGCTCTACGGCGCCATCCTTGGCGCAATGCTCGTCAATCTCGGCAAGACATGGCTCACCAGCGCGCTGCCGGATATCTGGCTCTTCGCGATCGGCGGGTTGTTCATCGTTGTCACATTGTTTCTGCCGCGCGGTATCACCGGCCTATTCACCACGCGTCAGCCACCGAAAGGCAGCAAACAAGCTTCGGCGGCGACCGAGGCGTCGATGCGCGAAGCCGCGCGATGAGCGAGCCGACGCTCCTGTACCTCGACGGCGTCACCGTCTCGTTCGACGGGTTTAAGGCGTTGAATGAGCTGTCGATGGTACTCGAGCCGGGCGAAATGCGCGCGGTGATCGGCCCCAACGGCGCTGGCAAGACGACGATGATGGACGTCATCACGGGCAAGACTCGGCCGGACCAGGGCCGGATCGTGTTCGGCGCCGACATCGACCTAACGAAGCTCGACGAACCCGCCATCGCCCGGCTCGGTATCGGCCGCAAATTCCAGCAGCCGACGGTTTTCGAAACGCTGACGGTCCGTGACAATTTGCTGCTGGCATTGGCCGGCGACCGCAGCCCGCGCTTTACCTTGTGGGCACGTGAAAGCGCCGACGAGCACGCGCAGCTCGATCGACTGCTGGCGACGATCCGCCTCGTCCAGGAGCGAGACCGGCGGGCCGCCGAGCTGTCGCACGGCCAGAAGCAGTGGTTAGAAATAGGCATGCTGCTGGCGCAAGACCCGAAGCTGCTGCTGATAGACGAGCCGGCCGCCGGCATGACCGATGCGGAAACTGCCGAGACCGCTGAGCTGTTGCGCGAGATCAACCGTACGCGCAGTGTCGTCGTCATTGATCACGACATGGCGTTCGTGCGCGCGCTCGGCGTCAAGATCACAGTGCTCGATGAGGGCTGCGTGCTGGCGGAAGGCTCGATCGACGCGATCCAAGACAACCCGCACGTCATTGAAGTCTACCTAGGACGTTGATCGATGCTGTCGATCGAAGACGTCGATCTCTACTACGGTGCCAGTCATGCGCTCCGCGGGGTCAGCGTGACCGCGCGAATCGGGGAAGTCACCTGCATCCTCGGCCGCAACGGCGTCGGCAAGACCAGCTTGTTGCGCGCAATCTTCGGCCTTCAGCCGATCCGCTCAGGGCATATTCGTTGGGAAAATCGGGAGCTGGACAGGCTGCCGCCTTATCAGCGGGCGCGGGCGGGCCTCGCTATGGTGCCGCAGGGGCGCGAAATTTTCCCGCGGCTCAGCGTGCGGGAGAATCTCGAGACCGGCTTCGCCATGCTGCCGCGTCCGTTGAGACGCCTTCCGGATGAGATATTCGAACTCTTCCCGGTGCTGCGCGGTATGTTGGGTCGGCGCGGCGGCGATCTGTCGGGCGGCCAGCAGCAGCAATTGGCGATCGCCCGCGCCCTCGTCACCCGGCCGCGTCTTCTCATTCTCGACGAGCCGACCGAGGGCATTCAGCCATCGATCATCAAGGAGATCGGCCGCGTCATCGAGCGACTGGCGGCGAGGGGCGACATGGCGATCCTCTTGGTCGAGCAGTATTTTGAATTCGCCCGCGACCTGGCGGCATCCTATTTCGTCATGGAACGCGGCGAGATCGTGCTGAGCGGCCGTCGCGGCGACATGGATGAGACCGCCGTGCGCGCCCACCTGACCGTATAAAAGGCAGCGCTTGAGCCGGTAAATCGCTGTGGAAATGATCCAACTTAGGGCGATTCTTCTGGTCGAGCAGTATTTCGAGTTCGCGCGCGCCTTGGCCGATCACTATGCTGTTATGGAGCGGGGCGAGGTCATGCTGTCGGGCGAAACCCGCGATATGATGGAGAGCGATGTCCGTCGCTACCTTACGGTATGACGCGCCGCGGCCCGTTGCTGGCGAAGCGGCGCCGGGTGAGCTGCAGCGCGGACGGGGTGTCGCCGAAATCGGCTTCGCGCGCAGCGGCCGCGTAACCGCGCTGGCGCGGCTTTATCAGCGCGCACCCTGCCGCGTTCTCTTCCCCCAT
>DATLUT010000045.1:0-8376 GCA_035532975.1 Allostellaceae bacterium
CCAAGGCGCTAAGCGGCAAGAAGGTCTTTGTCGACGCGTCGAACTACAAGGGCCTCGATCCGGAATACACCATCGCCGCCGTGCACGAAGCACTGCTGAAAGGCGGCGCGCTGCTGGTCGGCGATCGCAAATCCGCCGACGCTGTCGTCGAAATGCGCAACGGCGCGCAGTCGGTCGACCAGCACGAGTTCCTGATCGGCATACCGAGTTTCAGCCTGCCGATCCCGCTCACGGGCACCGCGCTGCAAATTCCGGAGATCGCGCTCTATGCCAAGGCGCAGCACATCGGCGTGTCCAAGCTCGCCGTTGCTGCGTACAACGCGAAGACCGGCGCCTACGATACCGCCAGTGGGCCGCTGTACGGATTCTCGCACGAGATCCGCTACACGGTGCTGCTGTTCGTCAAATGGCGGCACAACGACTTCCGTCCGAGCGAGCAGGGGACGATGGGCAAGGGCCCATAGCAAGCTGTGCGCGACGGCCGCCAGACGGCTTAGGCCGCGCGGCGTAGACACTCGAGCTCGATGGCGACGGTCGTGCCCTGATTGATGGCGCTGGTGATCGAGAACCGGCCGCCAAGCAGCTCGACGAGGTGCTTGGTGAGCGGCAGGCCGAGGCCGGCGCCGCCGTATTTGCGCGCAAAGCGGTTGTCGAGCTGCTCGAACGGCCTCAGCGCGGCGGGAATGTCCTCTTCGGCCATGCCGATGCCGGTATCCTTGACCTCGATCACCATGCGGTCGGCGCGGTTGTGCGCCGACACCGTGACCGAGCCGCCGGGCGGCGTGAACTTCAGCGCATTCGAAATCAGATTGATGAGAATCTGACGCAGACGGGTGCGGTCGCCGATGACCGGTGGCAGATCGGGATCGAGCCGCGTGGCGAAGACGACGTTGGCGCGGGTCGCCTGGTCGCGCACGATACGGTCGACCTCGCGCACGATCGCCGCGAGATCGAGCGGCTCGCGCCCGACCTTGAGCGCGTTGGCCTCGGCCTTGCTGATGTCGAGGATGTCGTTGACGACTTCGAGCAGGTGGCCGCCGGCCGCGCGGATGTCGTGGGCATATTCGCGGTACTTCTGCTGAAGCGGTCCGAGCATCGCGGTCTCGATGATCTCGGAGAAGCCGATGATCGCGTTGAGCGGCGTGCGCAGTTCGTGGCTCATGTTGGCGATGAAGCGCGATTTGGTCTGGGTCATCGCTTCGGCGCGCGCCTTCGCCTCGATCGCGCGCGTCGTTTCGATGCGCGCTTCGGCAAGGTTCACATAGGACGAAAAGTACCGCAGGGCGAGCACGGTCAGCAGTGCGATCATGCCAAGGATGAGGACAAGGGCGGCGGCAATGCCGACGAATTCACTGCGCCAATCGGCGTAGACCCGCGTGTCGGTCATGATCACGTTCACCGCGAGCGGAAAGTCGTTGAGCGCGTGCGTCGCGATGAACAGCGGCGAGCCGAGAATGCGGCCCTGGCTGTGCACCACGCCCGCGGCTTCGTGCGAGAGAACGCGAGGGAACGCGAGCATCGAGTTGAGATTGCGGCCGACGATAGGCAGAGGCGGATAGCGCGCCAGCAAAAAACCGTCGCGATGGAACAGGGAAACCGCAGTGCCAGGGCCGAGATAGATGTCGTGATACAGGCGTGTGAAGTAATCGAGGGGGATTACGCCCGTCATGATTCCGGCGAACGATCCGTCGGGTGCGTTCAGACGGCGCACCAGGATAATCGCGGGCACGCCCGAGCTTCTGAGATGAACCGGCTCACTGATGAATCGGACTGGCGTGCGATTGTCGCGCGCGCGCTGAAAATACGGGCGGTACGAAATGTCAAGAGTCGGCGACAATCCTGCCTCCGACGAGTTGACCATTCGGCCGCGTGAATCGAAAATCGTGATGCGGTCGAGTTGTGGTAGGCCGCCCATTTCCGCGCGCAGCAGCTCATGCACCGCCTCACCGCCGTAGACCGCACGGATGGTTCGTGCCGTCGCCGCCCCGCGCCGCTGCAGCAACAGGTCGAGCGTGTCCTTGACGACGAGATCGATGGTGCCGAGCGACCGCTCGGTCTGCTCCGCCAGAACGGTATCGAGACTCATCAGCGTTTGCCGCGCGTGGTCTGTCGCGCTGGTTCGCAGATGAACGAGTAGCAATGCGGCGATGCCGAGGACCGCGGCGGCGACGAGCACGCTGCCGATGACAAGGAACTTCATCGGCCGCGCGCGCAGCGATGACATCCCGGCGGCGACAGGGGAGGGAGCAGGCGGTGATAGGGACGTGGCCGGATCCGGATCCGCCATCGGCATGCATCCGTTCGGTGTAAAGCGCTCTATTAGACGGCGGACGGGTTGATAAAACCCTTAAGGCCGGTCGCGCGCCACTATGGCCCCGGCCATGGTTAGGATTGCGTTAATGCACGCTCTCGCGCGACCGCGACGAGCGCCGGACTCAAGCAATTCGTCGACCAGGAATTTCGCGCGCGCACGAGATTATCTAAGGCGAGAGTCTCGGAAGCCTTCGACAGTTGTGACCGCCACACCTGTTTCGTGCGCGGGCGGCCGCGACGATTTCATCAAGGAGGTGAAAGCGCGTAACATTAAGGTTGTCGCCGACATCTCGACCGAATCCGGTCAGGCCGACTTCTCCGCTGACGTGGTCAGGCTCAAAGCTGTCAACCCGAAGCGATCTTCGTCGATCTGAACGAAGAAGAAAGCGCACGCTTCCTGATAGAGGCCAAGAAGCAGGACATCAAGGCCCCGGTGAAAACGCGCTGCTTAAGCCGATCGGCCCGGAACATAGCGCGTGCCGATCGACGGCTTGCTCTGTCCGAGGCCGGGCAATTCCCAGATGCCCGCGCCGGCCGGATTGATGTCGGCGGCGATGTCGACGTCGATCAAATACGGCTTGTTGGCGGCGATGCCCTTGCGGATCGCCTCGCCGATATCGGCGGCGCGGTCGACGCGCACGCCTTCGACGCCGCAGGAGCGCGCCATGGCGGCGAAGTCGGGATTATAGCGCTCGCCGGTCAAGGGATCATGGAAGTCGGTCGCTAGTTCGCGGCCCTCGAGATAGCCGCGCTGCAGCCCGCGGATCGAGGCATAGGCGTAGTTGTTCCACACCACCCACACGACCGGCAGATTATATTCGACCGCGGTGCCCAGGACGTTGGCATGCATGAAGAAGGCGCCGTCGCCGCACACCGATACGCAGGGCCGGTCAGGCGCGGCAAACTTGGCGCCCAGAACACCGGCGACACCGAAGCCCATGGAACCGAAGCCCATGCAGCCGATCAACGAATCCGGGCGGCGCGGTTTGCAATAACCAAGTAGCCAGTTGTGGTGCACGCCGATATCGCTGACCAGGATTGCGTCCTCGGGCAGGGCCTTGTCGATCTCGGCCGCCGCGCGCTGCGGATTGATCGGCTGGGTGTCGTCGCTAAAGCCGGGCGCGACAAGCGCATCCCATTCCTTGCGATAACCGTCGATCATGCCAAGCCACCTTTTGCGGGCGTCGAGTTTCTTCTCGACGTCTTTGCGGCGGTCGAGTTCGGCAAGAACTTGGCGCAGGAAGGTGCGCAGGTGAGCCATCAGGCCGAGCGCGACCGGATAATTGCGGCCGATTTCTTCCGGGTCGATGTCGACATGAATGAGCTTGGTCGGCGGAATGGTAAAGGAATAGCCGGGAATCCAGGAACTCGAGGTGCGATCGTCGAAGCGCGCACCGAGCGATAGCAAGACGTCAGCCTGGCGCGTCGCGTGATTGGCCTGGTAGTGACCGCCGCGCGCGACCATCCCGAGCGCCAGCGGATGACGCGTATCGATGACGCCGAGCCCGCTCATCGAAGCAGCGACCGGTATCTGCAAGCGCTCGGCAAGCTTGAGCAATTCCGCGGCCGCGCCAGCGTGGCGGATCGCTTGCCCGACCAGCATGACCGGGCGTTCGGCGTTGAGCAGCATGTCGACGGCCTTCACGACACCATCCGGATCGGCGCCGCAACGGCTCGAGATGTTGGCGCTCCATTCTTCCGGTTTCGGGGCTTCCTCGGCGGCCGCCTCCAAGAAGACGTCGTAGGGTACATCCAGCACCACCGGCCCGGGCCTGCCAGTCACCATGGTCTTCCAGGCTTGTCGGACCGCCAACGGCACCATCTCGCCGCGCGTTGGCTGATAAACCTTCTTGCAGCAGGCGCGCACCATGGATGGAAAATCCGCCTGATGCTGCCGGTACATTTCCTGGAAAGCGCCGCGATTAAACTGGCTGGTCGGCACATTGCCGGTCACAGCCAGAAAAGGCACCGAGTCGAGATAGGCGGTGGCGAGCGAGATTGGCAGATTGGCCGAACCCGGCCCGCATGAGGTGAAAGTCGCGGTCGGTCTTCCCGACACGCGGTAATAAACGTCCGCCATGAAGCCGGCGACGCTTTCATGATGGACGGACACGGTCTTGATTTCGTGCGAGCGCTCGTACAGCGCGTCGATGAACTGAATATTGCCGTGGCCACACAAGCCGAAAACCTGCGGCACTTTCTCCCGAATCAGATAGTCGACAATGACTTGAGCACCGTTGAGCGTGTTCGACATCTGACTTGAACTCCTTAGCGGGTACGGTGCCCCGCTTGACTGGGCTGCGCGAAGCTATCTCTCATAATGCCGTAGGTCAATTCACTATGTGGCATGCCGGTTAGAGGTATGCTTGCCCGAGTGAATGTCGAAGCATCAGCCCGTGGCTCTGTGGAAGAAAAAGAGTGAGGTGGCCGATGGGGCTTCGGGACCCAATCTGCGTTAACGCACGCCGTGCGCGTCGCCGCCGAGCGAGCGCGGATCGCGCGCCGGCCAGCGGTCGAGCTCTGCCGCCAGCAGGAACTCGCGCAAGGTCCGGTTGAACAACGCCGGCTCCTCGAGATTCACCAGATGGCCGGTCTTGGGCAGCACGACCAGGCCGGACGTGGCGATCGTGTGCTTCATCAGGATGCCGGGCTGCAGGCAGGCTTCGTCCTCGTCGCCGGCGACGATCAGCACCGGGACGGTGATCTGCGCCATGCGCTCGACTAGATCGTAAAGCGACGGCCGCCGGGCCTGCACGCCGCGCAACGTGTTCGCGGATCCCTTGGGCGAATGCTCGGCGAGCCGCGCGGCAAACTCGCGCCAGCCCCGCGGGTCCTTGTTCTGGAGTTGCACGCGCGCGGCGCCGAGCGCGTAGTGATCGGCGACCTTCGCGCTACCGTCGCGCTCGAACCGAACAGCGAGGCTCTCGCTATCCTGCTGAAAGCGGGCGCGCTTATCCTTCTCGGCACCGTAGCCGCAGCCGCAAATGGCCAAAGAGTACGCGCGATCGTGGTGGCGCAGGCCAAAATGCAGGGTCGCAAATCCGCCCATCGATAGGCCGACGATGTGGGCGCGCTCGAGACTGAGATGGTCGAGCACGGCGGCAATATCGTCGGCGGCGCGCTCGACCGAGTATTGCGTAACGTTCTTGGGCACGTCGGAGGGCGGGTAGCCGCGGGCATTGAATGCAATGCAGCGGTAATAGCGCGCGAAGGAGCGAAGCTGCGGCTCCCAACTTCGCAGGTCGCCGCCGAACTCGTGAACGAAGACCAGCGGCCGGCCGTGGCCGGCCTCTTCATAATGGAGCCTGACGCCGTCGTCGGTCGTGGCAAAAGGCATGGCGATTTCCCCTGCGATATCCGTTGGCGCGCGATGGTGGTCAAGTTTCACCGAATTGTCACGCCACTGAAACCGGCCGAGTGATAGCAAACGTAAGTGCGAAGTTTTTTAACGTTCTTGGCAATCGGGCCGTGACGGCACGGCCCAATCCGGCACCGACGCCCGACGCGCCACGGCTTGTTGAGTCGATCAAGCAGGCGCTACGGCCGATCAAGGCGCGGTGGAGCCGGTCGCCGCCGCCGTCGTGGCACGCGACCGCCGACGTCATGAAGCGTCGCGGCTTGCGGCCGCGAACCGTGTTCGACATCGGTGTCGCATACGGTACCTACGAGCTCTATCGCGAGTTTCCCGACGCGTTCTATTACCTGGTCGATCCGACGCCGGAATCGCTGCGCTATATGCGCCAGCTGTCGCGGCAGCTCGATTGCGAAGTGTTCAACGTCGCGTTGTCCGATCGCGATGGCGAGATGGAGATCGAAATACGCGTGGACATCCAGGGCGCGACCTTCTTCGAGGAAGTCGGACCGCGCGAAGTGCTGCGGCGCGAGACCGTCGTGGTGCGGCGCTTCGACACGTTGTTGAGCAGCTTCGAGCGGCCCGCCCTGGCCAAGATTGACGTGCAGGGCTCGGAGCTCGCGGTGCTGCAGGGCATGGGTGAGCGCATCCGCGAGTTGGACGCCATCATCGCCGAAACCAGTACGCTCGCGACGATCAAAGGCGGGCCCGAGCTCTATGACCTGATTGCCTTCATGAAGACGCGCGGTTTCGTCGCGTTCGACGTGCTCGGTTACACGCGGCGGCCGCTCGATCACGCCCTGGCGCAGATCGACATGCTGTTCGTGCCGGAGGCGTCGCCACTGCGCACCGACCGGCGCTGGGCCGCTACCGCCTGACGTGTTCAGCGCGCGGTGACCTGATTGCGGAATTCGAGCGGCGCGGCGATCCGGCGGAACGGTTCGATGCTGGAGCCGGTGCCGCGCACGACGATGTCGCCGTAGCCGAGTATCCGCCCGCCGAGCGATTGATCGACGTCCACGCTTTCGACCTTGTCCATGTTCATTTCGATGGTGTGACGACGGATCAGGCCGCGCTTGAAGATGACACGGCGGTCGGTGACTGCGATCTCGGTCGTCCAGCGCCGCAGCGCCGCGACTAGCAAGCTCACCAGGCTCACGGCCATCGCCAGGTCGAGGAACATCAAAAGGTAGGGCGTGGCGAGGCCGAAGCGGCTCGCCGCGACGAGCGCGAAATACATCGCCGCCACGACGGCGAACAGCACGAATCCGGGAAAATAGACGATCCAGTGCAGCTGCCCGGCGTAGCGCAGCGTCTCGCCCGGCTGGAGGATCCGGCGGAGATAGCTCATTGCCGATTCTGGTCGGAAGATCTGGTGAGCCCGGCGGGAATCGAACCCGCGACCCCATGATTAAAAGTCATGTGCTCTACCGGCTGAGCTACGGGCTCGCGCAACTGCGCCGGACAATAGGCACGCAGGCGTGCGCGGGTCAACCCGCGGACGCCGTACAGGCCGTATTCACTCGAAGAAGCGGATAGGTACCATCCACGGGCTGTAATTGCCACCGCCGTTGGCGGACGGCGCAGTCAGGGCGCTGCTGGACGTTTGCTGTGACGGATCGCTGGCGCAACCGGCAACTGCCAGGACGACGACGGCAAGAATGACGACGATCAGCGGCTTGGTCATGACACGCCTTCCATTCGTTCGCGGCGGACGCATCATGTGGTGCGCGCCGCACGGGGCCTGATCGCGAAGTCGAGCGGATGGTAGGGCGCGCGGTCGGCGTCGCCAATCGACGAAAACCTTAAGCCGGCGGCTTTTTTACTTTAGGCCGGTCTCTGCGAAACCGGTAGTGCGCGCCGCGGCGCGAGGGCGCGTTCTTCGACGCGGATTCGCCAGAAGAGCAGTAGGCCGTTGAACACCGAGAAGATCACCGCGATCCGCCACGCGCCGAAGGCAAGCGGCAGTGCCGCGATCTCGCCGGCGACGACCAGGTAATTCGGATGGGCGATGAAGCGGTAAGGGCCGCGGCGCGCGACGGGCACGCCAGGCAGGTCGTAGACGCGGGTCGTCCAGTAAGGGCCGAGACTCCGGATAGTCCACAACCGAAGCGCCTGCAGCGCAATGAATGCGCTGAGCCAGAACCAGTTCATCGGCGCATCCCACGGCACCAGCACGATCAGCGCCAGCAGCCACGCCGCGTGCAGCGCGACGATCAGCGGATAGTGCCCCGCGCCACGCTCGATCGCGCCGCGCGCTTTGAGTGCGCGGGCATTGCGTGCCGAATAGGCGAGTTCGCCGAGCCGCGCCAGCGCCACCAAGGCGACGATGACCGGCAGTGGGTTCACGCGTCGAGCACCAGGAATCCGGCGCTGAAGCCCGGGCCGAGCGCCGAGAGCAGCATCCGTCCGCTTGCGCCCGCCTTGAGCGTGCGATCGAGCACGAATAGCACGGTCGCTGCGGACATGTTGCCGCAGTCGCGCAACACCTGGCGTGCATGATCGAGTGCGCGCGGTCCGAGCGCGAAGGCCTCCTCGATCGCCGCCAGAACCTTCACGCCGCCCGGATGACAGACGATTTGGTCGATGTCGGCGAACGACTGGCCGTGACGCACGAGGAAAGCGTCGACGGCGGCGCGCAGCTTGCTCCGCACCAGCGCCGGAATGTCGCGCGAAAAGATCGCCTTGAGTCCGTCCTCCATCACGTCCCA
>DATLUT010000046.1:0-2985 GCA_035532975.1 Allostellaceae bacterium
GCGATCGAAGGCGGCACCCTTGTCCGCTGCCCGCCGTCGTGCCTCGCCGCGCGCGAGCCGCCGATGCGTCGCCGCGCTCAAAGGACCGATCGAGCCCGCGATTGCCGCCATTTCCACCGGGTCACCATTACAATGCAAAACCACGTCGCATCCCGCCTCGAGCGCGCCTTTTGCCCGCTCCGCCAAGGTTCCGGGAAGCGCCGCCATCGAAAGATCATCCGAAATCAGCACGCCGTCGAAGCCAATGCTAGCCCGAATCGTCTCGCCGATCAGCCGCCGCGACAACGTAGCCGGCCGGTCGGGATCGAGCGCCTGATAGACGATATGCGCCGTCATCGCCCAGGGCATGTCGTGGAGGGCTCGGAACGGTGCGAAATCGGTGTCGGCAAGGTCCCGGCCGGCCGCTGTAACCGTGGGGAGTGCCGTGTGGCTGTCGACGGTGGCACGGCCGTGTCCCGGGATGTGCTTTATAATGGGGAGCACACCCCCGGCCAACAACCCCTCGCACGCCGCCCGACCGAGCTCGGCCACCGTTGTCGGCGAGGCGCCGTAGGCGCGATCGCCGATCACCGGATCGGCGCCGGCAAATGCCAGATCGAGCACCGGCGCGCAATCGACCGTGATGCCGAGCGCCGCCAAGTCAGCGGCGATGAGGCGGGCCGCGAGCGACACCGCCTCACGCGGTGCAGCGGCAGCGGCCAAGGCGGCGGCGGCCGGATAGGCCGGCCAATGCGGCGGCCGCAGGCGTGCGACGCGACCGCCTTCCTGGTCGATCAAGACCGGCGCGTCGGCGCTGCCGATGCTGTCGCGCAACGCCGCGACGAGCGCCCGCACCTGCTCCGGATTATCGCAGTTACGCTGGAACAGGATGAAGCCGAGCGGATTGGCGTCGCGGAAGAACGCGCGTTCGGCATCCGACAGCGCCGTACCCGCGCAGCCGAAAATCACCGCCCGCGGCTCACGGCCGGAGGATGAGGCAGGCGACATGGCGTTGCTGGAGTGAGTGGCAGAGATGCGATGCGGCGCCGGCATCGGCAAATGGTCCGGCCTCGATCCGATAGAGGACGGCGTCGCCGCGATCGACGCGCACCGCGTTGGCCGACAGCGAGGCCAGCAAATCGGAATGAGCGCGTTTTAGCCGCGTCCATTCCGCTTGCGCCGCCGCCGTCGAGCGCACGGCGCCGAGCTGGACGAACCAGCCGTGTCCGGCGATCTGCGGCGGCACCGTTTCGTGGGAAACCGCCGCGGTCGGTGCTGGCTTCGGCGGCGAAACCGCGGCGACGCTTGCCGGATGCGTCGGGGGCGTGATGGTCACCGCCTGGGGCGACGGCGCCTCGATGGTCCGCGGCGGCGCGGCAGATGCAGGGGGCGATGCGCCGGTCGACGCCGCGGGCGCGGCAGACGGCGGTGGCGGCACAGGTGTCGCCGTCATGGCCTGCGGTGATCCGGCCGGTGCGGGTGTCGCCTGCACGGCAGCGGGCGGCGACGCTGGTGTCGGCGACGGCAACGGTGTCGGCGGCGGCGGCAGGATTTGCTCGACCTTCGGCTGCGCCGCCGTGCCGTTGAGAATGATCTTGTCCTGATCCGGCACGACCATGCCGCCCGGCTGCTTCGGCGCTTCCTTGATCGGCTGGTCGCCGGGGCCAAATACCGGCACCGGACCCGATGGTGCCGACGGCGTCAGGAAATGCTCCTTGACGTAGTGCCAGCTCGAAACGCCGACGGCGCCAAGCACGACCAACACGACGCCGACGCGCACGAAGGCGCCGAAATGGCGCTGCCAACCGGACACGCCCTTGAGCGGCGCGGCAGGAATGCGGTCTTCGGGATCGATGCCGAGCGTCATCAGCGCAGCTCCTCGGCCGGCGTGACGCCGATCACCTTGAGTCCCGAGGCGATGACAAAGGCCATCGCCTGGACGAGTGCCAAGCGCGCCCGCGTGAGATCGCGCTTCGCTTCGACGACGAAGCGCAGGCCCGCGTCCGTATTGCCCTTGTTCCACAACGCGTGGAACGATGCGGCGATCTCCTGCAGATAAAAGGCGATCCGATGCGGCTCATGCATCTGCGCCGCACCTTCAACGGTGCGCGGCCACTGCGCGAGCTGACGAACGAGCGCGATCTCGTCGGCATCCGCGAGCAACTCGAGCGGCCCGCGTGCCAGGGCCGCCGGCTCCAACTCGTCCGCGCCGAAATGCTGCGCCGCGAGCCGCATCACCGAGCGCGCCCGGGCGTGGGCATACTGCACATAGAACACGGGATTGTCCTTCGACTGCTCGACCACCTTGGCAAAATCGAAGTCGAGCGGCTGGTCGTTGCGTCGCGTCAACATGACGAAACGCACCACGTCCTTGCCGACGCGGTCGATGACGTCGCGCAGCGTGACGAAGTTGCCGGCGCGCTTCGACATCCGCACCGGCTGGCCGCCATCCGACAGGTTGACCAGCTGACACAGCTTGACGTCGAGTGCGGCCTTGCCCTGCGTCAGGGCCTTCACGACGGCCTGCATACGCTTGACGTAGCCACCATGGTCGGCGCCCCAGACGTCGATCATGTCGGCGAAGCCGCGCTTGTACTTGTCCCAATGGTAGGCAATGTCGGCGGCGAAATAGGTCCATGAGCCGTCGGCTTTCTTGATCGGCCGGTCGACATCGTCGCCGAAGGCCGTCGAGCGGAACAGCGTCTGCGGCCGCTTCTCCCAATCTTCGGGCAGCATGCCCTTGGGCGGCTCAAGCGTGCCGACGTAGATCAGGCCCTGCTTCTCGAGTTCGGATATGGCCTGCTCGATGGCGCCCGCTTGCACCAGCTGCCGCTCGGACGAGAAGACGTCGAATTCGATGCCGAGCCGCTCGAGATCGCCGCGGATCAACGTCAACATCTCGTCGATCGCAAAGTCGCGCACCGGCGCAAGCCACTCGCTTTCCGGTCGGCCAAGCCATTTCTTGCCGTCGCGTCGCGCCAGCGTCGCGCCGGTTTCGATCAGGTA
>DATLUT010000047.1:0-3914 GCA_035532975.1 Allostellaceae bacterium
CGGCCCGAGGCCACCAAATCCATCACCTCACGGAACTCGGCGAGCGTCCCGACCAGCATGCCTTCGATCGTGATCGAGCGGATCGGCAGCAGCGGCAGCGACAGCGTGAGCTCGCCGCCCATCAGCCCGACGATGACGTACTTGCCGCCGCGCGTGAGCACGTCGGTGCCGAGCTGCGCGGTCTCGCTTGAACCGACGAGGTCGATTGCCGCCGCGACCGGTCCGCCGGCCGCCGCCCGAATCGCACGCCCCGGCTTGTCGGATCGCGGATCGATTGCCGCGATCGCGCCGGCCGCCAGCGCCGCTTCGCGCTTCTTGGGTTCGAGCTCGACGACGACGGCGCCCTTGCCGCCGAGCGCTTTCAGCAGCTTGACGCACATCAGGCCGAGGCCGCCGGCGCCGAGAATCAGGATCGGCTGCGCGGTATAGGTCGCGGCGCCGACGCGTTTCAGGGCCGCATAGGTGGTGAGTCCCGAGCAGGCATAGGGCGCGGCCGCCTGCGGCGACAAGCTACCGAGCGGATAGAGATAGCGGGGATGCGGCACGATCACGTAGTCCGCATACCCGCCCGGTTGCCGTATGCCGAGCGTGCGCGCGTCGTTGCACAGCTGCTCGTTACCCGACCGGCAGACGGCGCAGGTACCGCAGCCGATCCAGGGATAGGCGACGTAGCCGTCGCCCGGGCGGACACCCTTCGCCTCGGGACCGGCGGCCACCACCGCGCCGGCAATCTCGTGCCCCATGGTGATCGGCGGGCTGATGCCGCGATCCGAGAGGATGAGGCGCTTGCCGCCACCGAGCTCGTAATAGCCGTCGTGGAGGTGAAGGTCGCTGTGGCAGACGCCGGATGCGAGCATCTTCAGCAACACCTCGGTGCCCTGTGGCTGCGGAGTCGGCGTCTCGACTGCTGTGAGCGGCTTACCGAACTCGGTCAGGACATAGCTTTTCATGAGCGGGCCTCTCGCTCGTTTTTCGCGCCGAGCTTAATCCGCCGCCTCGCCGCCGCAAGGGATGATTTCCGGACCGAGCCGCGCTATAGAGGCGCGTTGCAGCCGGGGGTTCCCATCACCGCATGACCGTCCTCGTCACCGGCGCCGCCGGCTTCATCGGTTATCACGTCTCCGCGGCGCTGCTGGTGCGCGGCGAGCGCGTCATCGGTGTCGACAATCTCAACCCCTATTATTCGGTGCCGCTGAAGCGGGCGCGGCTGAAGCAGCTTCAGGCGCAAAAGCATTTCGCCTTCCACCGTCTCGAGCTTGCGCAGCCCGGGCGTCTCGCAGCGCTGCTGAAGCGCGGGCGCGGCGTCGATCGCGTCGTGCATCTCGCCGCGCAGGCGGGCGTGCGCTATTCGCTCGACCATCCCCGTGCCTACGTCGCGTCGAACGTGGCGGCGCAGCTCGAAGTGATGGAGACGTGCCGTGCACTCAAAGGCCTGAAGCACTTCGTCTATGCCAGCTCGTCTTCGGTCTATGGCGGCAACACCAAGTTGCCGTTCGCCGAAGACGACCGGGTCGAGACGCCGCAATCGCTCTATGCAGCGACCAAACGCGCCGACGAGCTGATGGCTTATTGCTATGCGCACCTCTACCGTATTCCGACGACCGGCCTGCGCTTCTTCACGGTCTATGGCCCATGGGGCCGGCCGGACATGGCGGCATGGCTGTTCGTCGACGCGATCGAGCGCGGACGGCCGATCAAGCTGTTCAACGAAGGCCGCATGCGCCGCGACTTCACCTATATCGACGACATCGTGCTCGGCGTGCTTGCCGCGCTCGACCGGCCGCCGTCGGACGGCGGACCGGACGCACCGCCGCACCGTCTCTACAATCTCGGCAACAACCGGGCGGAAGATCTCGGCCGTTTTGTCGCCGTGCTCGAAAGCGCCCTGGGCAAGACCGCCAGGCGCCAGAACCTGCCGATGCAGAAAGGCGACGTGCCGGCGACCTATGCGAATATCACCGCCGCGCGCCGCGACCTTGGATACGCGCCGCGGACCACGATCGACGACGGCCTGCGCCGCTTCGTCGACTGGTATCGCGACTATCACAAGCGGCGCTGAAGCGCGGCGCTCATTTGGGCGCTAAGCCGCCCCCCTTTTCGTAAAGCGCGGCCAGCGCCTCGCCATAGACCTGGCGGATGACGTGGCGCCGGATTTTGAGCGTCGGCGTCATCTGATGGTTGGCGGTGGTGAACGGTTCGCCGACGATGAAGAAGCGGCGGATGCGTTCGAACGGCGCAAGGCTCTCGTTGGCGCGCGCGACGGCCGCGCTGACCGCCCGGCGGATTTCTGGCTGGTCGGGAATCAGGGTGTCGGATGCCGGGTCGCGGCGGCCCGCAACGTCGTCGATCAGATGCTGGCTCGGCACGACGACGGCGACGAGGTAAGGCTGACGATCGCCGGCGACCATCGCCTGGCCGATCTCCGGTTGCAGCGTCAGGCAGCCCTCGATGCGCGCCGGCGCAACCATCTCGCCGCCCGAAGTCTTGATGAAATCCTTTTTGCGGTCGGTGATCACCAGGAAGCCTTCGCCGTCGAGCCGGCCGACGTCACCGGTGCGCAGCCAGCCGCCGTCGAGGGCGCGCGCTGTCGCTTCCGGATCGTTCCAGTAGCCCTTCATGACGTTGTCGCCGCGCACTAGGATCTCGCCGTCTTCGGCGAAGTCGACTTCGACGCCGACTACGGGCAGGCCGACGGTGTCGATCTTGATGCGATCGGGCGGATTGGCGCTGATCACCGGTGCCGCCTCGGTCTGGCCGTAGCCCTGCAACAGCCGGAGGCCGAGGGCGAGAAAGAACCGGCCGATTTCGGGATTGAGCGCGGCGCCACCCGAAACCATCGCCTTGAGCCGCCCGCCGAATCGTGCCTTGAGCTTGCGCCGCACCAGCACGTCGAGCACTGCGTCCGCGATGCGCTCGACGAAGCCGAGGCCATCCGGCCGCTCGTAGCGCTTGCGGCCGAGCGCCAGCGCCGCGAAGAACAGTTTCGCCTTGAGGCCGCCCTCGCGCTCGACGGCGCGCAGGATGCGCTGCTGGAACGCCTCGTAGAGACGCGGCACCGCCGTCATGATGGTCGGATGCGCCTCGACGAGATTGGCGGAGAGCGTATCGGCGCCCTCGGCGAAATAGATTTCGGCGCCGAGCGAGATCGGAAACATCATGCCCGCGGTATGCTCGTAGGAGTGCGACAGCGGCAGGAAGGAGAGAAATATCTCATGGCCGAGCCCGACCTTCTCGAGGAGGGCGAAGGCCGAGCGGCAATTCGCGAGGATGTTGCCGTGCGTCGTCATCACGCCTTTCGGCGTGCCGCCGGTGCCGGAGGTGTAGATCAGACAGGCGACGTCGTCGCGGCCGATCGCGCCGATCCAATCCTCGACCTTGCCCGGCGCGCCAGCGCCGAGTTCGAGCGCCGCTTGCCACGAGCGCAGCACGACGTCCGAGGTCGCTTCCGCTTCGACCGGCTCGATCGTCAGCACGGTGGCGACGCTCGGCGCCCGGGAAGCTGCCGGCAGCACGCGCCGTGCCAGCGCGGCGGTCGAAACAATCGCCGTTTTCGCGCCGCAGTTGGTCATCACGTGGTGGTAGTCGTCGACCGCAAGCGTGGTATAGGCGGGCACGGTGATCGCGCCCGCGCTCATGATCGCGAAATCGGCGATGATCCACTCCGGACGGTTCTCGGCCACCAGGACGACGCGGTCGCCGTGGCCGATGCCGAGCGCGCGCAATCCCTTGGCAAGATCTGTGACCTGTTGCCGTGCCGCGCTCCAGCTCAGCGCGCGGTAGGCGCCGGCGTGCTTCGCCCACAGGAAAGGCCGCTCGCCCTGACGCGCCGCTTCGGCGAAAAACATCGCGGCGAGGTTAGGGCAGCTGTGGTAATCCATCGTTCCCCGAATCGACGCCGTGCTGGCTCGCGGGCC
>DATLUT010000048.1:0-5570 GCA_035532975.1 Allostellaceae bacterium
CCGGGCGCGGTTGACGAACGATGGTGTCACCGTCGACGAGAGTCCGATAAAGGCCGGCAAGGTGATCATTGCCACGGGCGCGTCACCGTCGGTGCCGCCGATCCCGGGTATCGAGGCCGTGCCGTACTTGACGAGCACGACCGCCCTCGAACTCGACCGATTGCCCAAGTCGCTACTTGTGATCGGCGGCGGCTACATCGGCTGCGAACTCGGTCAGATGTTCGCGCGGGCGGGTGTGAAGGTGACGATCGTCGATATCGTGCCGATCCTGTCGGCGGCCGAGCCGGAGATCGCGAACGCCCTGGCGGGCTACCTGCGCGACGAGGGGATTGTCATCCGCGAGGGCGTTAAGACGACGGCCGTCCGCAAGACCGGGCGGGGCGTCGCCCTCGACATCTCGGACGGCGGCCGGGATGAAACGATCGAGGCGGAGCACGTGCTGGTCGCGACCGGACGCCGGCCCAACACGGCGAGCATGGGTCTCGAGGAAGGCGGCGTCGAGCTTCTGGCGAATGGCGGCATCAAGGTGGACGAATGGATGCGCACGACGCGGCCCGGCGTCTATGCCGCCGGCGACGTCACGGGGCGCGACCCGTTCGTCTATATGGCCGCCTATGGCGCGAAAATCGCGGCGGAGAATGCGCTCGACGGCGATGGCCGGCGCTATGACTCCAGCGTCATGCCCGCCGTCGTGTTCACCGACCCTCAGGTCGCCAGTGTCGGCCTGACGGAAGCGACGGCGCGTCGGCAAGGTCTCGCGGTGAAGACCGCCGTTCTTCCGCTCGCTTACGTCCCGCGCGCGCTCGCTGCGCGCGATACGCGCGGCCTCATCAAGCTGATTGCGGCGGCGGACAGCGGCAAACTACTCGGTGCGCACATCTTGGCGCCGGAGGGCGCCGATAGCATCCAGACGGCGGCGCTCGCCATCACCTGCGGGCTCACGGTGCAGCAGATCGCAGACACGATCTTTCCCTACCTCACGACGGTCGAGGGGCTGAAGCTCGCCGCCCAGACTTTTACCAAGGACGTGGCTAGACTTTCGTGCTGCGCGGGTTAGGTCGGCGGCACTTGCACGACCGGCGGCATTGATTCGTTTCCGTCGCCGCGCCACATCAAAAGTTGCTTCGATGGACACATTTTTGGTCGTGAGACGGCCGATATTGCGGTGCGATACCGCGCTGCAGAAAAAGGCAGAAAGGCCAGGGAAATCGTGGGAAAACGCGGCCTCCCGCGCTTGACACCCCAGGGGCAGAGGGGTACCACTGGCCGCCGCGGTGTCGGTGCTGCGGGGGTGTAGCTCAGTTGGTTAGAGCGCCGGCCTGTCACGCCGGAGGTCGCGGGTTCGAGCCCCGTCACTCCCGCCATTTCGCGTGACGGCGTCAGCTTCGCCTTGCGCAGGCCACCATCGCGCTCGACTTGGGAGCCGTCGTCGATGGACAGCCTGTTGCGTGAATACCTTCCGATCCTGATCTTCATCGGCATTGCGTTCGCGCTGTCGGTGGTCATCGTGCTGGCGTCCTTCATCCTCGTGCGGCAGCGGCCGGATTCGGAAAAGCTGTCGCCCTATGAATGCGGCTTCCCGCCGTTTTCCGACGCGCGCGCCAAGTTCGACGTGCGCTTCTATCTCGTGTCGCTGCTGTTCATCATCTTCGACCTCGAAGTCGCCTTCCTGTTTCCGTGGGCGGTGGCGCTCGGCAAGATCGGCGTGTTCGGCTTCTGGTCGATGATGGTGTTCCTCGGTGTCCTCACCGTCGGCTTCATCTACGAATGGAAGACGGGAGCGCTCGAATGGGAGTGATTGCGCCTGCCGATACTTTTTCCGAGGCCCGCCGCCAGGGCTTCATCCTGTCGACCGTCGACCAGCTGGTGAAATGGGCGCAGACCGGCTCGCTCTGGCCGATGACTTTCGGTCTCGCCTGCTGTGCCGTCGAAATGATGCACACCGCCGCGTCGCGCTACGACCTCGACCGCTTCGGCGTCGTGTTCCGGCCAAGCCCACGGCAGTCCGACGTGATGATCGTCGCCGGCACGCTGTGCAACAAGATGGCGCCGGCGCTGCGCAAGGTCTACGACCAGATGGCCGAGCCGCGCTGGGTGATCTCGATGGGTTCCTGCGCGAACGGCGGCGGCTATTACCATTATTCATATTCAGTGGTGCGCGGCTGCGACCGCATCGTGCCGGTCGACATCTACGTTCCCGGCTGTCCGCCGACCGCCGAGGCTTTGCTTTATGGCGTGTTGCAACTGCAGAAGAAGATTCACCGCGAACGGCGCTTTGCGCGCTGACCGCGATGTCGAACGGGATTCAGAATGACCCAGCCGCTTGAGGCCGTCGGCGAAAAGGTGGCCGCCGCCTTTCCGCAAGACGTGCTCCAGCGCGCGATCGCGCACGACGAGCTGATGGTCACGGTGCGACGCGAGGCGATCGTGCGCGTGCTGCAATTCCTGCGCGACGATCCCAGCTTTCGGTTCGACGTGCTGGTCGATATCTGCGGCGTCGATTATCCCGACCGCGTCGAGCGGCTCGAGGTCGTCTACAACCTGCTGAGCCTGACGCACAATCGCCGCATCCGACTCAAGGTGACGACCGACGAGCAGACGCCGGTGCCGTCCGCGACATCGGTCTACAGCGCCGCCGGCTGGTTCGAGCGCGAATGCTGGGACCTGCTCGGCGTCTATTTCGCCGATCATCCGGATTTGCGCCGCATCCTCACCGATTACGGATTTGAGGGCCATCCGCTGCGCAAGGATTTCCCGCTCACCGGCTACGTCGAAGTGCGCTACGACGAGGAGCAGAAGCGCGTCGTCTACGAGCCGGTGAAGCTCAAGCAGGAGTTCCGGAGCTTCGATTTCCTGTCGCCGTGGGAAGGCATGAACACCATTCTGCCCGGCGACGAAAAAGCGACCGGCGAGGGCAAGCCGAAATGAGCGCCGACATCGTCCCCGCCGAAGCTGCGATCAAGAGCTTCACCATGAATTTCGGTCCGCAGCATCCGGCGGCGCACGGCGTGCTGCGCCTGGTGCTCGAGATGGACGGCGAAGTGATCGAGCGTGCCGACCCCCATATCGGCTTGCTGCACCGCGGCACCGAGAAGCTGATCGAATACAAGACCTATATGCAGGCGACGCCGTATTTCGACCGGCTCGATTACGTCTCGCCGATGTGCCAGGAGCACGCCTTCGCGCTCGCCGTCGAAAAGCTGATGGGCATCACGCCGCCGCCGCGCGCCCAATACATCCGCGTGATGTATGCCGAGATCACCCGCATCCTGAACCATCTGCTGAACCTGACCGCGTTCGCGCTCGATGTCGGCGCGATCACGCCGCTGCTCTGGGGCTTCGAGGAGCGTGAGAAGCTGATGGAATTCTACGAGCGCGCCTCGGGCGCGCGGCTGCACGCCAATTATTTCCGCCCGGGCGGCGTGCACCAGGACCTGCCGCCTGGCCTGCTCGAGGACATCGCCGCTTTCTGCGAGCAATTCCCGAAGCGTGTCGACGATATCGAGCAGCTCTTGACCGAGAATCGCATCTTCAAGCAGCGCACCGTCGACATCGGACCGATGACGCGCGCGCAAGCGATCGACTGGGGCTTTTCGGGGCCGATGCTGCGCGCCTCCGGCGTGCCCTGGGACCTGCGCAAAGCGCAGCCCTACGACGTCTACGGCGAGATGGATTTCGACATTCCGATCGGCAAGCACGGCGATTGCTGGGATCGTTATCTGGTGCGGATGGAGGAGATGCGCCAAAGCTTGCTCATCATCAAGCAATGTATCGACAAGATGCCGGCCGGCCCGCACATGGTCGACGACCGCAAGGTCGCGCCGCCGCCGCGCGCCGAGATGAAAAGCTCAATGGAAGCGCTGATCCATCACTTTAAGCTCTACACCGAGGGCTATCACGTGCCGGCGGGCGAAACCTATACGGCGGTCGAGGCGCCGAAGGGCGAGTTCGGCGTCTATCTCGTGGCCGACGGCAGCAATCGGCCCTATCGCTGCAAGATCCGCTCGCCCGGCTTTCCGTTCCTGCAGAGCACCGATTTCATGTCGCGCGGCCACATGCTGGCCGACGTCGTGGCGATCATCGGCTCGATGGACGTCGTTTTCGGCGAGATCGACCGATGAGCGCGGATGACGATTCCGCGCCGGCGGCGCAGCCGACGAGCTTCACCTTCACGCCGGCGAATCTCGAGAAAGCGAAAGCGTATATCGCCAAATATCCGACCGGTCGCCAGGCCAGCGCGGTGCTGCCGCTGCTCGATCTGGCGCAGCGCCAGCACGACAACTGGCTGCCGCGCGCGGCGATGGATGCGGTCGCCGACATGCTCGGCATGGCGCGCATCCGCGTCTACGAGGTCGCGACCTTCTACACCATGTTCAACCTGAAGCCGGTCGGAAAGCACTTCTTCCAGATCTGCACGACCACGCCGTGCTGGCTTCGCGGCTCGGACGCGGTGGTGGCGGCGTGCAAGAAGAAGCTCGGTATCGGCATCGGCGAAACCACGGCCGACGGCAAATTCACGCTCAAGGAGGTCGAGTGCCTCGGCGCCTGCGTCAACGCGCCCATCATGCAGGTCAACGACGATTTCTACGAGGACCTCGACGGCGGTTCGACCGAAGCGCTGATCGACGCTCTCGCGCGCGGCGAGAAGCCGCCGATGGGTTCGGCGACAAAGCGCCAGACTTCGGCGCCAGAGGGCGGTCCGACCACGCTCAAGGATCTTTCGTTCGCCGGAGGCAAGCGCTGATGCTCGCCGACAAGGACCGCATCTTCACCAATCTCTACGGTCAGTTCGACTGGCGGCTCGACGGCGCTCAGGGCGCGCGCAAGCGCGGCGATTGGGATGGCACCAAGGATCTGATCGCCAAGGGCCGCGATTGGATCGCCAACGAGGTCAAGGCCTCGGGCCTGCGCGGGCGAGGCGGAGCGGGGTTCCCGACGGGCCTCAAATGGACGTTCATGCCGAAAACGAGCGACCGCCCGACCTATCTCATCGTCAACGCCGACGAGAGCGAGCCCGGCACCTGCAAGGACCGTGACATCATGCGTCACGACCCGCATAAGCTGATCGAAGGCTGCGTCCTCGCTGGCGTCGGCATGGGCGCGCATCACTGCTACATCTATGTCCGCGGCGAGTTCTATAACGAGGCGCAAGTCCTCCAGGCGGCGATCGACGAGGCCTATGCTGCCGGCCTCGTCGGCCCAAACGCCTGCGGCTCGGGCTTCGATTTCGAGCTCCGCCTTCACCGCGGCGCCGGTGCCTATATCTGCGGCGAGGAAACCGGCCTGCTCGAATCGCTCGAAGGCAAGAAGGGTCAGCCGCGCCTCAAGCCGCCGTTTCCGGCGGCGTGCGGGCTCTATGGCTGCCCGTCGACGGTCAACAACGTCGAGACGATTGCCGTGGTGCCGACCATCCTGCGGCGGGGCGGCGCCTGGTTCGCCGGCATCGGCCGGCCCAAGAATGAAGGCACCAAGGTGTTCTGCATCTCGGGCCACGTCGAGAAGCCGTGCAACGTCGAGGAGGCGATGGGCGTACCCCTTCGCGAATTGATCGATAAGCACGCCGGCGGCGT
>DATLUT010000049.1:0-22261 GCA_035532975.1 Allostellaceae bacterium
CGCAAGAGCCAAGTCGGCACCGGCGATCGCTCCGAGCGCATCCGCACCTATAACTTCCCGCAGGGCCGCGTCTCCGACCATCGCATCAACCTCACGCTGTATAAAATCGACAAGGTGCTAGAGGGCGAGGCGCTCGACGAACTCATTGACGCACTACAGGCGGAAGATCGCGCGGCCAAGCTGGCAGAAGCGGAATGACGATAGTGGCAGACGATCGGCTCACGGATGCTGCGCGTAAGTTGGCCACTGCCGGGATTGCCAATGCGCGGCGAGAGGCGCGGCTTCTGCAGGCGCTTGCGGAGGACGACGAGGCACGTTTCGACGATTACGTGCGGCGCCGCGCCGCGCACGAGCCCTATTCGCGGATTCGCGGCGCGCGCGAATTCTGGAGTCTCGATCTGGCGCTGTCGCCCGACACGCTCGATCCACGACCCGACAGCGAGACTCTCATCGAGGCGGTTCTCGCATCGCTGCCGGATCGTGCCGCGCCGCTCAAGGTTGTCGATTTCGGCACCGGTACGGGCGCACTCCTGCTGGCCCTGTTCACCGAATATCCCAATGCCACCGGCGTCGGCGTTGATGTTCTGTCCGGCGCGATCGAAACCGCGCGGCAAAACGCCGCGAGGCTGGATCTGGCGGTGCGAACGCAGTTCATCGTCGGTGATTGGGCCGAAGTAGACTTAGACCCGGCCGATGTAATTCTCGCCAATCCGCCCTATATACCGGCTGACGAGATCGCCGCGCTGTCACCCGAGGTTGCGCACTTTGATCCACGGTGCGCGCTCGATGGCGGGATAGACGGCCTGGCTGCGTATCGGGCGCTTGCGCCGCTCGCGCGCCGGATTTTGCGGCCGGATGGCTGGGCGTTTTTCGAGCTCGGCGCCGGCCAAAGCGAATCGGTTACCCGCATCATGATTGAGAGCGGATTGCGCGTTACCGGAGCGCGGCGCGACTTGGCGGGACACGAGCGTTGCCTGGTCCTCCGTGGAGCGGGAATGGGCGGATAAGGCCGGAATTGGTCAAAAAAACAGGTTGGCTTCGGCGACCATCCCGTCTAGGGTGAACCCGCCAAAAGCCAAGGAGCCAAGTGCTCCGCGCCCCAGGCGCACAAATCGCCCCTTTTTCGATTGATCGCCGGTGATATCGCCGCGCGCAGTGTGGGTTATACCGCTTTGGATTTGGGGCGACGCCGCAAAGGCACATCGAAACAACGAATGATGACTTTGACTGCAAGGAACTCATGAGACCAGGCCAGAAAAATCGTGGGCGTGGTGGACGTAACATGATGGGCGGCCACCCCCAGAACCGGCAGCAGGGCGGTGGGCGCCCGCCGCATCGCATGCAAAACTTCGACTCGAGCGGGCCGAGCATCAAGATCCGCGGCAACGCGTATCAGGTGTTCGAGCGCTATATCGCCATGGCGCGCGAAGCGGCGTCCGCCGGCGATCGTATCGCGGCGGAAAATCTCTACCAGCACGCCGAGCATTACTATCGGATCATGCAGATCAACGGCGGTCAGGACAACCAGGGCCAGCGGCCGATGACGCCCGCCGACAATGAAATGTCCGGCGGCGAGGACATGGATGGCCATGGCCAGCATCCGAATGTGCCTGGCCAGTCGCCACAGCAGAATCAGCATCAGGCGCCGCATTCGCAGCAGATGCACCAGCCAGCGCAGCAACCGCGGCCGCAGCATCAGCCCCAGCCCCAGCCGCAACCTCCGACGTCGCATCAGCAGGCGCCGGGGCCGGCGGAGCCGGGTCCGCAGCCGCCAATCCCGCCCATCGATCCCGACTACAACGGCTAAGTCGCGCCGGCCGCTACCGCGCAATCCAGCCAGCGCTTGATCAGCGCCTTTGGTCGCCCTTGTCGGCGCCCAAAGCCACCCCATATTTGTGCTCGAAGACAGATCCGTCGCTTCCAAGAAGGGCGGATAGGCCGGTCACGAGGGGGGTCCGATGGACTTCGAAAAATACACGGAGCGTTCCAAAGGCTTCGTCGAGGCGGCGCAAACGCTCGCCCAGCGCTCCGGTCACCAGCAGATCGTTCCCGAGCATCTGCTCAAGGTGTTGCTCGACGACAAGGAAGGCCTCGCTGCGAACCTGATCCGCGCCGCCGGCGGCGATCCGGCGCGCGCGCTCGCGGCGACCGAAGCCTCGCTCGCGCGGTTGCCGCGGATCGAGGGAGCCGGTGCCGGCCAGACGTTCTTGTCGCAGGATTTGGCGCGGTTCTTCGGCGAGGCCGAGAAGATCGCCGAGAAGGCGGGCGACAGCTTCGTCACCGCCGAGCGTCTACTGCTCGCGCTGGCGCTCGACAAGAATTCCAATGCCGGCAAGGCGCTCGCGTCCGCCGGCATTAATGCGCAGAACCTCAACGCCGCGATCGAACAAATTCGCAAAGGGCGCACCGCCGACACGGCGTCGGCCGAAGAGAGCTACGATGCGCTCAAGAAATATGCGCGCGACCTTACGGCGGCTGCGCGCGATGGCAAGCTCGATCCGGTCATCGGCCGCGACGAGGAAATCCGCCGCACGATCCAGGTGCTGTCGCGGCGTACCAAGAACAACCCGGTTCTGATCGGCGAACCCGGTGTCGGCAAGACCGCCATCGTCGAAGGCTTGGCGCTGCGCATCGTTCACGGCGACGTGCCTGAGAGTCTCAAGGATAAGCGCCTGCTGGCGCTCGATCTCGGTGCCCTGGTGGCCGGCGCCAAATTCCGCGGCGAGTTCGAGGAGCGGCTCAAGGCCGTGCTCTCCGAAATCACCGCGAGCGCCGGCGAAATCATCGTCTTCATCGACGAGCTTCACACCCTGGTGGGCGCGGGCAAAGCCGAAGGCGCGATGGATGCGTCCAACATGCTCAAGCCTGCCCTGGCCCGCGGCGAGCTCCACTGCGTCGGCGCCACGACGCTCGACGAGTACCGCAAGCACATCGAGAAGGATGCGGCACTGGCGCGGCGCTTCCAGCCGGTCTTCGTCAATGAGCCCTCGGTCGAGGATACGATCTCGATTCTGCGTGGCATCAAGGAGAAGTATGAGTTGCATCATGCTGTGCGCATCACCGACGGTGCCATCGTCGCCGCGGCCACGCTGTCGAACCGCTATATCACGGACCGCTTCCTGCCCGATAAGGCGATCGACTTGATGGACGAGGCGGCGTCTCGGTTGCGCATGGAAGCCGAATCGAAGCCCGAGGAGATCGACGAGATCGACCGCCGCATCGTCCAGCTCAAGATCGAGCGTGAGGCGCTCAAGAAGGAAACCGATCCGGCGTCGAAGGATCGGCTGAAAAAGCTCGAGAGCGAGCTGACCGTGCTCGAGAAGCAATCGGCCGACCTGACCGCGCGCTGGCGCGCCGAAAAGGAGCAGATGGCCGGCGCACAGAAGCTCAAGGAACAGATCGACCGCGCTCGCGTCGAGCTCGAACAGGCGCAGCGCAAAGGCGATTTCACCCGGGCGGGTGAGCTGACCTACGCGGTCATTCCCGATCTTGAAAAGAAGCTGAAGGCGGCCGAAGCGGCCGAAGGCAACCGCATGATCGACGAGGCGGTGACCGAGCAGCACATCGCCGGGGTGGTGTCGCGCTGGACCGGCATCCCGGTCGACAAGATGCTCGAAGGTCAGCGCGAGAAGCTGCTGCAGATGGAGCAGAATCTGCGCCACCGCGTCGTCGGCCAGGATGAGGCCGTGGTCGCGGTGTCGAATGCGATCCGCCGCGCGCGCGCCGGACTGCAGGATCCCCATCGTCCGATGGGCTCGTTCCTTTTCCTCGGCCCGACCGGCGTCGGCAAGACCGAGCTCGCTAAGGCGCTGGCCGAATTCCTGTTCGACGAGGAGCAGGCGGTTCTGCGCATCGACATGTCCGAATACATGGAAAAGCACGCGGTTGCGCGCCTGATCGGCGCACCGCCGGGCTATGTCGGCTACGAGGAGGGCGGCGCCCTGACCGAGGCGGTGCGTCGGCGGCCGTACCAGGTGATCCTGTTCGACGAGGTCGAAAAGGCGCACCCCGACGTCTTCAACGTCCTGCTCCAGGTGCTGGATGACGGGCGGCTGACCGACGGCCAAGGCCGCACGGTCGATTTCCGCAACACGCTCATCATCCTGACGTCGAATCTGGGCAGCGAGTATCTCGCCAATCTACCCGAGGGGCAGGATGTCGACAGCGTGCGCGGTCCGGTGATGGAAGCCGTGCGCGCTGCCTTCCGGCCCGAATTCCTCAATCGGCTCGACGAGATCCTGATCTTCCGCCGTCTCTCGCGTGCCGACATGGAGGGCATCGTCGCCATCCAGCTCAAGCGACTCGAGCAGTTGCTGGCTGAGCGCAAAATCGCGCTGGAGCTCGATCAGAAGGCGCGCGCCTGGCTGGCCGCGGCTGGCTACGATCCGGTCTATGGCGCGCGGCCGCTGAAACGTGTGATCCAGCGCGAGCTGCAGAATCCGCTGGCCGAGCAGATACTCAAGGGCACGATCAAGGATGGCGACACTGTCGGCGTGACGGCGACCGGCGAGGACCATCTTGCCTTTGCAAGCCGACCGGGCAAGGCGGCAACGTCGAAGGCGCCGCCCCGAGCCGCCGAGTAAACCTGCCTAAATTTTAAGCTGGACCGCGCGCGGTGCGGTCCGCGCGCGGTGGAATGCGTGCCCTACACCCAGCCCAATTTGGCACAGCCGTTGCTCTACTCTCTCGGGAAACTCACCAGGGAGGTACCCGTGACTCGCGCTGAACTGACCGAAAAAATTGCCGGTATCGTGCGCAAGAAGCACCTCAAATGGCGGGACATCGCTGCCCAGCTTGGGCCCGGTTCTGCGATGTATTACACCGCCGCACTGCACGGCCAGATGAAGCTGTCGCAAAGCGAAGCCGAGGCGGCCGGCAAACTCCTGGGTCTCGATGAAGAGGAGGTGTTGCTGCTGCAGGAGGTGCCGTATCGCGGCTCGCTGCCGACCGCGGTGCCGACCGATCCGCTGATCTACCGCTTCTACGAGATCATGCAGGTCTATGGCACGACCTGGAAGTCGCTCATCCAGGAGGAATTCGGCGACGGCATCATGAGCGCGATCGACTTCGACGTGAAGCTCGAGCGCCAGTCCGATCAGAAGGGCGATCGCGTGCGCGTCACCATGAGCGGCAAATTTCTGCCGTACAAGCAGTACTGAGGGCGGATCAGCCGGCGCGACGGCGCAACACGGCGACCGGCTTTGCCGCGGGTAGTTGAACGGTGGCAACGGTTCCCTGACCTGGTTTGCTGGCGAGGCTGAGCGTACCGCCATGCAGCCGGACGATACGATCGGCGATCGCGAGCCCCAGCCCGGCGCCTTCGTGCCGTCGGTTCAATCCCGAATCGGCTTGATAAAACGGCTCGGTCACGCGGCCGATCGCGTCCGCCGCGACTCCGATACCGGTATCGCGGACCTCGATGCGTGCGTTGCCCTCCGGCTCCTCGATGACGGTGATCTCGGCGCGGCCGCCCGCCGGCGTGAATTTGACGGCATTGCTGGCGAGGTTGAGCAAGGCGCGGTGCAGCATGCCGGCGTCGCCGCGAACGCAAACCGTCGCCGCGCGGACCGCGATCGCGACACCCGCAGTCTCAGCGGTCTGGGTCATGGCACGGACGGCCTCATCCGCGACGACGGACAGGTCGACGATTTCGGCCTCGCCCTGTGCCGAAGCGCCGTCGGTGCGGGCAAGATCGAGGATGTCGTTGATGATGCCGAGAAGGCGTTGTCCGCTGCTATGGATGTCGCCGGCATATTCGACATAGCGCGCGGCCGCACCGGGCCCGAGCATCTGTCGATGGATGATGTCCGCGAAGCCGATGATCGCGTTCAGCGGCGTGCGCAACTCATGGCTCATCACGGCGAGAAACTCACTCTTCGCGTGGTTTGCGGTCTCGGCCGCTTCCTTGGCCATGCGCAACTCGATCTCGGCGCGCTTGCGCTCGGTGATGTCCTCGACCGTGCCTTCGTAATACAGCAGCTTGCCGGTACTCGAGCGGACCTCGCGGCAAGTCTCGGCGATCCAGATGACGGAACCGTCGCGGCGATAGACTTCGGATTCGAAATTGGTGACGACGCGGCGCTCACGCATGACGCGCCGAAACGCATCACGCCGCCGCGGATCGACATAGAGCTGCGCACGGATGTCGGTGAGCGCCGTCAACAGCGAGCCCGGGCTGTCGTAGCCATAGATCCGCGCGAGCGCCGGATTGGCGCGCAAGTAGCGCCCGTCGGCCGTCGTCTGGAAAATACCCCAGGCGCAATTCTCGACGATGTCGCGGTAACGATACTCGGCCTCGAAATTCCGTCGTGCCGCATAAGCGCGCGCAGTCGACGGCGCGGACGGCGCAAATTCACCGTCGGTGTCTGCCAGCACGTGCCGCGTGCGCCGCTTCGGCTTCGCCGCTTGCATACCAAGTGCTTAGCGGCAACGCGGTGAAGAAACGCTAAATGATCCTCAGGTGGAGCTGCCTAATTTTCGTGCAGCGCCAGGGATTTAGCCCAACTCGGCGGACCAGTCGCGGCTTTCGACGATATCTTTGATACGGCGCAGGAGACCGGCGGCATACGCGCCGTCGAACGCGCGGTGGTCGAAGCTCTGGCCGATCATGGCGACGCGCCGGATGGCGACGCTATCACCCTTCGGCCCTTCGACGACGATCGGCACCTTTCGCACCGCATCGAGCGACAGGATGGTGACGTTCGGCGCATGGATCACCGGCATGGTGAAGAGCGTGCCGAAGGTACCGTTGTTGGTGATGGTGTAGGTGGCGCCGGTGATGTCGCCGGGCGTCAGCTTGCCGGTGCGTGCCTTGTCCGCCTGGCGCGCGATCGCCTTGGCGAGACCGGCGACGTTCAGATCCTCGGCGTGATGCACGACCGGCACAACCAGGCCGCCCTGGTCGAGATCGGTCGCGATGCCGAGGTTGATCTCGCGATGCAAGATCAGCCGATCACGGTCGAAGCTGGCATTCGCCCGCGGGAATTGGCCGAGCGCAATGCACACGGCGCGGGCGATGAACGGCAGATAGGTCAGGGCCATGCCGTGGCGCTGCTCGAAAGTGGCTTTCGCTCTCTCGCGCGCTGCCACGATCCCGGTGACGTCGAGTTCGACTGCCTGGAACGCGTGCGGGATGGTGCGCCAGGCTTCCGCGAGATGCGCGGCGGTCTGCGCCCGGATGCGATTGAGCGGCTCAATCGTGTCGCCCGGACGCAACGCGATCGGCGCATGCGCGCTCGTGGGCACGCTCGGCAGCGCGGCCGTGACGTCGGCAGCGGCGATGCGCCAGCCGCCGCGCGCCTTCACGCGCTGCGCAATCGTCGCAAGGTCGGCGCCGGAATCCCGGATCAACCGTCGCGCGAGCGGCGTCACCTTGAGTCCGTCGAGCGCAACCGCCTGGGGCAAAGGGATACCGACCGGCGTCCGCACCTCTTCGAAGGGCTTGAGAGCGAACGCGCGGTAGGCCGAGGCCGGCGCGGCGACCGGTGCTTCGAGCCGCGACGCACCCGCCGTCGCGCGCGGCGGCACCGTTCGTGCCGGCGATGCCACCAGCTTCGAATCGGCGGCTTTCCCGCCGGCGTTGCCGACGATCGCGACGACCGTACCGACCGGCACGGTCTCGCCTGCCGCCACGCGGATCTCGGTGAGCGTGCCGTTTTCGGTCGCCTGCACCTCCATCGAGACCTTGTCGGTCTCGATCAGGAACAGGTTCTCGCCGGCGGCGACCTTGTCGCCGACTTTCTTGAACCAACTCGCAACCTTGCCTTCGGCGACGGTCTCGCCGAGTTGCGGCATGATCACGTTCATGCGGGCGCCGTCGCCTACCAGGTGACCGAGACGTATTGCGTCTCGAGGAATTCCATCATGCCTTCGTGCGCACCCTCGCGGCCGATGCCCGACTGCTTGGCGCCGCCGAACGGCGCAGCCGGATCGCTCGCGACGCCACGATTGAGGCCAACCATACCCGCGTCGAGCCGCTCCGAAATCTTGAGGCCGCGCGACATGTCGCGCGTATAGACGTACGAAATCAGCCCGAACTCGGTGTCGTTGGCCTTGCGGATCGCCTCGTCCTCGTCGTGGAACTTCTGGATCGGCGCCACCGGCCCGAAGATCTCCTCTTTCAGGCAGCGGGCGCTATCCGGCACGTCGACCAGCACCGTCGGCGGATAGTAGTAGCCGGTGCGGTTGAGCCGTTGTCCGCCGATAACCGCGCGCGCGCCCTTGTTGAGCGCATCTTCGACCAGCGCCGCGACCTTCTCGCGCGTGTCGGCGTTGACCAGCGGGCCAACGGCGACGCCCTCGTCGAGTCCGTTGCCGATCTTCAGCGCCTTCATCTTTGCCGCGAACTTGTCGACGAAGGTGTCGTGCACCTTCTCGTGGACATAGAAGCGGTTGGCGGCGGTGCAGGCCTCGCCCATGTTGCGCATCTTGGCGATCATCGCGCCGTCCACCGCGGCGTCGATGTCGGCGTCCTCGCAGACGATGAACGGGGCATTGCCGCCCAGCTCCATCGCCGGCCGCACGACGTTGTCGGCGGCCTCGTGCAAGAGCTTGCGGCCGACCTCGGTCGATCCGGTGAACGAGATCACGCGCACGCGCGGGTCGTGCAGCATCGCGCGCACCACCGCGCCCGACTTGCGCGACGGCAGGATATTGACGACGCCCGGCGGCACGCCCGCATCCTGGAAGAGCTCGGCCAGTGCAAGCATGGTCAGCGGCGTCTCCGATGCCGGCTTGAGCACGACGGTGCAACCGGCCGCCAGAGCCGGCGCGATCTTGCGCGTGCCCATCGCGGCTGGAAAGTTCCACGGCGTCACGAGCACGGCGATGCCGGCCGCCTTGTGCTGGACTAGGATGCGTGCGCCGGTTGAGGGCGCCCGGGAGACCTCGCCGAGGTTGCGCGGCGCCTCTTCCGAATACCAGCGGAAGAACTCGGCGGCATAGACGGCTTCGGCACGCGAATCCGGCAGCGCCTTGCCGTTCTCGAGTGTCATCAGCCGGGCGAAATATTCCTTGCGCGTGATCGCGAGCTCGAAGCATTTGCGCAGAATCTCGGCCCGGTCGCGCGGATTGGTCGCCGACCATGCCGGAAAGGCCCGCGCCGCGGCGTCGATCGCCGCCTTGGCATCGTCGACCGTGCCGTCCGCCACCTTGCACAGCGGCTGCTCGGTCGCGGGATTGAGCACCTCGAACTGGCCGCCGCCGGTCGCGGCGCGGAACTGACCGCCGATATAGAGCCCGGTCGGTACTTCGATATCGGGCGCGTCCTTGAGCTTCACCTTCAGGATACCAGCCATGATCGACCTCACGCGTTCAAGGAGCGGCGGATCTTGTCGACGATGCGCGGCGCGGTCGGCAGCGCCAGGTCCTCGAGATTATCCGCCGCCGGAAGTGGAATGTGCGGCGTGGTGATGCGCACCACCGGTCCGTCGAGTTCGTAGAACGCCTCGTCGGCGGCGATCGATGCCAGTTCGGCGCCCCAGCCGCACAACCGCGGGTTCTCCTCGACGGTGAACAAGCGATGGGTGCGGCCGACCGAACCCAGGATTGTCGCAAGATCAAGCGGCACCAGCGAGCGCACGTCGATCACCTCGATGTCGATACCGTGCTCTTTTGCCAAGGTCTCGGCGGCGCCGAGCGCGCGCGGCACCATCAGCGCCAGCGCCAGTACCGTCGCATCCTTGCCCGGCCGAACGATTTTCGCTGCGCCCAGCCGATCGACGATCTCGCCGTCAGGCACCTCGCCTTTCGTCGCATAAAGCGATTTGTGTTCGAAGAAGATCACTGGATCGGGATCGCGCACGGCGGCGGCCATCAAGCCGATGACGTCGATCGGGCTCGACGGCGCGACCACCTTGAGGCCCGGAATCATCATCGCCCAGTTTTCGACGCTCTGACTGTGTTGTGCGCCGAAGCGCGAGCCCGCGCCATTGCCGGTGCGCACGACCAGCGGGCATTTCACCTGGCCGTTCGACATATAGCGCGATTTTGGGATCTCATTGGCGATGTAGTCGAAGCACACCGCGAGGAAGTCCGAGAACATGATCTCGGCGATCGGCTTCAGGCCGGTCATTGCCGCGCCCATGGCCGCGCCGAGGATCGCCTGCTCCGAGATCGGCGTGTCGCGCACGCGTTTGGGACCGAACTGCTCCAGGAGGCCGACTGTTGCCTTGAAGACGCCACCGGCCTTGGCGACGTCCTCGCCAAGGAACACGACGTCGGGATCGCGGCTCATCTCCTGGGCGATGCCGCGCGCCACCGCCTCGCGATAGGTCAGTTCCGCCACGCCCAGCCTCCGTCGGCATAGACGTCGGTGGTCAGGATGTCGGCAGGAGTCGGCGGCGCGGCTTTGCACGCCTCGGTCGCGGCGTCCACCTTACGCATCGAGTCCTGCTCGATCCGTTTGAGTGCCGTTTCACCGATACCGGCTTCGAGCAGCCGCCGACGATAGAGCTTGATGGGGTCGCGCCTCATCCAGTCCTCGAGCTCGCCGGGCGGACGGTATTTGGCGGGATCGGCGCGCGAGTGGCCGCTGTGGCGATAGGTCAGACACTCGATCAGCGATGGACCATCGCCGGTGCGCGCTTTGTCGAAAGCGGCGCGCGCCGCGCGAAAGACTTCGTCGGCGTCGTTGCCGTCGACGACAATACGCTCGAGCCCGTATGCGCTCGCACGGTCGGCCGCGGGATGCTTCACCGCGGTGACTTCGCCGATAGGCGTGTATTCCATGTAGAGGTTGTTCTCGCAGACGAACACCACCGGCAATTTCCACACGACGGCGAAGTTGAGCGCTTCGTGGAATGCACCGATATTGGTCGTGCCGTCGCCGAAGAAGCAGACCGAAACGTCCTTTTGGCCCTTGTATTGCGCGCGCCAGGCCGCGCCGCAGGCGATCGGCAGATGCGCGCCGATGATGGCATAGGAGCCCATGACGCCGTGATCGACGGAGGTGAGGTGCATCGAGCCGCCTTTGCCGCGCATCAGTCCGTTGTCGCGCTGCATGAGCTCGCCCAGCACCTTTTCCATCGGGACGCCGCGCGCCAGGGTATGGGCATGGCCGCGATAGGTGCAGAAGCTGAGATCGCCTTTTTCCATGGCGCCGGCGAAGCCGGCGGCGATCGCTTCCTGGCCAAGTGACAGGTGGCTTGTGCCCTTGACCAACCCTTGCAGGAACAGGTCGTAAGCGCGTTGCTCGCAGTCGCGGATCTCGACCTGGAGACGATAGAGCTCGATGCGCTTGGCCTCGTTCAGCGCGTCGTTGCGGAGGTTCACCGACTTCAAATGAGCGCGGTTCGTCACGCGGGCATTCCTCTCTCCGACGGCGTTGGCCGCCGCGTCCTTCGCCGGACGCGGTGCGGCGCCGTCGCGCGCTCACCCTGGTCCTGGTTGATATCGCGCTTAACCATGCGTCGCGGCCTCGACCACTGTCAACGCCGGGCGGCCGCCGCGACGCGTCACCGCGCGGCCGGTCGACGGCCGGCGCTTAACGGTGATTTCCCTGCCGGGACAAGGGTTTTTTCGGCCGTCCGACACCCCATTTAACGGTAGGCTTTTCTTGACTCGGCAGGGGTCCTGCCGCGATGCTGCAACAAAGCACATCGCGGTGCCGTCGCGGCGGGAGACCCGCCGCGGCAGGACGAAATTCCCGATCCGGTCTGGGTACGCGACCCAGGGGTGTGATCGGATCGGTGGAGGATGGAGTTTTGACGGCGCACGGTAGTCCCGCGCGACAAGGTCTGTACGACCCGGCGCATGAGCATGACGCCTGCGGGGTTGGCTTCATTGCGAACATCAAGAATCGCAAGAGCCACGACCTGGTCGCGAACGGCATCCGAATTCTCGACAACCTCGCGCATCGCGGCGCGGTGGGTTCGGATCCGCTTGCCGGCGACGGCGCGGGAATCCTGATCCAGTTGCCGGAAAACCTCTTCCGCGACGAAGCCAAGCGGCTGAGCTTCGCGCTGCCGGCTTACGGCCAATACGGCGTTGGCATGGTGTTCCTGCCGCGCAACGCCGAGACGCGGCGCGAATGCGAGGCCGCAATCACGCATTTCATCGCCGCCGAGGGCCAGACTCTGCTTGGCTGGCGTGACGTGCCGGTGGATTCGACGGTGCTCGGCGAGAGCATCAAGCCGATCGAGCCGGTGATCCGGCAGTTCTTTGTCGCGCGTGGCGGTAATTGCGCCAACGCCGACGCACTCGAGCGCAAGCTCTACGTCATCCGCAAGCAGTCGCATGCCACTGTGCGCGCGAAGAAGCTGCCGGAAGGTGCCGCTTTCTACATCGCCAGCCTGTCGACGCGCACCGTCATCTACAAGGGCATGGTGATCCCCGAGCGCCTCGCGCTCTACTACAAGGACTTGAAGGACGAGCGCACGGAGTCGGCCCTCGCGCTTGTGCATGCACGCTTCTCGACCAACACTTTCCCGTCGTGGGAGCTGGCGCACCCGTTCCGCTTCCTCGCCCATAACGGCGAGATCAACACGCTGCGCGGCAACATCAACTGGATGATGGCGCGGCGCCACTCGATGACGTCGAAGTTGCTGGGCGAGGATCTGGCGAAGCTGTGGCCGCTGATCGGTGATGGCAATTCGGATTCGGCGACGCTCGACAATTGCCTCGAGCTGCTGATTGCCGGCGGCTATCCGATGGTTCACTCGCTGATGATGATGATTCCCGAGGCGTGGTCCGAAAACGCGCTGATGGATAAGGACCGGCGCGCCTTCTACGAATACCACGCGGCGCTGATGGAGCCCTGGGACGGGCCGGCCGCGATTGCCTTCACCGACGGCCGCCAGATCGGCGCCACGCTCGATCGCAACGGGTTGCGGCCGGCGCGCTTTATCGTGACCTCCGACGACCATGTAGTGATGGCGTCCGAAGCCGGCGTGCTCGACGTGCCGGAGGAGAAGATCGTCCGCAAGTGGCGGCTCGAGCCGGGCAAGATGCTGCTCGTCGACCTCGCCAAGGGCCGGATCGTCGACGACGCCGAGCTCAAGGCCGAGATTGCACGCGCCAAGCCGTATCAGAAGTGGCTCGACCAGACGCAGATCAAGCTTGAATCGCTACCCGAGGAAGTGACTCCGCTGCCGCCGCCGCCGGACGTCCTGCTCGATCATCAGCAGGCCTTCGGCTACACGCAGGAAGACGTCAAATTCTTCCTCAAGCCGATGGTCCTGACCGCCGATGACACCGTCGGCTCGATGGGTCGCGACACGCCGTTGGCCGTGCTCTCCGACCGGCCGAAGGTGCTATTCGATTATTTCCAACAGCGTTTCGCCCAGGTCACCAATCCGCCCATCGATTCGATCCGCGAAGATCTCGTCATGTCCCTGGTTTCGCTGGTGGGACCGCGGCCGAACCTGCTGGATCTCGAAACCGGCGGTTCGCATATCCGGCTGGAGCTGCACCAGCCCATCCTGACCAACATGGACATGGAGCGTGTCCGGCGGATCGAGGACAACACCAACGGCCATTTCAAGAGCTTCACGCTCTCGATTTGCTATCCGGCGACGGCGGTCGCCGACGGCATGGAGCCCGCGCTGAAGCGCATCTGCGGCCAGGCAAAAGACGCCGTGCGCGCCGGCTCCAACATTATCGTGTTGTCGGATCGTGCGCTGGACGCCGAGCATATCGCGGTGCCGTCGCTGCTCGCAGTCGCCGCGGTCCATCACAGCCTGATCCGCGAGGGCCTGCGCACGGAGGTCGGCCTGGTGGTCGAGACCGGCGAGGCGCGCCAGCTGCACGACATTTGCCTGCTCGCGGGTTACGGCGCCGAAGCGATCAATCCCTATCTGGCGCTCGACACCATCGCCGCGCTGAAGCGCGACCTCGGCGAGAAGCTGGTGACCGAAGCCGACGCGCAAAAGCGCTACATCAAGGCGTTGACCAAGGGAATCATGAAGGTGATGTCCAAGATGGGCATCTGCACCTTCCAGTCCTATTGCGGCGCACAGATCTTCGACGCGGTCGGACTCAACCGCGCCGTCCTCGACGAGTATTTCACCGGCACGATGTCGCCGGTCGAGGGCATCGGCCTCAAGGAGATCGCCGAGGAGACTGTCCGCCGCCACCGGCTGGCGTTTGGCGACGCGCCGATCTACCGCAACGCGCTCGATCCGGGCGGCGAAATCCTCTATCGCGTGCGCGGCGAGCAGCACGTGTGGACGATGGACACGGTGGCGCTGCTGCAACATGCAGTGCGCGGCAACAACTATCGCAAGTACAAGGAATACGCCCGCCACGCCGGCGACCAGGAGGACGGCGCGATTGCATTGCGCGGCCTGCTCGATTTCGATTTCGCCCGCGAGCCGATCCCGCTCGATCAGGTCGAGCCGGCCGAAAACATAATGCGGCGCTTCTCAACCGGCGCGATGTCGTTCGGCTCGATCTCGTGGGAGGCGCATACCACCCTCGCCATCGCCATGAACCGCATCGGTGGTCGCTCCAACACCGGCGAGGGCGGCGAGGATTCGCGGCGCTACAAGCCGCTCGACAATGGTGATTCGATGCGCTCGGCGATCAAGCAGGTCGCCTCGGGCCGCTTCGGCGCCAACGCCGAATACCTGGTCAATGGCGACATGCTGCAGATCAAGATGGCACAGGGTGCCAAACCCGGCGAAGGCGGCCAGCTCCCGGGTCACAAGGTCGACGACTGGATCGCCAGGACGCGCCACACAATGCCCGGGGTTGGTTTGATCTCGCCGCCGCCGCATCACGACATCTATTCGATCGAGGATCTGGCGCAGCTCATCCACGACCTCAAGAACGTCAATCCGAAGGCCTGGATCAGCGTCAAGCTGGTAGCTGAGATCGGCGTCGGCACCATCGCCGCTGGCGTCGCCAAGGCCTATGCCGATCACGTCACCATCGCGGGGCACGAAGGCGGCACCGGCGCGAGCCCGTTGACCTCGATCCATCATGCCGGCGAGCCGTGGGAGATCGGTCTCGCCGAAACGCACCAGACGTTGGTGCTGAACGGTCTGCGCGGGCGCATTGCGGTGCAGGTCGACGGCGGCTTGCGCACTGGCCGCGATGTCGTCGTCGGCGCGCTGCTGGGTGCCGACGAGTTCGGCTTCGCCACTGCGGCGCTCATCGCCGAGGGCTGCGTGATGATGCGCAAGTGCCATCTCAACACGTGTCCAGTTGGCGTCGCGACCCAGGATAAGGAGCTGCGCAAGCGCTTCGTCGGCAAGCCGGAGGACGTCATCACGTTCTTCCGCTTCGTTGCCGAAGAGACGCGCGAGCTGATGGCGAAGCTCGGATTCCGCACGTTCAACGAGATGATCGGCCGCACCGACCGGCTGATGATGCGCCGCGGCTCGAACCATCCCAAGGCGGGCCAGATCGATCTCAGCCGCGTGCTTTACCGGCCCCAGGTGCCGGCCGGCACCAAGACCTATCAATGCGAGGCGCAGAATCACCGGCTTGAAAAGGCGCTCGATCACAAGCTCATCGCCCAAGCCAAGCCGGCGCTCGAGCATGGCAAGGCGGTCGTCATCGAAACGCCGGTGCGCAACGTCAACCGCACCGTGGGTGCCATGCTGTCGGGCGAGGTGGCGCGGCGCTACGGCGACGCGGGCCTACCGGATGCCACGATCGACGTCCGCCTCAAGGGGACCGGCGGCCAGACCTTCGGCGGCTTCCTCGCGCGTGGCATCGCCTTTACGTTGGAAGGTGCGGCCAACGACTACGTCGGCAAGGGCCTGTCAGGCGGCCGCCTGGTGATCTATCCGCCGCGCGACAGCCGGCTAGCGCGCGAGACGAGCATCATCGTCGGCAATACCGTGCTCTACGGCGCCATCAGCGGCGAGGCTTACTTCAGCGGCGTTGCTGGCGAGCGTTTCGCCGTGCGCAACTCGGGCGCCGTCGCGGTGGTCGAAGGCGCCGGCGCGCATTGCTGCGAATACATGACCGGCGGCATCGTCGCGGTCCTTGGTGACACCGGTCCGAATTTCGCCGCCGGCATGAGCGGCGGCGTCGCCTACGTGCTCGACGAGCGCGGCGACTTCAAGACGCGCTGCAACACCGCGATGGTCGAGCTCGAGCCGCTCGAGGGCGACGACGGTCCGGTCGATGCCGACCAGCCGATCGAATTCGCCTATTCGCTCCACGAGAACGATTTTCGCTTGCTGCGCCGCATGATCGAGCGCCATGCGCGGCTGACGCAGAGTCCGCGCGCGCGCATGATGCTGGACGATTGGCCGAGCTGGCAGAACCGGTTCGTCAAGGTCATGCCGATCGAGTATCGGCGCGCCCTGCAGAAAATCGAGCACGCACGGAAGACCGAGCCGGCGGAGATTGGCGTCGCGGTGAGCGCCTGAACCGATGGGTAAGCCGACCGGGTTCATGGAGTTCGAGCGGCGCGACCATGCCTCCGCGCCGGTGGAAGAACGCCTCAAGCACTATCGCGAATTCGCCGAGCCGCTGCCGCCGGATGAGCTGAAGCGCCAAGCCGGGCGCTGCATGGATTGCGGCACGCCTTACTGTCACGCCGCGTGCCCGGTGAACAACATCATCCCGGACTGGAACGATCTCGTCTACGAAGGCGACATGCGGCGTGCGCTCGAGGTCCTGCACTCGACCAATAATTTTCCGGACATCACCGGACGGATTTGCCCGGCGCCATGCGAGGCCTCGTGCACGCTGAACCTCATCGAATCGCCGGTCACCATCAAGACGATCGAGCATGCCATCGCCGAGCGCGGCTGGGAGGCGGGCTGGGTCGCGCCATCGCCCGCGAAGCATCGGACCGGCAAGCGCGTCGCGGTCGTCGGTTCAGGCCCGGCGGGACTCGCCTGCGCCCAGCAGCTGGCGCGCGCCGGGCATGAGGTCGCCGTCTACGAGAAATCGCCGCGCATCGGCGGCTTGCTGCGCCTCGGCATTCCCGACTTCAAGCTTGAAAAGCACGTCGTCGATCGCCGCATCGCGCAGATGCGGGCCGAGGGCGTCGTCTTCCACGTCAACACGCATATCGGGCGCAACGTGCCGGTGGCGAAGCTGATGAAGGGTAACGATGCCGTTGTCTTTGCGATCGGCGCCGAGCAGCCGCGCGATCTGCCGGTGCCGAGCCGCAATCTCGCGGGTATCCACTTCGCCATGGATTTCCTGACGCAGCAGAACCACCGCGTCGCCGGCGAGAAATTCGACGGCCCGGATATCCTTGCCGGTGGCAAGAACGTGCTGGTGATCGGCGGCGGCGATACCGGCTCGGACTGCATCGGCACATCGAACCGTCAGGACGCCAAATCGGTGACGCAGATCGAGATCATGCCGCAGCCGCCCGAGCACGAGGACAAGCTGCTGACCTGGCCGGATTGGCCGATGAAGCTGCGCACGTCGTCGTCGCAGGAGGAAGGCATCGAGCGCGATTGGTCGGTTTTGACCAAGGCCTTTACCGGCAGCGATGGACACGTCACCGGCCTCGATTGCGTGCGCGTCCAATGGCACCGCGATCCCGAAGGCCGCATGCAGATGATCGAGCTGTCGAACAGCGCATTCCACGTACCAGCCGAACTCGTGCTGCTGGCGATGGGCTTCGTGCATCCGGTCAAGCCGGGCGCCGTCGACAGTCTCGGCCTGGCGCTCGACCCGCGCGGCAACATCAGGGCCAATACCGACGATTACCGCACCAACGTCGATAAAGTATTTGCTGCTGGCGATGCGCGCCGCGGCCAGTCCTTGGTGGTCTGGGCGATCCGCGAGGGACGGCAATGCGCTCGCGCGGTCGATGCGTTTCTGATGGGTCGGTCCGACCTGCCACGCTAGAGCGTGTTCTGGCCGAGGAATTCGCGCAGCATCCGTTGAAAGGCTAGCGGCTGCTCGAGGATCGAAGCGTGCCGCGCCGGTTTGAGCCAGGCGAGGTGCGAGTTCGCGATGTTGGCGTTGAGCCAGCGCGCCGCGTCGATAAAGCTCGGAATGTCCTGCTCGCCGCAAACCACGAGGGTTGGCGCGGTGATCTTCGGCGTCAGCTGGCGCAGATCAGCCGCGGCGAGCGCTTCACACGCGCGGGCATATGCCTCGTTCGGGCAGCGCTCGAAGGCGGCGCGCACATAGCGCACGGCCGGCGGGTCCTGCGCGGTGAATTCCTTGGTGAACCAGATGTCGAGCAGACCGGGAATCAGCGACTTGACCCCGTCCTTGCGCGCCTGCGCCGCTCGCCCCGCCCACATGCCGCGCATTTCGTCGGTATAGCGCGGCGTCGTGTCGATCAGCACGAGCCGGTCGACTCGCGCCGGAAAAACGGCGGCGAAATGCTGCGCAACCAGGCCGCCAAGCGATATGCCGGCGACCGTGGCGCGCGCGATGCCGGCACCGTCCAGCATCGCGGCAAGCTGGCTCGCGAGGTCGGCGATGCAATAGGGTCCCGACGGGACCGGGCTTTCGCCATGCCCCGGAAAATCATAAGCGAGCAACGTATGGTCGCGGTCCCAGTCGTGCAGCGCGATCCGCCACAACCGATGGTCGACACCGAGGCAATGCAGCAAGACCACGGGCGGCCCTTTGCCTGTCCGGTGCAACGTGATCGTGCCTGCATCGAGTGCCGAACCGATTCCGCCCATCGCTCCTCCCGTCGTTAATCGTCCGTTTACCATAGCTCGCGGCCCGACGCGGCGCTTCTCGGCAAACACAACGTTAATGATTCTCGGCCATGCTTGGCCGTGTCCTTCCTTGACTGTGAACATCAGGCATGACCGGTATTCTTAACGGCGCCTACGAACCGATGCTCGTTCTCTTGTCGATGGGCATCGCCACCTGGGCCTCATTCGTCGCGCTCAACGTCGCCTCCCGTATCTGGTCATCGACCGGCTGGGCCCGGATCGGCTGGATCATTGCCGCAGCGACGGCGATGGGCGGCGGAATCTGGTCGATGCACTTCATTGCGATGCTGGCGTTCTCGCTGCCGGTGCCGGTCGGTTACAGCGTCCCGGTCACCCTGATCTCGCTCGCCATCGCGATTGACGTCACCGCTGTCGGATTCGCGATCGTGGCCGGCGGTCGAACCACGCCGCGGCTCGTCCTCGCGGGCACGATCATGGGCCTTGGCGTCGCGGCCATGCATTACACTGGCATGGCGGCGATGCAACTGCCGGCGGTCGTCACCTACAATCCGACGATCGTTGTCGCTTCGATCGCCATTGCCTGCGTTGCCGCGACCGTCGCGCTATGGATCGCGCTGCACGAAAAAGGGGCGCTGTGGCGCGCGGGCGCCGCTGTGGTCATGGGTGCCGCCGTCTACGGGATGCACTACACCGGCATGGAGGCTGCCTGCTTCACCGCCATACCGAGCCTGCTGCATCCGCAAGCGGCTCAGCTGGATCGCGGCACCCTGGCGCTGACCATTGCCATGGCGAGCGCGATCATCCTCAGCCTCGAGCTGCTTTCCGCCAAGTTCGATCACCACCGCGAATCGGCTCGCGTTCGCGAGCAACAGATCGTTCAGATCACTACCGACCGCTTCCGCCATCTGGTGCAGAGCTCGAACGACATCTTTCTGGTAGTCACGCGAACCGGCCAGATCACGTTTGCCGTGCAGTCGCAAGGGCTAACCGGCTTCGACGTCAAACCGCTCGAAGGTGGTAGCATCTTCGACCTTGTCGAGGGACAAGGCATCGATCTGCTGCGTCGTGCGCTGATCGTGCATGGCCCGCGCTCGGCGGCCGCGCATGTCGACCGTCTGAAGATCCGGAAGGCTGGCGGCCCGCTGCGCGATTACGAGGCGACGCTTTGCAACATGTCGCACGAGCCGTCGATCGGAGGCGTTGTCATCACCTTCCACGATGTTACCGAGCGCGAGCGCGCCGTGGTCGAGCTGCTTGAGGCCAAACAGGTCTCAGAAGATGCGAGCCGTCTCAAGAGTGAATTCATTGCCAACATGAATCACGAGCTGCGGACGCCACTCAACGCGATTCTCGGCTTCTCCGAGATCATGATGAACGATGCGCAAGCCAAGCTCGCGCAGGGCCGCTACCGCGAATACGCCAAGGACGTCAATCGCAGCGGCACCCAGCTGCTGTCGATCATCAACGATATCCTGGATTTCGCCAAATCGGACGCCAAGCAGCTCACGCTGAACGAGAGCCTGATCGACGCGACGACGCTGATCGACGACAGCGTCCGATTCGTCACGCCGGTCGCCAACAAGAAGGGCGTGATCATCACGACCAAGGTCGCGGCGAACGTGCCGAATTTCCGCGGCGACGAACGCCGGCTGCGGCAAATCCTACTCAATCTGCTGTCGAACGCGGTCAAGTTCACGCCGGCCGAACGCGAGGTGCGCGTCCTGGTGCGGACCAGCGATGCCGGGGGCGTGCAGATCGATGTCGAGGACACGGGCATCGGCATACCGCCCGATCAAATCAATCGCGCGATGGAGCCGTTCTACCAGGTCGACGGCTCGCTGGCCCGTACCCAGGAAGGCACAGGCCTCGGCCTGCCGATCGCCAAGTCGCTGGCCGAGCTGCACGGCGCCACGTTGCGGCTCGAAAGCGCTGTCGGCTACGGCACCACCGCGCGCCTCATCCTCCCACCCGAACGCAACGTCCGCCAGACCGCCGCCGCGTGAGCGGCGTGCACGGCGGGGGGAGGGCGGCGAGGAGCCGAATCGAGCTCTGCCGCATTAATACTGGGCAATGCGAGCTCGCAGCGCGGTTCTGCTGATCGGCATGTGTCTCTGTGCGTCGGTGGCGCGCGCTGGGCAACTCTCGATTCTCGAAGAGAACGACTCGCTCTTCTTTACCAGCGACAAGCACTACACCCAGGGCATTCGCGGCGCCTATCTTTCCGATCCGCTGGCATCCGACGATTGGCGCTACAAGACGTTCGACCTGGTACCCGTTTTGTTTCCCGATGCCGCCGCAAGCGAGCGGCGCTTTGACTGGATTTTTCTCGGCCAAAGCATCTTCACGCCGATCAACCTCACGCTCAATCCGCCCGATCCGCACGACCGTCCCTATGCCGGCTGGCTCTATACCGGCGGCTCGCTGCTGCAAGAGAACGGCAATCAGCTCACCGGACTGGAACTGCTGCTTGGCGTGGTCGGCACGGCCGCGCTCGGTCGCCAGGTGCAGAACGACTGGCATCAGTTCATCGTCGGCATTCCGGGCGGCGAGGGCTGGCACGATCAGCTAAAGAACGAGCCGGCGTTGGTGTTGTCCTATGAACGGCGCTGGCGCGTGGGGGTCGCTGATTTTGGCGATGTCGGCATCGACATCGTACCGGAGGCGGGCGTGACCGCCGGCAACGTGTTCACCTATGGCGCCGTCGGCGGCGTGATGCGTTTCGGCCAGGACCTCGCCGCCGATTACGGTCCCGCACGCATCCGTCCGGCGCCGTCGGGAACCGATTGGTTCGACGGCTCCCGGCTGACCAAGCCGCTCGGTTGGTACGTCTTTGCCGGTGCCGAAGGTCGCGCCGTCGCGCGCAACGTGTTCCTCGACGGCAACGCGTTCGCCTCGAGTCCGCATGTCGCCAAGAAGCCGCTCGTCGGCGATCTGACGGCCGGGGTCGCGCTGTTTTGGAAGAACGATCTACGCCTCGATATCGGGTTGTTGACCCGCACCAAGGAATTTTACGGACAACAGGGCGAGGACAGCTATGCCGGCTTTCGTTTCTCGTTCGGCCTTTGAATCGGGAATCGTCAGCATCGGCGCCACGGGCGGGATTATCGGCGGGCTTGATCGGACCGGCGCGACGTGCTTCCTGTGCGCGCTGAATACAACGGAGGAACCATGGCCGACACGATCAAGGTCTTCGCGATCTGCGGGAGTCTGCGGAAGGGCTCGTACAACCGCCTGGCGCTCAAGGTCGCTGCGGACAATTTGCCGCCCGGCATGACGCTCGACCAGTATGACCGGCTCGCCGAAATTCCGCCGTACAACGAGGACATTCGCCAGCAGGGACTCCCGCCGGTCGTCGAGGATTTGCGCCAGCGTATCAAGGCGGCCGACGGCCTGCTTTTCGTCACGCCCGAATACAACTATTCGATGCCGGGCGTGCTCAAGAACGCCATCGACTGGGCGTCGCGGCCGCCCGATCAGCCGTTCGCCGGCAAGCCGGTCGCGATGATGGGCGCGAGCATGGGCATGTTCGGCACCGGGCGCGCGCAATATCATCTACGCCAGACCTGCGTGTTCCTCGACATGGTTCCGCTCAACAAACCCGAAGTGATGATTGCGCAAGCGCAGAACAAGTTCGATGCGCAAGGCCAGCTCAGCGACGAGGCGACGCGCAAATTCATCCAGGAGCTGATGGCGGCGCTGGC
>DATLUT010000050.1:0-5334 GCA_035532975.1 Allostellaceae bacterium
TGCAGGCCGCCCGACGTCTTGTAGGCACTGCCGCCGAACTTGCCGCCCGAATGCAGCATCGTGAGGATGATTTCGAGCGCCGACTTGGTGCGAAATTTTGGATGAGGGTCAACGGGTATGCCGCGGCCGTTGTCGCGCACGGCGCAGCTGCCGTCAGCGTGCAGCTCGATCTCGATGCGGCTGGCATGACCGGCCACCGCCTCGTCCATGGCGTTGTCGAGCGCTTCGGCGACGAGGTGGTGCATCGCGCGCTCGTCGGTGCCGCCGATATACATGCCCGGACGGCGCCGCACCGGCTCGAGGCCTTCGAGCACCTCGATGTCCTTGGCGGAATAGGAGCCGGAGCGTTTGGCTGGCGCGTTTTCGAACAGGTCAGGCGTCTCGCGCGACTTGCGCGCGTGCGCGGGTGGCATGGCCCTAGGCAAATTCAAGTGGGCGAATCACGTGCGGATAACAACATCTGGTGGCGGCCGAAGCAAGAGCCGTTTGGCCGAATCGGCTATGATCGCGACGCCAACGAGGGAGAAGCGAATGGCAGACGACCTGCCCAACGAATCGCCGCCGACAAGCGAGCCAACGCTGCGGGCGATCACCATGCCCGCCGACGCCAACGCGCGCGGCGACATCTTCGGCGGTTGGATACTGTCGCAAATGGACCTCGCCGGCGGCTCGGCGGCGATGCGCCGCGCCAAGGGTCGCGTCGCCACCGTCGGCATCGCCTCGATGAGCTTCCACCGGCCGGTCTTCGTCGGCGACGAGGTCAGCGCCTACACTGCGGTGGCGAAGGTCGGCCGCACGTCAATCACGATCAAGATCGATGTCTGGGCGCGCCGCTTCGCCGCCGAGGAAACCGTCAAGGTCACCGAAGGCGTGTTCACCTATGTTGCGATCGACGCCGACCGCAAGCCACGCCCGGTTCCGGCGGAGCGCTGAGCGTCGCCGATGTCGCGGTCAGCCGCGCCTTCTATCGGCGGCGGCGGCACGTCGATCGGCGGTGGCGGAATCGGCGGCGGCGGCTCCTCTGCCGGCGACGGCAGGTCCGGCATCTCGTCGGGTTCGGGCTCGTCCGGCGCTGGCGGATTACCCGGCGGCTTCGGCTTGCCCGGCTGTTGCACCCACAGGGGCGCTGGCGTTCGTGTCATACCGAATAACGGCGGACAGCGGACCGTCGTTCCGCACCTCACGCCGGCAGCCGATCAAGGAATCCTTGCCGCAAGCGCCGCCCGGCCGGCGCGATTTGATTCTTACGCGGTCTTGAAGATCGCTTTCGGAATCATGGCGTGGATGCCCTTCACGCCGTCGACGTTCTGCGTCACTTCGAAGTCGATGGCGACGCTGGCGAGCGCATAGGCGTCCGCCGGATCGAGGCCGTGCGCCTCGCCGAGGAACTTGATCGTCTCGTGCACGGCGATGCGCATGGCCTCGTCGAGGCTCTCGTGCAGCCCCATCGTGATCCAGTGGGTCGCGGTCTCCGCGCGCGGCAGGGCCCAGAATTTCTGCTTGAGCAGATCGAGCCGGAACGTGCCGGTGAGCGACGTCTCGATCGCCGTCAGGTTCACCTCGCCGTCGCCTTGCGCCGCGTGACCGTCGCCGGTCATGAACAGCGCGCCCGGCACGTGCACCGGAAGATAGAGCGTCGACCCGGCGGTCAGCTCGTTGAGATCGATGTTGCCGCCGAACGGTCCCGGCGGCGCGGAGTTGAGCTTGCCGAGCGTCAATGCTGGCCCGGTCGCCATGATGCCGAAAAAGGGCCGGAGCGGAATCTCGATGCCGGGTGCGAAGCGCGCGACGCGCGCTTCCATGTCGAACGGAATGACGATGCTGCGGTTGAGGGTGAACTCGGCGGGCAGCGTGCCCTTGCCCATACGCGCCGAGTTGACGCCGTAGGGCACACGCGGCTCGGCCGCGAGGACATGCACAGCGAGCACGTCGCCCGGCTCGGCGCCCTCGACATAGACCGGCGCCGAGACGACGTGCGGTCCGACACCCGAGTGCTGGACCTTGGCGTAGATCGCTACCGCGTCGGCGAGCACGTCGGCCTTCGGAATGCCGAAGCGCTTGAAGAAGGCGACCGGATCGCCTTGGTCCTCGAGCAGGCCTTCGTGCGACACGGTATCGATAGTGATTGTGGTGCCGGGCTTGACGCGCAGCACCGGCTCGGCGGCGCTCCACAGATAGCCCCAGTGCACTGTCTCCGGACCGGACTTGAGGTGGAATGTACCGTCGCGGTTCTGCCGGACGAGACCGGCTTTGCGTGCGCGCTTCTCGAGTCCATCGGCGGCGCGACCGACCGCCGCAGTCGGCTTGGTATGCGTGCTACCGGGCGTTTCGTCCGCGGCAAGGAAATCGCGGACCGCGCGCGATTTGAGTCCTCCGGCGAGAAACGCGCGCTCTTCGGGTCCGATCAGCGCGAGCCGTGACAGCTCCTCGACGAAGGCATCGAAGGGCTTGGGCCGCGATCGCGCGGCGCCGCGCTTGCGTGATGACGATGACATCGGCGACTCCTCGCGAAAGCGAAGGGGCGGCGCCGCCGCCGCCCGACGCCCTAGAGCATGCTCTTACCGCAAGTCAGCCGGCTTGCAAATGCCGCCGCCGCAGCGCGCGCAGTACGGTGATTGCCAGGAACGCGGTCAGCGCGTCGAGGCAGGCGACGATCACGAACACCGCCATCCAGCTTCCGGTCATCTGCTTGAGGAACGCCGCAGCCGGTCCGCCGAGGATCGAGCCGACGCCCTGCGCGATGTAGAGGCAGCCGTAATTGGTCGCGGCGAATTTGGGCCCGAACGTGTCGGTCAGCGTCGACGGGAAGAGCGAAAAGATCTCGCCCCAGCCGAAGAACACGAGGCCGGTCAACACGACAAACATCGCCGGATTGTCGAGGAAGGCGAAGAGTACGAGGATCGCCAGCGCCTCGAGCGAGAAGGCGAGCGCCATCGTCGCCTCGCGGCCGATGTGATCCGAGATCCAGCCGAAGAACGGCCGCGTGAGGCCGTTGCTGAAGCGTGACAGCGTGAGCGACAGCGGCAGTGCCGCCATGCCAAGCACCAGAACATTCGCAACCTTGAACTCGTGCGCAAACGGTCCGACGTTCGACACCACCATCAGGCCGCTGGTCGACATCATCGTCATCATGATGAAGAGCAGGTAGAAGACCGGGCTCTTCAGCATCTCCGTCGGCGCGTAGCTGCGCTTCGATTGCAGCTCGACGCGGACCGTCTCCGGATCGAAACCCTTCGGCCGATAGGCCTCGGGCGGGGTGCGCAGGCCCTGCGCTGCCGCTATACCGACGACACCCTGGATCAGTCCCCAGACCACGAGCGTGTGCTGATAGCCCGAGCTCTGGATCATGTCGGCGATCGGGAAGCTGGTGAAGATCGCGCCGAAGCCGTAGCCCGCGGCGGCGAGGCCGGTCGCCAAGCCGCGGCGATCGGGAAACCAGCGCACCATCAGGCCAATGATGCCGACATAGATGATGCCGGTACCGAAGCCGCCGATGATGCCGTAGGTGAGATAGAGCACCCAGATGTTCGCAGCAAAGGAGGAGAGGACCCAGCTGCCGCCGGACATGGCGGCGCCCACCGAGATCAGCAGACGCGGCCCGAACCGGTCGACCAGATAAGCCTGAAACGGCGAGAAGAAGGTCTGAAGGATGATGAGGAGCGAGAATGTCCACTGCAGCTCGGCGAGCGTCGTGCCCATCGCGTGGTTGAGCGGGCCGGTGAACAGCGTCCAGACGTATTGCGGGCTGGAGATTGCCATCATGGCGACGATGCCAAGGATCAGCTGATACCAGCGTCTTGCCGTCGCATCAGTGGTCACAGCTGCTGAAGGAACCGACATGATTGCCCCCTTTTTGGCTCGGTCTTGGCGTGACGCGCCAGTCTGCGCCCCGCCGGTCATGTGGTGCAAGAATCGGGCCTCGCAGACGCAAAAACCCCCGCCGACGGCGCCGGCGGGGGCTTGAACGCAGGAACGAAGGCGTCGCGTCAGACGCTGTAGTACATCTCGAACTCGATCGGATGCGGCGTGTGCTCGAACTTGTGCACTTCCTCCATCTTGAGATCGATATAGGACTCGATGAAGTCCTTGGAGAACACGTCGCCCTTCGTCAGGAAGGCGTGATCGGCCTTCAGGCTTTCGAGCGCCTCGCGCAAGCTGCCGCACACGGTCGGCACGCCCTTCAACTCCTCGGGCGGCAGATCGTAGAGGTTCTTGTCCATCGGCTGACCGGGGTTGATCTTGTTCTGCACGCCGTCGATGCCCGCCATTAGCATCGCTGCGAAGCCGAGATAGGGATTGGCGGCAGGATCCGGGAAGCGGACCTCGACACGCTTGGCCTTGGGGCTCGAGACGATCGGGATGCGGCACGACGCCGAACGGTTGCGCGCCGAGTAGGCCAGCAGCACCGGCGCCTCGAAGCCGGGGATCAGGCGCTTATAGCTGTTGGTCGTCGGGTTGGTGAAGGCGTTGATCGCCTTGGCATGCTTGATGATGCCGCCGATGTAGTGCAGCGCGAGGTCCGACAGATCGGCATAACCCGAACCGGCGAAGAGCGGCTTGTCACCCTTCCAGACCGACTGGTGCGTGTGCATGCCCGAGCCGTTGTCGCCTTTGATCGGCTTCGGCATGAAGGTCGCGGTCTTGCCGTACTGATTTGCGACCATCATGATCACGTACTTGTAGATCTGCATGTGGTCGGCGGTCTTGACCAGCGTCGAGAACTCGAAGCCGAGCTCATGCTGCGCCGGCGCCACCTCGTGATGGTGCTTCTCAACCTTGAGGCCCATGTCGGACATCGTCGAGAGCATCTCGGAGCGCAGATCATAGGTGCTGTCGACCGGCGGCACCGGGAAATAGCCGCCCTTGATCGGCGGGCGATGGCCGGTGTTGCCATCCGGCACTTTGCGGTCGCTGTAGTAGGGACCTTCCTCGCTGTCGACGGTGTAGAACTGCGTCTCCATCGACGACTTGTAGCGCACGTCGTCGAACACGAAGAACTCGGCCTCGGGGCCGAAGAATGCCGTGTCGCCGATGCCGGTCGAGGCGAGGTATTTCTCCGCCTTCTTGGCGATCGAGCGCGGGCAGCGCGCGTAGGGCTGGCCCGAAAGCGGATCATGCGTGTCGCAGAAGATCGCGATCGTGGTCTGCGCGCAGAAGGGATCGAGCACCGCCGTGTCGAACTCCGGCACCAGCAGCATGTCGCTCTCGTTGATCGCCTTCCATCCGGCGATCGACGAGCCGTCGAACGGTACGCCGGCCTTGAGGAAGTCGATGTTGACCGACTTGATGTGATAGGTCAGGTGCTGCCATTTGCCGCGCGGGTCGGTAAAGCGG
>DATLUT010000051.1:0-2845 GCA_035532975.1 Allostellaceae bacterium
GGACGGAAGGCGATCTCGCGATCCGAGGTCTTGGTCTTAAGCCAGGCCGCGACCGCCTTGATGTCGTCGACCGTCACCGTGCGCCCGTTCTCGAGCCGCACCAGGTTCTCGAGCAGGACCTTGAGCGAGAACGGCAGACGCGAAATGTCACCGAGCCCCGCCGCTTCGGCCGCCGCCGCGAGGCTGAAATAATCATAGGACTTGCCGCCGACTTGCAGCGTGCGACGCGCCTTCAACGAATCCTGACCGGTGACCGACACGGGCTGCCTCGCTGTTGTCGTTAACGGAACGCGTCGTTAACGGTTGCTGCTACCGCTTCCAGCGGGCGAGATCAAGCGCAGCACGGCGCCCATGCGCCCCGCGCGGGCCGCGTTGCGCCGGCGACGCGCCGGCTGGTTAATCGCACCGTTACATTAACTCTGCTGGAATTTGGCGATTTCGCCGTCGTGTATTATTATCGGCGCGCGTCGAATACTGACATTTGAGCGAGGCGATCTCCGCCCATGGCGTTGCTGGCCGACCGCGCGACCGCGCCTGCGGCGACACGCACCCGCTCCATTCCGGCGGCGCTGCTGGCGCTGTCGGTCGCCGCCGTCTTTGTCGTGGCGATCGGGCTGTGGTCGTTCACCTGGCCGATCGCCGACGATTTCGTGCGCGCCGTCGAGGGCCGCGACTACGGCACCTTCGGCGGCGTCTGGATCGAATACACCACCTGGTCGTGCCGCTGGGCGGCCGGCTTCGTCCACTTTCTCATTGCCGCGGCGCTGCCGCTAACGCGGTTCTACGGCGCAAGCCTGGCCGCGATCACGCTGCTTTCGCTGCTGATCCTGTCGCGGTTCATCGCCGGCGTTCTCGACCTGCGCTGGCGTTCGCGCGCGACGGTGCTGGTCGTCGGCGTCTTCGCGGCGCTGTGGTGGGCGGGCTCACCGAGCGTCAACGAGCTGTTCTTCTGGCGCGCCGCCGAGGTCGAGTACCAACTCGGCTGGTCGGCCGCGATCGTGCTCGCCTTCGCCACCTGCCGCCTCGACTTCGCCACGACGCCGGCGGGCGTGACGCGGATCGCGGCGCTGGCCGCCGCCGCATTCTTCGTCAGCGGACTGCACGAACTTGCAGCCGCACTCGAGACCGGCTTGTTCGCCGCTGTCGCCGTCGCCGCCCGGATCGCCTTGGGCCGGTGGCGGCCGGCAGCGCCGACCGCGCTCGGCGCCGCGCTGGTCGGACTTGCGGTCGTCGTCGCGGCGCCCGGTAATGGCGCCCGCGAAGCGGCGGTCGGAACCGCGCCCGCGTTGTCGCACGCGATCGTCGCGGCGCTATCGCAAATCGCCGGCCATGTCGCGCTCTGGCTGGTCGACCTCAAGACGCTGGCAGCCGCCGGCGCGTTGATTGCGCTGCGCCATCGCGGCGCTATCGCGCCGCGCTGGCCCGAGCGGCTGACGGCGGCCGCGCGCTGGGCGCTGACCGGCCTATTTCCCGTCGTGCTTGCGGCGCTCTATGTCGTGCCGGCGGTGGCGTTGGGTGGTGCGGTGCCGGCGCGCACGCTGGCCGGGATTCATCTCGTCTTCCTCTGCGGCGGATTGGTCGTCGTCAGCGCTTGGGCGCCGCGTGCCGCGGCGTGGCTCGCCCGGCGCCGCTTCGACGGCAATCGGGCCTTGCGCTGGATGCTCGTCGCGCTGGCCTTGGCCTTGCCGGCAAGCCGCAACGTCGCTGCGGGCATCGCCGATCTGCGCGGCCCGGCGGAATCGTTTCACGCCTTCATGGCGCAGCGCGACACGACGTTGCGCCGCCTCCATGCCGCCGGCGTCGCCGACGCGGAGTTGCCGGTGATTGCGAAGGCCGATTTCCCGCGCTCTTACGTCTTCCACGCCGACATCCGCGCCGATGCAGGGTTTTGGATCAATCGCTGGACGGCACGCTATTACGGCTTGGCGGCATTGCGGGCGGCCGCGCCCTAACGCGAACGTGACCGCGCCGTCCGACCAACCGAAGTCGCGCTGCCGCGCGTTTCTCGGGGGTAAATGCGTGACCGCGACCGCGGCGGCCACAAATCTTGCTTTCGCCACATTTCGATCCAAATCGGGTCTCATTCCCGGGCTTTCATCGCCCTCGGTGAGAGACATCTGGCTTTTGGCTTGTCTCGCATCTCCATGAAGCGGTCGCCCCCCGACCGCTACAATTCGACGGCCTCGGTATCTCCCCCACCGAGGCCGTCACTTTTTTAATCAGACCCGCGGCGTTTTGCCGGAGCGAGGGTGCTGCGGCCGTGGCATAGTGCGCCGCGATGGCGGCGGGGGAACTGCAGAAATCTTTTACCGGAGAAGGACTTGCGTGCCGTCGCGGGGAACGCCGGGTGTTCCGGGGCGTGACCTTCGCGCTCGGCGCCGGCGAGGCGCTCGTGCTTGGTGGACCCAACGGCAGCGGCAAGACAAGCCTGCTGCGACTGATGGCTGGCTTGGCGCAACCGGAGCAGGGCCGCATCGCCTGGGACGGCACCTCGATTGCCGACGATCCCGTGGCGCATCGTGCCCGCCTCCATTACATCGGCCATCAGGAAGCGGTGAAGCTCGCCCTGACCGCCGAGGAGAATCTTGGATTCTGGGCGCAAATGCGCGGCACCGCCGCGAACGCAACGGCAGCTCTGCGCCGGTTCCGCCTCGACCCGCGCGCAACCTGGCCGGCCCGCTATCTGTCGGCCGGCGAGCGCAAGCGCCTTGGCCTGGCGCGGCTGCTCGCGTCGCCTGCTGCGCTCTGGCTGCTCGACGAACCCACCACGGGTCTCGACGCGGAGTCGATCGAGATTCTGCTCACCGTCATCGCCGAGCACCGCCGCGACGGCGGCTGCGTCGCG
>DATLUT010000052.1:0-7767 GCA_035532975.1 Allostellaceae bacterium
TCGCCGCCCTCGTCGCGGCGACACGGCCCGCGGTGATCGTGACGCATGCTTACGAGGGTGGGCATCGAGACCACGATGCGACCTGCTTCGCCGTCCACGCGGCCTGCGGCGTCATCGGGCGGTCGGGCTCAGTGCCGCCGACGCTCGTCGAGATGACCGCCTATTTCGGCCAAGATGGTGAACGAGTGACCGGCTCTTTTCTGCCGTCCGGCGAGGCGCCGGTAATCGTCCGGCTCGACGAGGCCGATCGCTCACGCCGGCGGCACATGCTGCTGTGCCACACATCGCAGCGCGACCTGTTGTGCATTTTTCCACTCGACCTGGAATGCTTTCGTCCGGCGCCGGACTACGACTTCCGGCAACCGCCGCATCCCGGACGGCTGTTCTACGAATATCACGATCCGGGCATGGACGGCGCGCGCTGGCGCGAACGCGCCGCCGCCGCGCTCCAAACGCTCACCGGCGCGCGGTCATCGTAAGGCCGCCGCAATTTCTCGGGATTTCTTCGGAAATGCGATGGTGGAGCAGAGGGGGATCGAACCCCTGACCTCGACATTGCGAACGTCGCGCTCTCCCAACTGAGCTACTGCCCCGCTCGCGTCGCGCGGAATATGGGTCGTGGTCCCGCGGGCTGTCAAGGCAAGCACGCGATAGCGGCCGTCCTTGCGCGGCTTCGGGCTGATGGTTAGGGTTCGCCAACACCGCGGCGGAGCAATAGGGGGAGGGATCGGGCGATGGGCAATTTCGTGGTGCCGGTGATCGAAGTGGTCATTGCCCTGATCAACATCTACTGGTGGGTGGTCATCATCGCCGCAGTATTCTCATGGTTGATGGCGTTCGGCATCATCGATACCCGCAACCACGTCGTACGCATGGCGGCGGGCTTTCTGTACCGCGCGACCGAACCCGTGTTGCGTCCGATCCAGCGTTTCCTGCCGAGCTTCGGCGGCCTCGACATCTCGCCGGTCATCGTGTTGTTGATCCTGTGGTTCATCGAGATGGAACTGCGCCAGATCGAAGTCTACACGCTGACGCATAGCTGATCGGAATCATGATGCTCCCGTTCCGTTTGGGGCGCGACGGCGCGACGCTGGCCGTCCGCATAACGCCCAAAGCCGCGCAGGACCGCGTGCTTGGTCTCAGCGATGAGGCCGATGGCGGCGTCGCCTTGAAGCTTGCCGTCCACGCACCGCCGCGCGACGGCGAGGCGAATGCCGCGCTCATTCGGCTGCTGGCGAGCCATTTCGGCCTGCGCAAGAGTGATCTGAGCATCGCCGCCGGCACGGCCGGCCGACGCAAGCTCGTCCGTATCGCCGGCGATCCCACGGCGCTCGGCTCACGACTCCAACAAGGTTTGACCCGATGGCTGAAGCCCGACTGATCGACGGCAAGGCCGTCGCCGCGCGGTTGCGCACCGACGTGGCGCGCGCGGCCGCTGCGCTCAAGACGGCGCACGGCGTGGTGCCCGGCCTGGCGGCAGTGTTGGTCGGCGAGGATCCGGCGAGCCAGGTTTACGTCACGAGCAAGACCAAGGCGACCGACGAGGCCGGCCTCAAGGGCTTCACCCATCGACTGCCGGCCACGACGAGCGAGGCCGAATTGCTGCGCCTGGTGGCGCAGCTCAATGCCGACGACGCGGTCGATGGCATTCTGGTCCAGTTGCCCCTGCCCAAACAGATCGACGCGCAGCGCGTGATCGAGGCGATCGATCCTGCCAAGGACGTCGACGGCTTTCATCCCGGGAATGTCGGCCGGTTGTGGAGCGGCGGCCGCGCGTTGGTGCCGTGCACGCCTTATGGCTGTCTGTTGCTGGCGCGCGAAAGCCTGGGCAAAGCTCTCGCGGGTGCCGAAGCGGTGGTGCTCGGACGGTCTAACATCGTCGGCAAGCCAATGGCGGCGCTACTGCTCGGCGAGCATTGCACGGTGACCGTGGCGCATTCGCGGACACGGAACCTGCCGGCCGTGGCACGCCGGGCCGATCTGCTGGTCGCCGCCGTCGGGCGGCCTGAGATGGTGCGCGGCGACTGGATCAAGCCAGGCGCTACGGTCATCGACGTGGGCATCAATCGTGTCGCCGTTGGCGATGGCAAGAGCCGGCTCGTCGGCGACGTCGCGTTCGCCGAGGCGCGACAGGTTGCCGGCGCGATCACGCCGGTGCCCGGTGGTGTCGGCCCGATGACGATTGCCTGCCTCTTGCGTAATACGCTGGTCGCGGCCTGCCGCAGGCGCGGACTGCCCGAGCCGGCACTCTAGGGCTTCGGACAAAGCAACGCCCCCTCGGGAGCGATCCCGAGGGGGCGAAGTCGTCAGCCAAAGACTGTCGTTGCGCCGGTTACTGTTCCCAGGCCGGCTTGCCGAGGTAAACGTTCGACGGGCTGGTCGCCATGCCGGTCGCGGCACCGACACCGGCGCCGATCGCCGCGCCCGCGAGAGGCGCGCCAACCAGCGCTCCGACCACTGCGCCACCCGCCGCGCCGATACCGGCGCCCGACAGGCCTCGGTCACCAGGCGACGTGCCGCAAGCCGAAAGCAGCATAGCGACCGCCACCATCGAAATGCCAATGCGCGAACCCATGGTTCCATTCCCCTTTTGCTATGGGCACTGCACAGCAAGATGGTCACCGATCATGGCAAAAAAAAGGATTCCGCGCAGTCAGTTCGCGGCTCGGTTCGCCGGTATTTCAGTTATCCCTCAGTACCTTAGACCGTCGCAGCCAAATCGCTGCTCGGGATAACTTGGTGACCGCGCGTGACTTATTTGCGGCGGAGGCGCGCGGCCAGCCGCAGCCGCAGCGCATTGAGCTTGATGAAGCCTTCGGCGTCGCGCTGGTCGTAGACCTGATCGGCCTCGAACGTCACATGCGCGAGGCTATAGAGGCTGCGCGGCGATTTGCGCCCGACGACGCGCGCCGCGCCCTTGTAGAGCTTGAGGCGCACCGTACCGGCGACGCTTTCCTGGCTCTTGTCGATCAGCGCTTGGAGCATGACGCGCTCGGGCGAGAACCAGAAGCCGTTGTAGACGAGCTCGGCATAGCGCGGCATGAGCTCGTCCTTGAGGTGCGCGGCACCGCGGTCGAGCGTGATGCTCTCGATGCCGCGATGCGCCGCATGCAGGATGGTGCCGCCCGGGGTCTCGTAGACGCCACGCGATTTCATGCCAACGAAGCGGTTCTCGACCAGGTCGAGCCGGCCGATGCCGTGCATGCCGCCGAGCTCGTTGAGCCGCGCGAGCAGCGCCGCCGGCGACAGCGCCTTGCCGTCGACCGCGACCGGATCGCCCTTGGTGAATTCGATCTCGACGTATTCCGGCTGGTCGGGCGCCTTCTCGGGCGCCACCGTCCGGCTGTAGACGAATTCCTCGGGCTCGTGCCATGGATCCTCGAGCGCCTTGCCCTCGGCGGAAATGTGCAAAAGGTTGGCATCGGTGGAGAACGGCGCCTCGCCGCGCTTGTCCTTGGCGATCGGAATCTGGTGCCGCGCGGCGTATTCGATCAGCTTGGTGCGCGAGTTGAGCTCCCATTCGCGCCATGGCGCGATCACCTTGATGTCGGGCTTGAGCGCGTAATAGGCCAGCTCGAAGCGTACTTGGTCGTTGCCCTTGCCAGTCGCGCCGTGCGCCACGGCGTCGGCGCCGGTCGCTTCGGCGATCTCGATCTGGCGCTTGGCGATCAGCGGCCGCGCGATCGAGGTGCCGAGCAGGTACTGACCTTCGTAGAGCGGGTTCGCCCGGAACATCGGAAAGACGAAATCACGCACGAATTCCTCGCGCAAATCCTCGACGAAGATCTGCTTCACGCCCATGAGCTCGGCCTTCTTGCGCGCCGGCGCGAGCTCTTCGCCCTGGCCGATATCGGCAGTGAAGGTCACCACCTCGCAGCCATAGGTCTCCTGGAGCCAGCGCAGAATGACGGACGTGTCGAGCCCGCCCGAATAGGCGAGCACGACTTTCTTGACGGTTTCGCGGGGTTTCTTGGCGGCGGTCATGGCGGCGCAGTATCAGGGAGCGCCGCGCGCGCGGCAAGTCTAGCGGCGCTCAGGCGCGCGCGATCCAGCCGCCGCCCAGCACGCGATCACCGTCATAGGCGACGCAGGCCTGGCCAGGCGCCACGCCGAATGCGGGCTCGTCGAGCACCGCCGCGCCGCGCGCGCCGTCGAGCGATACTGTCGCATTCATCGGCGGCTGTGCTGACCGCAGCTTGACGGCGGCGCGGATAGGCCATGCGACATGGCTCGGCCCGAGCCAGTTGACGCGGTCGAAGACCACCTGCCGGGCGGCGAGGCTTTCGCGCGGTCCGACAACGACGTGCCGATTGGCCGGATCGAGCCGCAGCACGTAGAGCGGCTCGCCGCCGGCGACGCCGAGACCCTTGCGCTGGCCGACCGTGAAATGGATGACGCCGTCATGCCGTCCGAGCACGCGTCCCGCCTCGTCGACGATATCGCCTGGCTCGATTGCGCCGGGCCGCAGCTTTGCAATGAGTGCGTCATAGCGTCCGCTCGGCACGAAGCAGATGTCCTGGCTGTCGGGCTTCTGCGCCACCGGCAGCGCAAAGCGCGCCGCCAGCGCGCGGGTTTCATCTTTGCGCAGTTCGCCGAGCGGGAAGCGCAGGAAATCGAGCTGCTCGCGCGTCGTGCGATAGAGGAAATAGCTCTGGTCGCGGCTGGCATCGGCGGCGCGATGCAGCTCCGGCCCGGCGAGGCCGTCGACGCGGCGCGCATAGTGGCCGGTCGCGAGCGCGTGCGCGCCGAGGTCGCGCGCGACGGCGAGCAGATCGTTGAACTTCACCGTTTCGTTGCAGCGAACGCACGGCACCGGCGTCTCGCCGGCGATGTAGGAATCGGCGAATTCGTCGATCACCGCGGTGCGAAAGCGCTTCTCGTAATCGAGCACGTAATGGGGAATGCCGAGCGTCTCGGCGACCCGCGCCGCGTCGTGGATGTCCTGCCCGGCGCAGCACGCGCCCTTGCGGCCGGTTGCTTGGCCGTGTTCGTAAAGCTGCAGCGTCACGCCGACGACGTCATAACCGCCTTCGACCAGCAGCGCCGCCACGGTCGAGCTGTCGACGCCGCCCGACATGGCGACGACCACCCGCGCGCCGGGAGCGAGCGTCATATCCATCAGGTGCTCATCATATTGCGCGTCACCTGCGGCAGGCGCACGACGAGGCCATCGAGCTCTTCGGTGATCACGATCTGGCAGCCGAGGCGCGAGGTCTTGGTCAGGCCGAAGGCGAGATCGAGCATGTCCTCCTCGTCCTCGGTCGCGTCCTTCAGCAGTTCGTACCACTCCGGCTCGACGATCACATGGCAGGTCGAGCAAGCCAACGAGCCTTCGCAAGCGCCCTCGATGTCGACGTCGTTCTGGTGCGCGATCTCGAGCACGGACAGGCCGACCGGCGCATCAACCGTCTTGCGGGTCCCGTCACGCTCGATAAAGGTCATCTTGGGCATATACGATTCCAATCCGTCATCCCGTCAGGCTCAGGGCGTCGTTATACCAGCCTGCGGCGCCAAATCCTCCGCCATCCGCGCCGCGCCCAGCGCCGCGGCATCGACGGCCGTATCGCCGCCCGCCGCAGCGTGCCGCGTCACCACGCGCAGCACGGCAAGGCTGGCGGCCTCGGCCGCGGCTGACAACGCCGAGCTGGCCCGCCCGTCCTCGGTCGCGATCACGGCGTGGGTCACGGGCCGCGCTAGTTGCTTCTCGGCGCGCGCGCGTAACGCCAGCAGGACCGCCTCGACCCCCTGCCCCACCGTCTCGAGCCGTTGTTCTCCCCCTGCACCAGGCAGGATTTCGGCGTTACCGCCGAGTGCAATGGCAACGGCGGCGGAACCGGCGGCCAAGTCGATGCCGACCGCGGCGCCCGGTCCTTCAGCCGAAAGCGGCGCGCCTTCGGGCTCTTCGATTTGGAACAGCTTCATCGACGCGATACGCGACTCAGACGTGGAACGACTCGCCGCAGCCGCACCGGCCCTTCTCGTTCGGATTGCGGAAGGTGAAGCCCGATTGCAGCTTGTCCTCGACGTAATCCATCTCAGTGCCGATGATGAACATCGTTGCCTTGGGATCGATCAGAATGGTGACGCCCTTGTCTTCGATCACCTCGTCGAGCCTGCCCTTCTCGTCGGCGTATTCGAGCGTGTAGGTCAACCCCGAGCAGCCGCGAGCGCGCACGCCGATGCGGATACCCGCCGACGGCTTACCCCGCTTGGCCAGCAGCGCCTGGATGCGCTGGGCTGCCGCGTCGGTCACTATCATTGCCTGTCTTAGGGCCATTGGACTCTCCAACCCTTATGTAATGCCGGCGGCGGCGCTTGTCACCGGCTCACGGGCGCGCAACCGCAGGACCGCGGCCGCCAGCGTATCGACCGCAAAATCGACCTCGGTCGCGGTCGTGAAGCGGCCAAGGCCGATGCGCAACGATGCCGCGGCAAGATCGTCGCCGACGCCCAGCGCGCGCAGCACATAGGAGGGCTCGACCTCTGCCGCGGTGCAGGCCGAGCCGGTCGACAGCGCCAAGCCGGGACAGGCTGCGATCAGGTCGACGGCTGTGGCGCCCGGAAAACTCACGTTGAGATTGCCCGGTAGGCGCCGCTCGGCATCGCCGTTGAGGACCACGTCCGGAACCTTGGCGCGCAGGCCGGCGAGGAACCGCGCGCGCAGCGCCAGAAGACGCTGCGCCTCGCCCGCCATCTCGGCCTTGGCCAAAACGGCAGCCTGACCCAGCCCGACGATCAGCGGCACGGGTAGCGTTCCCGAGCGCATGCCGCGCTCCTGGCCGCCGCCGTCGAACAGCGGCTCGATGCGTGCCCGCGGCCGGCGGCGCAGATAGAGCGCGCCGATACCCTTGGGCCCGTAAACCTTGTGGCCCGAGATCGACATCAGGTCGACGCCGAGGTCGGCGACGTTCAGCGCGACCTTGCCGACCGCCTGCGCCGCATCAGTGTGGAACAGCGCACCCTTCGCATGCGCCAACGCGGCGATCTCCTTGATCGGCTGAATCACGCCGATCTCGTTGTGTGCCGCCATCACCGAGACGATCGCGGTCTTGTCGTCGATGGCGCGCGTCAGGCGATCGAGATCGACGAGGCCGTCGCGATCGACCGGCAGGATCGCGACACGGCAACCGTCGCACTCCATTGCGCGAGCGCTTTCGAGCACGCATTTGTGCTCGGTGACGAGCGTCACGACGCCGTCCTTGCCGAATTGGCGATGGAAGCGCGCCGCGCCTTTGACCGCCATGTTGTTGGCTTCGGTCGCGCCCGAGGTGAAGACGATCTCACGTGGATCGGCGCCAACCAGATCGGCGAGCTGCGCGCGTGCCTGCTCGACCGCCTGCTCGGCCTCGCGGCCGTAGGCATGGGTGAGCGAATGCGGATTGCCGAACTTCTCGGTGAACCACGGCAACATCGCCTCGACCACGCGCGGATCGCACGGCGTCGTCGCGTGATAATCGAGATAGACCGGCATCGCGTTGAGCCGGCGGGCGACCGCGGCTGTCATGCGGCGGAGGCCCTTGTCCGGGCATAGAGCGCGCCCCAGGCGTCGACCAGATGGTCGATCTCGGCCGCGGTCGTGCTCCAGCCCAGGCTGATCCGGATGGCGCATTCGGCATCGCGCTCGGCCACGCCCATGGCGTCGAGCACGTGGCTGCGGCGCACCTTCCCGGACGAACAAGCGGCGCCGGCACTGACCATGACGCCGGCAAGATCGAGCGCCATCACTTGCGTTGCCGCCGGCACGCCCGGCATCGCGACGCAGATGGT